>JAZKEW010000028.1:4261-12101 GCA_040386785.1 Bdellovibrionota bacterium
TACGTTGAAAACAATAAAAACTTAACCAATGCAGAAAAAGTGCTTAAAAAAGCTGTCTCTATGGATGAAAAAAACCCGTATTACCTTGATTCTCTTGGATCTTTATACTTAAAAATGAACAATTTAACTCTAGCGCAAAAGTACTTTATTGATGCCCTTAAACATAACCCAAATGAGCCTGTTATTCTTTATCATTATTCCAAAGCCCTTAAACAAATGCGCAACGAAATGGAAGCTGCAAAAACTTTAGGAAAAGCTAGAACTATTATTTTGGATATGCTTATCTACTCAATTGAAAGCGATAGTGAACTAAAATCTATAGAACAAACTATCAGCAAAAAATAGTCTTTCAAAAATAGGCCACACATGTCACAAACTTTTATACTACAAAGTCTTTTTGAAGCACTCCACCATGAAATTAAGCTTGATAAAACCGATTGGATTTTTGCGACTTCTTATGCTGAAAAATGGAAGCTGGCTGTGGCAGATGCCTTACTCGATTTAAATTATGTTGATGAATCAACCTTAGCACGTGCTCTTGCTCGTTCACACAATCTTCCTTACATCCCTGGCGTTGAGTTGCGGTACGATTTTTCTGAAGTGAGTCTTGAAAATTTTGACGACTTAATGAGTGTGGGAGCAGCCCCTTTAACTGGCCATAGGCTTGCTATTTGTAACCCATATGACGATCACCACGGTTATTTAGACAGCAAATTTTGTGAACGAGAAATGATTGTCACAGAACGTTCTGCAATTATTGATGCCCTACGCAAACAAGGCCTCACAGAATGGATTGAAGATCCCCACGAATTATAGCAATAATTTTGATGAAAATTTAAGAATTTGTTTTAAACCAAACTTTTTTCTTGTAAAATACCATGGCAATTTTTGTTACTTTAGCTATGTTTCGAGATTTAAACTCAGCTTCGTAATTTTTTTCTTCAATTTGTTTTAGAGCTAAATTTAATTTATTTTTAATACCAGCTAATGGAAGTTTTTTGGGTTCTTTTTTAGGTCTGTAGGCTTTGAGCTCAAACACATATCCAGGCAAAGAATTATTTTTTGGCAACAAAAGTATATCTGCCCTTCCTTCTCCTGTTTCACGGTTTGAGCGCACTTCGTATTCATGGGAAAGCCAACTTAAAAAACCTGCAGTAAAACAATGAAAGGCATTTTCTGGTTGTTCTGCAAAATCGTGGTAGCTCATAACTTGTAAAACAACGTTGCTAAAGTGAGTTTCGAATGTTTTTAAATCATTATTTCTTAGCGAGTTCAAAATAATAAGTGACATATTTTCTTGTAAATTTGGAGCAATTTGTTTAAGCCACATATCCATCATATCTGAAAAAATAATTCTAATTTCTTCATTTGGTATGCTAAGTGTGTACCAATATCTATTTTGTAAAAATTCTTCGTTTCTAGTAGTTAAATATCCAGAATGCAAAAGAAGAGTTAAATAGTCTTCATTGGAGCAATTTGTTTGTAGAGACGGGAAGTGCAAATCTTCACTCAAACGAATTTTAACATTTTCTCCAGATAATAATTTAAAGATAATTTCTTGTAGTTTTTCTTTATGCGCAAAAAACAGGCTACGCACTAAATCATTTGATGAGGTGTTCAGCCAATAAGGATTAAATTGATGTCCATTGTGCAACCAATTCAGAATAGACCAAGGGTTATATATGGTTGTATTCTGGCCAAACTGATATCCATTATACCAATTTTTAACGCTTTCACATTGGCTTTCAACACGATAATCTACCAATAAATTTTTTAATTCCTGCTCTGTAATGCCAAAAAAATTCGGGTAATTGTAAGAAACAACAGAAGCTACGTCGAGATGGTTGAGTCCAGAAAAAATAGATTCTTTCGCTACACGTAGAATTCCTGTCATCACTCCTTTATTTAAATGAGTGTTTCCTTTAAGAGCACTCCCATAAAGAACTTTCATAAATTTAATACAATCTTCATATTGCCCATTATGAAATGCTGAATGAATGGGGACATCATACTCATCAATTAAAAGAAATGGCTTTACTCCATGGTGTTGCTCAAGAAGCATTGTTAAACGCATTAACGACACTTCTAACAAACTGGCATCTGCTTTTCCTGCGAGTAAAGTGGAAAACCATTCTCTTTGTTCAGGTGAAGTGGTTTTTGAATCCAAAAGATATCGAAATTTATTATAAATATTAGATATATAGTTATTTAATTTAAGGTAGAAATCAACTTTGTTTTCATATAAAATATCTTTAAAACTAACAAAAATAACGGGGCATTTATTCATATGCTGCGAACAAAAACCAGCATGTTCTTGTGCTATTTTTAGTCCCTCAAAAAGAGCTTTTGAGCTTGGAATATTACAGTCTAGAAAATATTGAAGCATGGACATATTCATTGTTTTGCCAAAACGACGGGGACGAGTGAATAAAGTAACACTAGAACCACTGCTTAAAATTTCTTTTATAAGAAAAGTTTTATCAATATAGAAATAGTTATTTTCACGTATTTGTTTAAAATCATCTAACCCAATTGGAATAGGGCGCTTTTCAGTGGTCATGGGAGAGTCCTTTAAAAGTAAACCTCATTGTCAAGAGAGTAATTTAGCTTAAAAGGGCTTGATGTGCACTAAGATTTGAGTTGAGGGATGCGTGCAAGATGTAAGTGAATTTCCGAGTAGCCGTCCTTAAGCTAATGAGATATATAAAACCAATAGCAGACGTGCCGCTTTGGTCCTGCTATCTAAACAAAAAAACGTGGCAAATAATGCGGCGATGTCATGTGCACAAAATTCATTTTAAACTAAGGAGAATGAAGTATGATTAAAAAATTTTCTAGTGTTTTAAGCCAAAACCCAACTGTGACAGACAGAAGTCGCGTTGCACCTGCAGCGAGCAGGCAAGAACCCTCTGATACCACCTATATTAATAAACTAAAAAGCATGATGACGACAAAAGGTGTCATTTCTGCTTTAATAAATAAAGATGAAAAAAAATCTCTTTCTTTTTATTCTGGGAGTAGAAATTTTAATATTGAAAGATCCTTTGGAGAAATTCGTTCTGCCATTCAACAACTATCGAACGATAAACAAAATATTGTTTTAAACCTTATTCAAGAAGTCCAATGCCTCTTTCATGATTTTGGAGAATTAAAGCAAGAGCAATTCAATACTTTTCTTACCACTTTATTAAACCTTGATACAAAAAATTTAGATGAAAAATTTCTCTATCAAATAATTACGCTTTCTCAGTACGTAAATAACTATGACCGTCCTTTACAAACAGGTTCAATTAAACAACTACTTTCCTATCTTAGTCCTAGCCCCTTATTTTTATCTTTAACTTCTAGGACAAATTCTTCACCCCCTTGTACACAAACAAGTGTCCCCTCTTCTTCTGATGCTACAAGGAGCACAAAACAAGGCATTTCTTCTCACACGAGCACAATACAACTAGCACCACAACTCATGACTATTGCAGAATCTCAAACGTTTGTTGAAAAAACACTAAACAGTATCTTGGCTCAACACAATAATGGAAGAGATTATGCTGTTACTGTAAAGCAAAACGGCAATGATGATCAATATGAAATAAAAATTAATGCGCAAGATAAAACCAGTAACGCTGAACATTCAGTTTTGCTACTGTGGACTTCTATTTCGATAAATAACGAAAACATCATAAAAAACGCAATTGATAGAGGCGAAAGTGCACTTGAAGCCGGTGTTAGCCATGGCTTTAAATTAAGTTCAGAAGAATTGCAAACTTTGGCTCAAAAATTACAAGAAGCTCAACGCCTCATGTCTGAAGGAGAAGCCGGTAGCAAAAAAAGTGATCCTCGCATGAAGTTTAGTTTTGGCGGTGCTCCCTGCACAAACTTTATGAATGATGACTTCACAAAAGGCGTTGAACATTTAAGGGGAATGCTAACAACGAAAAAAGATATCGAGAAAATTCGCCAATGCGAGGGTTCAGTCGTATTTTTTACTACCATTTGTCCCGCTGGAGAAAGCGATTTCATCATGGATAAATTTGAAGAGGTTATGGCTAAAAAAAATTGGCTTGATCGAAAGGGAGATCGTAAAACCTACCCACTGAATTGTCGATTCCGAAACACAGGAGGTTGTCGACAAGATTTTTTTATACAATATTGCAGTTTTAATGACTCTAGAATGAAGGTTGCTGCTCTCATGCCAAATACCACCGATAAGGAACGCGAGAAGAAAGAAAAAGAAATAAACCAACTGATAGAAGAATATTCAACCGTTTGGAAAAAATTACTACACCAAGGAGCTTTAGAAACTACTAGAAATTCCGGTATATATCATTTAAATAAAATCAAATATAAATCTAACGATTTACCTACATATGTGGCTGAGTTTTTAAAGCGTATTGAAATTCGTCACCGCGACGCCAAAGATTCATGCAAGGCTATTGTGCAACACAAGGCAAATTTAACCCTAAATCAATTTAAAGAAATTATGGATGTTCTGACAAATACTCCCACTCCTGAAGAAGGAAGTCGTTCTGTTAAGGCTATCAATACAACTCTTAGAGAATTATCTGAAAATGCAGACACTGCATTGGTAAAACAAGAATTAATACATACATCAATATATGCAAACGATGTTACGTTAAGAAGTAAATTACTAGAAATAGCAAATAAAACAGATAATATCACTGAAAGAACAACTTTAACTAATAAGTCAAAAAATGATAGTGTGACCGAATTAAAAAAAACATTTATGGAACTTTCCAAAACCGCTAAAGGACGACCATTCCCAATAACTTTAGTTCAAAAAGGAGAAACTTTTACATTTCAAATTGGAATTGATGATAGACTTTTAGTTATAAAAGAAAGCATCCGTCTACTTCTCAAGAATTTAAATATACCTATCGAAAGCACGCTTCTGAGTGATGACAATATTACCTTTACAAAAGAAGCTAATTTGGCTTTAATTTTTAAAAAATTAATTTCGGTTGAAGATTTAATCAACGCAAATATTGTATTTGCAGAAAAAATAGACCCAAAAGTTGTCTTTACTGCAGGTCTTTGTGTTTCTTCACAGTACTGGGAGGGGCTCGCCGAAGAAGATGCAGCAAAAAAAGCTGGTTTAACTACCACAGAATTGAAAGCTATTAAGCAATCCCCTGGAGCTGTTTTGTTTTTTGATGCTGCTTGTATGCAAACTTATAATGATGAATTAATGCTATTTTATGAAGAAATTTATAGTCGCACAAATTGCCAAGATATGAAAGGAGGACGTAAAACATTTAAAGACGAGGGGCGTTTTCTAAATGATGGGGGCATTTCTGCGGAAGCCTTTATTCAACATTTGTATATTTCTGACGCTTTAAAAAATGGAGAAAAAAACCTTACAAAAACAGAAGCCACGCCGACAGCAGAAAGGTATTGGGATCAACTAAAGTCTAAAGATGTTATTAAACAAAAAGATGCTTCATCTCTATTTTTTACCGTTGACACAGAGAAACTCTTAAACGCTCAAACGTTAAACTTTATTACAAACGAACAACACAGAACAATGGTTCGTTCTGTATTGACAAAAGCATTACCAAGTCAAAATAAAAAACAATATCTGCACATCACAAACCTAGACCTCAAAGAAAATACAACTCCTGCATTTCAGTTTGAAGTCGTGTCTACTCAATTGGCAGACATCAGTTGCCTTGAAAGCCCACTATTCGAGGCAAGACATCTGGCTAGAATCGTCGTTGCAAAAAAACCATTGCATGCTGCAGAATTAGATGCTTCATGGGCGCAATTTTATACGCTTATAGAGAAAGATGAAGCGTTTATGACACACTTCTATAGTGCCTTCGATAGACTCCCTCACTCGACATACGGAGAAGCCCCTTTTGAAAGAATTAAAGAAACAGCAGTTCAGAGGGAAGACATCCAGCAAGTCTACAACTTTTTTCTAAGTCAATTTGTAAAACTTGGCCCTAAGGCATTAGTGCGAAGTTCTGTAGGTTTAGAAGCATTATTCAGAGAAAAAACTGATTCAGAAAAACAAAATGAATTTGCCCAATGTTTTACTAAGATAAAAGCAATGCCAGAGTTTTCGAGTCTAACACAAACGAAGAAAGAGGAATTTGAAAAAATAGCTAAACGTGCACTAGAGGAGTTTGCGCGTTATACTGGCCAACGAAGCTATCTCAAAGAGCAACTCCTCATTAGCTTTTATCAAATGACTGAGGCTCTCGTCTCAGAGCAAATATCTTCTGTTGAAAAAAAGAAAATATTGGAAAAAGAATTATGCGACTCGAAGGGCTTAGTGTCCGGCGTTTGTTCTATGGGTTTTTCGGGTAAAATTCAAATTATAAGCGATCAAGTTAATCGTTTTGGCGCCATCGCTTCTTCTCTGGAATCAACTCGCTCTATGCTATTTTTACAATTTTTTTCAGATATGGCAACAAAATACCCTTCTAAACAAAAATCAGATGAATCAAAAACAAATTTTGCAATTCGAGTTCAACGCAAAGAAAATGAGCTGGTCATGGTTGTCAATGCTCTTCGTAATGCAGTTTCATCTACTTGTGGTATTGCAGAAGTTCATAATGGAAATTATGACTTTGCCGAAGCTCGTCGGAATTGGTACGAAGAGCTGCCCACCAACTTGCCCACACTATTTGAAACCTATTTCATGGAACATTACACTCCTCAAAAAATTTACGCTTGTATATCTGATGGTATTCTTGATAGAGCAAGAGTATCTTTAGAAAAAGCAGAATGGGTTGATTTTAGCGGATATTTGGAAACACTTGGACTTCCTGATACGCAAATTCAACAGTTTACAACAGAGTCTGTTACTGTTGACGCTGATGGTAAATTTGAGACAACAGTCTTGTTTAAACAAAAGCTACTGCAGGTGATACTCCCTTTTTTGACGTTGAACGCACTCAAAGACGGGCAATTTTTGCAGTTTTGTGAGAAGCAAGTCACTCAAACCGACGTACAGCCTTACTTAGATGCGAAACATCCAGTGGCGCAAGAGCAACAAAATTCTTTTCGATTTTTTTAACCTTATTATTGGAAGTCAATAGCTGAGAGCTTGGTAATTATTCCTGCACCATTCAGTAATTCACCACCGAGCCAAAACCCAGCTAGAGAAGTACCACGCATATATTCGGGTGCGCTTGCGTCGGTATGTGGAAAGATCAGAGAACCTTCTCCGTTTGGCAGAATTTTTCCATTCTCTATTTTAATTTGTCCGTTGTATACTCTTGCAGCCCCTCCCTCGGTTCTGTAGTTAACACAATAATTAACATCTCCACTAATTTGATTAGAATCAGTGAGCTTTAGCACCGTAGGTAAGCAGGGATCTGTCATAGACGACATAACTTCTCCATCTATGAGTTTGATATCACGTTCTTGACTACCGCTTTCATACACGTGTAACTCGGTTCTATTGCCGTTAACAACAAAATGACCATTCACACCAGAAAGATTATAAAGAACTCCTGGCCTGGCCGTGGTGGAATTTGGATTATTTTGTGCTGCTTGCTCGTCCTGTTGGGTTGCTAGAGCAGTCCAAGGTAGTTCCATAGAAGGAGCACTCGGGCGTATTGACTGCATTGTGCCTGCAGGAGCACTGCTACCATAAACTACAAATGAGCCTGCAACAACAGAAAAACCTAGAGAATCTCTTCTCGTAACCTCTTGCCGATCACTTCTTGGACTTCTTCCTTGGCTGCTTCTTGGACTTCCTCCTTGGCTACTTCTTGAACTTGTTGACATACAGTGAATATCCTTTCCTTTAAAAAAATAAATAAAACCCACTCTCAAAAAAACAAAAAAAATTTAAAAACAAAAAATCATC
>JAZKEW010000029.1:0-4438 GCA_040386785.1 Bdellovibrionota bacterium
TTTCCACTTGCAAGCACAGCTCCTTCACAATTTCGAATAGCAACCGAAGCATTTTCAACAGGTTTTCCTTGGTCTAAACTGGTAACCCATACAAGAGAAGATTCTCTACCCTTTTTAAAATGCACAGAAAGATTCGTAATGAGAGCCGAGGTAGACACGTACATGGACGCAGACTTTGCCAATAATGCCGCTCCTAAACGTTTGCTTTCAAATTCAACCACATAAAAACCTGCGTTTTTAATTGGAATACCCACAACCTCAAAAGCTTTGTCTCCATTTGGTTTTTTAATAGATAAATCACGGGAAGCAAAACTATCTTCAGTGGAAAATAATGATTTTTCTCTATCTGCATTTTCGACTCTTGTCAGCCAGTCGATGATGTTGAGAAGTTTATCACCTTTATGAATCCCAATTAATTTCCCTTTCAGCTCGTCAAAAAATCCTTGTTTTCCTGCTATTTGAAATTGATTTCCAGATAAATTTGGTTCTACATTACGAACAGTGACAGGTAAAATAGCTTCAGGATTGAGCTCTAAAACGCCAAAAGTTGCAGGAAACTTAATTAACGGAGTGTATTCTGTGGTAGACGTTTCCAGAGGAAAGCGAGAAGCATTCACAAGAGGACGGCCAGCGTCATCCCGTAAATTTGATGGCAATACAATTTGAAATTTAGTTTTTTCTGGAAATAAGGGCTTAAAGAAAACTGAACGAACGAACTCATCATCTGCTAATTTTTGACTAGAATAAGGGTACCATTCTTTTCCATTTTGAGCTTTTAATTTAATTTGTTTCACTTGTGCCCATGGCACATCGGCACTAAAATTTAAATTCATAGAATTGATGGGACTACACGCTGCGTTGGCATTTTCCCGCACACAATTAAATTCTGTGCTAAATTCTGAGCGAACTTTAAAAGAATATGTTGCATTTGTTGTCGTTGCAATTCCGCTTAAAGTAGAGACACCAGCCCCCCACACCAACGTGACTTTTGCATTTGGAATAAACCTTCGTTGTGCTTGAAGAATAACCACATTTTTAACGTCTTTTTCCCTATCTGCTTCGGGTCTGGGATCGGCATTTAGAATTTTAATTGGAATTTTTTCTCCCACTCCCTCTTCTGCAAAATAAACATTTTGCAACAAAGTTTGTGGATTTACCTTTGCATTAAGGCTTAAAATAAAAATTTGTTCTTCATCAATGTCCTCACTCCCTTCATAAGGTTGCGATCCGATAACGGCAGGACCTCCTGTATTGAAATCAAAACTATTTTTACCAATATATAGCTTTCCAGATAAAGATTTTAAATTTTGTTTTACAGTAAAAACACATTGAATACCGCCTTCAAGATCTTGATCAAAATCGTAAGTCCAATTTTTGGAATCGGCCCACCGACTATGGCCAGAAGGAATTGCAGGAGTGCAAGAAGTTTGGAAGGGATCCTTTATTGAACGAGGGTCTCCAAAGGCTACCATGTCATCGGAAAAAGAGACTTTCACTTGGCGAACATCTTTAATAAAATTCTGTGGAGAAAAACTCAGTATGTCAACACCCTCAACACCATAGCAATATTGAATAAAAAACAAACAAACAAATAATCTCAATAATGGGCGTATCAGAATCTTTGGAAAGCTCAGTGCATGTGGCATGGGTGGAGTCCTCTAGATGGTGTTGACCGCCGTCAATATAGGATTTTATTTTTTTGTTTACAAGCAAACTGCGGTATGACAGGATGCTGTTTTTAGTTATAGCGCGCACGTCAGCGAGATCGTCTATGATTCTTCAATTCAAAGTAAAAAACATTGATAAAGACAAATCCACTTTTGAAGTCAAAAAAGTATTTAAGAGTGGTGGAAAAATTGGACGGGATCCCGACTGCAATTGGGTTATTCACGATCCCTTGCAGTATGTTTCTGGAAAACACGCCCTTATTGAACGCATTAAAGGAAATTTTTATATTACAGACATCAGTACCAATGGTGTTTTCATTCAAGGCACAAAAATACCAAAAAATGAAGCAATTTTGTTAAGCTCTGGCGACGAACTTAGAATTGGCAAATATTTTATTGATGTCCAACTTTTTGCTGATGAAGAAGAACTCCTGACAACACCCCTCCCAGAGGACGACCTATCTGTTCTCGATACGTCGCGCTTTTTTGACAACCTCCACAAAAAACCGCTGAGTTCGAAAGGAAGAACGGCTCCTTTTCATTCAGTTCTCGAAGAACCTAAAAAAATAAAAAAAGGCGCTTACGCAAAGCACCATAAAATAATAAGCCACGAGACCATCGTTCCTATGGAGCTACCAAAGTTATCCTCGCAAACTGATTTTTTGACCGACAAAGAGGGGACCGCAGAAGCGCAGATGGTGGATTCTCTTTATAACGATCAAAAAACGCAAACAAAACCAAAGGCCGCTGCAACTCATATTGCCTACTCTATCTTTCTTCATTCTTTAGGCCTCAACCAAAAAGATGTAGAGCATCGTTCTCCAGAATATGTCCTAGAAGCAGCCAGCTATTTGTTGTTCGAGTTCTTTACCTATTTAACAAAAGTCGCTCACTCTCGTAAAAAATTAAAAAATCCATCAAACTCTTCTTTATCCCAAGTCGTAACTGAGTCTTTAAATCCTTTTAAGCATTATCAGGATATCAAAGAAGTTAGCTTAAAAATATTTTCAAATTTAAAAGACAATACTTGGAAAAATCCTATTTTGGCCGTTCGTGAAATTTTTTATCATGACATTATGGCGCACGATGAAGCAACAGCAAGCAGTTGGAATGCGGTTGCCAATCGTCTTATTGAAAGCCTCAACCCCGAGTTCATTGAAAAGAAAATTGAACGCAGCCTCATTCACAAAATTATGACTTATAAACACAAGGCTCAATGCTGGGACCTCGCGAAAGAAGAATTTACTAAAATTTCAAACACAGTAGAGCAAGGTGAATTATTAAATTTATTTCATGAAGAATTTGAAAAAATCTACAACAAAAAAGTAAATGAAAGAAAAAATCATGTTTAGTTCAAATTCGAAAAATGAAAAATACCCCATCCCTGTTTTTGATAAGCTTGTGAACTCAACAAAACTTGAGTCTAAATATTGCGACCTAGATACTCTAAAGTATTATATTCGAAGGGACCTTGAAAATTTACTCAATGCAAGAAAAACCCCAATTTTGTACAAATCTTTATCTGAAAAAAACAGGGAAAATGAAACTGAACAGCTAGAAAAAAATAACTCCACGCAAAATAAAGAAAAAGAAATATACGAAAGATCTTATTTAAATTTTTTTCATTATGGTTTGTCCGATTATAGCGTGCGTGACTTATCTCAAGCACAGGAATGTGAAGATTTTGCCCAGGAAATTAAAGCAGCAATAGAGTCTTTTGAACCCAGACTAAAAAATATAGAAGTGATGATGTCTGCAAATGGCCCCAATACTGCTGATAGAGTGGTGCATTTGAAAATTATTGCACATTTAAATATTGAGCAAGTTGATTATGACGATACAGAAGATATTTATTTTGATACTGAAATTTTTCCTGATAAAAAAATGATTCATATTGATTAAGCAGGTAAAACATGTCCGTTGAATACTCCACCAAAATTCCCGATGATCATATTCTACATTATTTAAACACCAACTATACCAAATTTCGAGAACACTTTCCGAATGAAACTCAAGATTTCTCTTTACTAAAAAGCCAAGACTCCTCCATACAAATTCTGATGCAATTCTTTATGATCTTTTCCCATCATATTAAAAAATTAATGCATCCAGATACCTCATTTATGCCGCTACAACTCATGACTTCCGGTTGTCGCACCATTTATACACCAATTCCACCCATGGCTATTGCGCAGTTTTCAGCATCTCCTTACCTGACACTACCCTCTAAAAGTCAAATATTTTTAAAACACTCCCCCCATGTCACTCTTCCTGTGCAAAATACTTATGCAGTGCAAGTTGTTCCAATTTCTCTAGATAAAGCAAATTTAGTCAAAGGTGAAAAAAGAGACTTCATTGAATTTGAACTCCTCTGCGAACAAATGCAAAGCTTTACTTTAACTCAATTATCACTGGAAAAGCTTCCTATTTATGTTGCAAATAGAGAAAAAGCAGGGTTTCTTTATGATTTATTTTTTTTATATGGTGAAAGCATTTCTTTTATTTTAGAAGAAGACAACAAAGAGCAATGTTTTGAATCAAAAATTTCAAGCTGTTTAGAAGTGATGGGCTTTCATCATGGTGAACTCATTAACGACATAACTTCAAAAACAGAAAAATATTTAGCTCTTTTAAAAGATTTTTTTTCTTATCCAGATAAATTCTGTTTTTTTTCCATACAATTTCCCGCAGAATGCAAAAACACTCCATTTAAAAAAATAAAAGTTCAAATTGAAGTGAAAAAAACCGATCAAAAATACAAGCCTATTGGT
>JAZKEW010000030.1:0-1291 GCA_040386785.1 Bdellovibrionota bacterium
GAGAGAATATGGCGGTGTACAGCCCGAAGCCCAAAACCACAGCAACAAAGGGAGGACAGATTCAATTCATCGTTTACCAACAGCTAATGCACGAAATCTTCGATTTTCATAAAACTCGTTTTTTAGATAATATTAATAAATTCGCAGGTACAGGTATCGATCTAGAAAAAATATGGTTTCCTTTATCTCATATTCTTGCGCTTACTTTATCAGATAGTTTAATAGACATATCCTGCACTGATCCAAAAAAATTTGAACTAATTTTATTAAAAAATAATTCATCAATTCCATTTATCACCAGTGATCAACCTGTTGTAAATACATTTGTAACAGATGCTGATATCAGAAAGCAAACAGAAGTAAAAGAACTAGAACTCTACTACCCTATTTCCCCAACTCGGGCTGTTTTAATCACGCAAAATATTCCTAGTTTAAATTCAAAAATCATCGAAATAAAAGAAGATAATGAGGTTTTAAATTATAATAAACATATAATCAGACAATCACATGAGCAAATCTATTCTAATCAAAAAGAGTTGTTAGAAAAACACAAGTTAAATTAAGAGAAATTTCTGAGATCAAAAAATCTCTACTTATTTTGTGTTTCATTTTAAAGGCCATGCCAAGAATGCTGATAGTACTTGGATAGCTATAGCGAAATTTGATTCATGAATTTGTGCTCGAAGAAAGCACCATTGCAAAGTTTCAAGGAAAGATAAAAAGACTACGAAAGTCATAGCTTTTGGCGCACTCTATAGAGGCGAGGCTGAAAAAACAAAACCTGGTCAACAAATCTTATATAATATTGCTAACAGAAAGACTGAATTTTAAACAATATATAGCCAATTAAGATCGAAGTAT
Source organism: Bdellovibrionota bacterium (assembly GCA_040386785.1). Taxonomy (GTDB): domain Bacteria; phylum Bdellovibrionota_B; class Oligoflexia; order Silvanigrellales; family Silvanigrellaceae; genus Silvanigrella. The sequence continues at coordinate 862 of JAZKEW010000030.1, forward strand.
TAATTTAGATCGTTCGGCCAATTGTTGAGCTTGCGATCTTGTTTTAGACTTCTCTGACGAGTAATTTGTAAGATTCGCATGTCTCGGATGTGTTTTGGTGTCAGGTTCTATCTTTAAATCTAGTTCGAAAGCATCCATGGCTATAAACTCGGCTCGTCCTTTAGAAACGTCCTTTCGTGTTTTAGAAACTACAGTAGTGTCTATCAATTGAATTTCCTTTTCCTCTAATTGAAAAATTCTAATTACTGAGGCATCACCGTTCGGAGCTGGCATGAATGCTCCATATTTAACTTTTTGTTTGTTAAAGTTTGAAGACGAAAATAGAAATCTAGCAATAGGCTCCTCTGCGGAGATCTCTTGAAATGGTTCGGGAAGTATTTTTGGAGATGAATTTGTGCTATTTTTTTGAAAAATACTGCACAAGGTTCGT
>JAZKEW010000030.1:1301-15529 GCA_040386785.1 Bdellovibrionota bacterium
ATTGTTAGATACTTTCACTTGACCATGAATAATGCTACGCCCAATAATTCCTGCATAAACTAAACCATCGGTTAGTGGAGCCAACAAAAACCTTGAGCCATTTGAGTTTATCCATTCAATTCCAAGATTACCGGAGGGTTCTGGTACCGCTTCTGGTTCAATAAGATCTTCTGGTAACAGATCTGCTAAGTTGAACGCAGCATTTAAAGCGCTCTTAGTGATTTGTCTTGCTCCATAGCCATCCCAGTTATTGTACGAACACTCACTGTAGACACCAAATAACTGAGATTTTAAGTCTTCAATATTATTTTGCGAAGTAGCACGATGTTTATGCAACTTTAAGCTGACTAGCCCCTCTTCAACCACTCTAGCATCTTCACTAACTGCAGGTGCGGATGAATACTTAGATCGAGGATAATATGATTGGGAAGGAGCAGTACATGCTGTCATTTGAATAAACTCCTTGTATCATCAGTTATAGATTCTTCAAAAAGATCATTTTTTGCTGCACGAAGTTTTAGAAAAATTCTGTCAAAATCATCTTCGGCAATATTTGTATTTATTTCAGTTGAAACCTCTAAATCAAAAATGACTGTCGTTGACATTGGTTTTCGATTTGGAACAAGAGTTTGAATAATTACAGCTCTACAACCGTAAGATGGAACTTTGAAAACGATTTGCTTAATAAAATTCTCAATTTCTGCGCCTTCAATGTTAGGAGGCTCAATAGGAGATAAAAAATACTTACTTAGATTGAATTTAGTCTCTGGTATCTCAATTCTGTTAATAAACCGAATAGCAAGCCGTTTAGCTTTAATTGGATTTAAGGTATTTTTATATTCTAACCACAGGCTTTTTGCTTCTGGAAAAGCTTTATCCCACCCTTGGTATGGTTTTAATCTGCTATATGCAAAACCATCCAAACGAAATTGAGCAACTTCTAGATCATCATGTGACCAACATAAGTAACCGTCTATTCCTAAGTCTATTGTTTGAACCTCATTTGAAGTCCCTTCTCCAAATTCAAAATTACCTTGGAATTGTCTTCGAGGTTTTCTTTTGGGGAATTTACCTTCATGTTTTTTGGCTAATTCTTCTATCTGGAGTAGCGTAACTGTATTTGGAAGCTCTGCCTGTATTTCAAACATCGCCTCGGTAATAGGCGGGTTTTGGTATTTTTTATAGTTCATTGGCTCTAATTCCAAAATATTGATTCAAATAAAACTTAATATTTTTAAAAAGTTAACTACTACTGATAAAAGACTTAAAGAAGAAAGATGCCTCCTCCTCAACTTTATTTTTATCCTTTTAAGTGTACGATGGCAACTATTTTATCAGGCTTTATAATAAAATTCGTCAAATTGTGTTCTTATTTTGACTCTTTGTTAAACATTTTGTGTTATCGAAACTTTATTGCTGTGTCGTTACCGATTTGCAAGCAATTAATAACCATTTTAGATTGAATTGATTAAATTTTAAACAATATTTCCTTTATTCAAAAAATTTATGGAGAAATTTAAAGAGTCAAACCCGCAATCAAGTATAGGTTTTTCAATGGACTAATGCGTAGTAGGTAGTGCTTGGTCTAGAACTGCTAAACACTCTCAATTGAAATTTTTGTACAATTCTAAAACATCTCAAACACACACGCAATTTTTGTAAAACCTGCCCTCGACTTACCTCTCAATTTGTGCATAAACCCAAACTCAATACGTCTCATTTCATCAAGCGACCGATACCTGACCCGCTTCCCCTGAAACTCAACTTCAGAGAGATCCCCCGACAATAGTGCTTTGCAAGTTGGGCAGTTGTTACTTTAATTCTCCACTTATTTCATATAAAATCAACCCTTCCAATAATTATCACATTCATCAAGTTCACGTTTTATTTTTTTACCCCTGAAAGTTTTTTTAGAGCCCAATAAATGCGCTGCCCCTCACATGCACTCAAAAAAATAAGGAAGAGTAAACACTGAGTGTAATCACGCACCCTAAAAACTTTCCTCCATTCCTTGACAATACTCCCTCAAGTGAGTATATAGAAAACAGAGCAGGAATGACCGCACAGGCCGACGAGGCTTGAAAAGCGCGCTGCACAAGTCAAGAGTATTCACGAGCATTGGGCAAAAATGAAGAAACTGGCGGCGTGCTTGGAAATGAAAAGCGCGAAACTGTTGGTAGCAGTTACGCGCTTGAGTACACGCGTTGTGTGGAAACAACACCGCCAGCCTAGCACAGGCTAACGGTTTCTGTAAGGGGTTTTTCCTATGGCAATTATTTGCGCAAGTTCTTGCAATCTTGAAGCTGAGTTATTTTATTTTTCTTCTGTGGAAGAGTATGAAAGAAAAGACAAACAACAATTTTCTGTTGAAAAATATGAGTTCTTTATTGAAGAGGGGAGCGAGTTTGAGTGTCTTATTGCAAAGAGGTTTTTTAGCGAATCTCATGCGGTCGAAAAATATTTTGAGCTTATTGAGGAATACGAAAACTCAATAACTGAAGAAAACCTTGTCGCTCTCTCATATCTTTTTGAATATGAAAATTGTGATGTAGAAGAGGCACTCCGCAGAATGGAAGATGTGATGGTTTTTGAAGGAAGCGCAAAAGATTACGCCGTTGAAATTTATCAAGATGAAATTGAAAGTAAATTCGGCAGGTTGGCGTATTATTTTGACTACAGACTTTTGGGACAGGATCTCGTGCTCGGCGGAGACGTTGACGAATACACAATTGGCTATAAAAAGTATATAATAACGTCCTGATTTATTCAGGACGTTATTCAATTATGGGGTAAAAATGGTAGAAAAAAGAAGAATTAATGTGGGTGCAAATAAAGGAAAAATGGGTAAACCAGCTCCACAGTGGGTTACTGATTTACAAAATGGTATTTATATGGTGGGTGATTTAGTGCATTTATCCAAAACCTCTGAGTCAAATGTAAAAAAAATTATGGCAAAATATGCCAAAGAAATAAAATATATTGTGCAGCCTAATGGTAGAGCTTCTGCGCGTTATTACTGGGACCATAAGCATTTTTTAAGTTTATTTTATTGGGAAAAAGATGAAAAATGAGTCGTACTCGAAAAGATACAAGGTGTGTATACGCATTTACAATTTGATTGACTGATTTATTTTCGAGGAACTAACACAATCTGCTACAAATTTATTTATCAATAACTGTAACTGTTGAGTCATTATTGATTTTTATTTTTGTAATTTCTTTTCCTTCTTTTTTGCGATTAGTCCACCAATGAAGGGTTATTGTTTTTTCTTTTTTATTAATTGAAATTGCATCTTTATTCCAAGAAAAATAACCACCTATTTTCATTGTATTATCATCTTCTGATCCTGATAGCTCGATAAATTCTTGACAGCTAGCTATTTTTTCTGTGTATATTTCACGAGGCTTTTCGTTATTTAAATCTATGACACTTAATACAACTTCAACTCCAGCTCCACATGAACCTCCTGAAGGTTTAGTGGGATGTTTAATCTTTGCAATTACAGTGTATTTTTCATCAATGCGTTCAATTTCCCCTATTTCATTAGGGATGTTATCGGCGTCTATAGGATTAAGTAAATTAACTTCTTTTTCTCTGTTATTAATTTTTAATTTAATGAAATAATTTTTCTCATTATAAGAAAAAATTATTTTTTTATTTTCAGAAACATTTAAAGTCTGATTTGCGTAACAAATATTTAGATTGATTAATAAACTAATCAGGACCAAGAAGCGTATCAACATAGCATACTCCTACAAATTTTCTATCTTCTTTCTTAAGTTGATTTGATGTTTTATCATGATTTATTGGATCATCCATATTCCATCCTCCATTTACAGTGGATTTATCACAATAAAAATTTCTTCTTTTAAAGTGATTATTTGCTTTGTCCCATTTGTAATAAACACCCCCATTCCATCTTGAAATTGTTTCTCGCTTAAGTTGATCATCAGTGTAGGTAATAGAATTCGGTTTATCCGTTTTACATTTTGATGATAAGTATTTTTCTGCTTCATGTTTATATTCGCTTAGTAGCTCTATTCCTGCGTCTAAATGCAGATTCCAATTCCAAATATGCTCGTAATCTGGCTTTGGTTTAGTCAACTGGCACAGGCCAAATCCATTATCAAAAGATGTGAGAGGTTCGTGGTCATATTTTGAGTCAAAATGCTTATAATGACTTTCTTGGTTTATTATCTGGTAAAGCCATTCCCAGTTATCCTTGCCTTTTAAGTATTCTTTTATTTGCTGTTGACTGGGGTTTGTCCCTCTTATTTTAACTTTTCTTTGAATTACTTTTCCATCATGCTTCACTGTAACTGTGAAATCTCCTCCTAAATTTTTTACAACGGCTTTTGTATCCCACAGCCCATCAGAAGTGTGAGCAGTGCCAGACTTTTCGAATTTTGGATGAGTGCCATTTTTATTATTAGATTTCCACTCAATATGCCAATGCCATTCGTGTGCACCATGCTTATTTGTGTTAAAAATTAAACTAGGCCATGTTGCATCTGCTGCAATTTTATATAAATGATTTTCTTCAGGATGCAGTAATTTCAATTCTTCTTCAGGATTTTTATTCTTATGTTTCTCATCAAACACGGAGATATGTGTTGCTTTTTCTTCTGAATTACTGATATTCAAAATTCCACTTAAATTGAAAACCAACGAAGAAGGCCCACCAACTGAACCAGGAGGAGGGCACGGGGGTACAATTATTTTACTGCCGCAAGCAGTTTCTGATCCGTGTACTGCTGTCGATACATCATCAATTTTTACGGATGTTTCACAAGGCAAAATAGCGTTGTTGCCGTGTATGGGGCAAGAAACGATATCCCCCACACAGGCGGCTGGCCTGCCCACGCCATCGTACATAAAGCCTCTTAAAAGAAGAGAGCTTTTTCCAGTTAAAACAACTCCACCGTGATCAGTTGCGCAACCAACGTATGCGACTTCTGGCATAGAAACCTCAAATAATTTGCATTTTACTTAACTTATTTAAATAAAACCAAAAACTATGTATCACACTGAAAAACATTATTCTACAAATCGAAAAATTAACTTATCCCTCATCATCAGAGCGTGCTGTTGAGATTTTTTGTTAGGCATTAAAAAGATACCAATAAATAATAATTAATAAACTAACCTCAAGAGAAAAAACAGATTTCCCTTTTTAAACAAAAAGAACTATTTAAAATACTTGAATAAAAAAAGCAAAAAGACATCTTACTAAGAATAAATATAAATTTCATATAATTTATATTTGTTAAATTGATGTTACAAAAAAATAGAGTTATTTCTTGAATTAATATATTTTTCATAATAGATTCATGTTCGAGTTAGAGGTAGGTGTTTTTTAAACTACCCGAACCATCTCATGGATTGAGGTAAAATTTTTACGGAGGAATGTATTATGGGTGACTTTAATTCTGCTTTATCTTCTTCTAATGTCGTTGTAAAGCAAAAGTTTTTGATTCCAAAAATAGCGACTGAACACAAAAAAGAAGACGATAAAGGACAATTTGGGTTTAAAACACTAGAGGAGAAGGAAAACCAAACTCAATCTGAACCTAAAAAAGAGAAAAGGAATCCGCTAAGTGTAATTAAAAATTTCTTTATAAACGAACAAGCTTGCGAACATACGTGCTCTACAAAGTTCTAAAATTTAACGATTAAAGCGTGAACTTATGACTATACTTACTGATGTTGATTCAGCGAAGGAGTATCTGGATTCGTTTGATTTCATGCCAATAATAAGAAAAATGGTAATTTACGAAGGTTGGCGGTTGAAGGATGCTATCAAGACGTGTGATATGTATAAAAAGTACATTTTGCTAATAAAGAAGCACGGAGCCAAATATAATTTAACGCCTTCAAAAGAAATAGATATTTTTCTTCATCACCATATTTTACATTCTGAAGCGTATATTGACATGTGCAACAAAATTTTTGATGGTAGCTATCTTCACCATTACCCATATTTTGGTATTGACGGTAAATCAACTGTCGAAGATTTGAGGCAGAATTTTTTAAAAACTCAAAAATTGTTTTTTAATGAATATAATGAATATATTTTGCCAACAAAATTTAAATATCGAAATATTCTTAGATTAGGGTATTTTTTTCTTGCAAAATTAGATTCAAAGAAGCTTCAAAAGCTCTAATATTTTGTGTAGATTTATCCTACTTCTCATTCTATCAGTTAAAGATCTAAATGGTTTGTGCAGACCATCTGGGTCTTCTTTAAGAATTGTTTCGCATGAATCCATAGATTTTTCAAAACTTTCTATTGATGCCGTGACTTTTTGCTTTTCAAACTCAAAAGAATTTCCAAACGATAATGGAATCATTCCATATGCTTTTGACGTTAACATATTTTTTGTTTCAACAGAATAGCTATTCGTCATTTTTTCAAAATCGTCATGATTAATTTTATTATAATCCTTATTCATAAAACATTTATCGTGTAGTTTATCCCTAGTATAACTGATTGCCATGACGTCATCGAAATAGGTGTTATACACAAGTGTTTTTGAGCCATCTCCTATAGCAAATGCAATAAAAATTAATAAACACTTTCTAAAAGTAAACAATTTTTTTAAAGCTGCCACAGGATCAATATGTATTTTACTACATGAATATTTAAATATTCCAAATTCAATGTCAGAATTCTTTATTTCTTTTGCTTTTTCGATTGCTTTTTGCAAAGCGTCATCTACAATTTTAAGATGGTTTTTATTTTTTTTATTAAGAAGCCACATTACTTCAACTCCTGCCGACATTTCCATTATTAAAAATAAGAAAATAAGACTAAAAATCGAGAACTTGTATTTTGGTAGCCATCCTTTGCAAGCATTTCCAAGCTAAAGTTCACTCAAATAGTTTATAAGCAGAGTGACATTTGAGCAGACTTTTTCTGCACCTCTAACGAACCATAAACATATTTTTATTTATATTAAATGTCAATATGTTTCTTTATATTCAGGGATTTTTTTTAAATTAATATTTAAATGACCCCATGTGTATGGAAATTGTGACATCGTTTTAATATATTTGAACATATGTTGTTAGGGATTATTTAAATGATAGTTAGGCTTAAGCGAGTATTTTCCCACTCACAATTAGATGTTCACAACAACCTCTATATTATCTTAATTTCATTGAGTGTACTTGAAAATCATCCGGCACGCAGAAGAGCATTTCATCAAGTTTAATTTTTCGGTCTTGTCTTGAACAAGAAGTGCTCTATGGGAGCAAGTTGATTGTGGCGGGCGCCTAAATTTCTTCTCATTAAACAAACCATATAATTTTATGGAGCATCTTATCTTCAATTTGTTTTAGATCTTCGTGCAAGTTTTTCGGATCTAATTCAAGCAATTTAGGGCAATGCTCGTAGCTACCGCTTAGTAATTTTTTATAAAAAATCCATTCTGCATCTTCAAATTGTTTGCCAAAAAATAAATCACCCAATATGTTGTAGTCGCCAACGTAGAATTTTGATACGGTATCTGCCGCGAATTTCTGTTGTTCATGAAAGTATTTTGAATTATTTTTCTCAATATTTTTATTATTTGAACATAATTTATTGAGTGATTCTATTGCATAAATTGATTGTTCTGCTTTGATTTTGTGACTGAAGTAGAAATAGATTTGACATCCTTTAAATACAGTAAACAATAAAATTACAAAAATAATAATTACTTTCACCCCTATTTTGATAGGAAATATAAAATTAATAAATTCTTTTAGGTGTGTCATTATCTGTTTTGTTTTCATTGTTGATCCTTTCGAAATTTAAATTTTGTATAAAAGTAATTAAGCTGGGCTGAGTAACTTATTCATTAGAGAAAGGCTAATTTTTTATTTCCTATTGAATTTATTTTCTCTCAATAACAAAATAAAATATCTGATCATTGCTTCGTTAATAAATTATTTTCTTTGCAATTCGTTTAAATCAAGTTTGTTTTTCTTGTAGAAATTTTCTATTTTCCCCATACTGCTTTTAATTTCATCTTTAAGAATATTATTGTATTTATTGTACTTGTTTGCTAATTCATTTTGCTTTAAGTCACATTTTTTAAAGTCATAATGAATAGCTTCCATTATTTTTATATTCCAGCCATCTTTATTTCGATATTTATCAATACCAGAATTTGGGGTATTTGGCGATTTTATGTCTTGTATATAATCATCTGTTTTACTGATAGCCTCTATAATATCAGACATGAAATCCATTTCATAATACGTAGCTTTTATTTTAGTTGTGACGATATGAATGAGTTTAGTATTTGAATACTCGTTATTTTTTTGTTTTGAGCAAATTAATTCTCGCTCAGGCAAATACGTATCAATATATAGTTTTGAAAAAGAATCAATTTTGTTTAAATTTATTTCTAAAACATAATATATTTGTTGTAATTTAGCGGAATCCTGAAGGGATTCTTCTTTTTGCAATTTATCTGAACTATCTTCAAGTTCATTTCTGTCTTGAGATAGAAACGTGGTATTGAGTAATAAAGCTACTGCAAATAATGCAATAGCTCCTAAAAACCAACCGGCAATAATTCGAAATTTTAAACTCATGAAAAAAAATCCTTTCTGAGACCTATTATCTAGCGACAGAAGAGCATTGTATAGAATACCAATATAAATTTCAATACTTTTTTGTACTTTTTCGTATAAAAATAAATAAATATAAATATTTCAACATACTAACTATTTTGGAACCTACGATGAACATTTTGCTTATTTGCTTGAGATTATTCGCTACCACTTTATTTTAACTTAAAATTCAAGTGGTTGTCGAAAAATGGTTTTAACGGATTGTCCCGCGCACTTTTTCAGCTGGTTTTCAGAGTCAGAACTCTAGAGACCTGGAGAGCCCAAAACACCTGCCGTTAAAGCTTGTCCATTTTCAATGAAAACAATGGCAGAAGCGTTCGTTTGAGCTTATTTATGATGTATAGTTTGGAAAATATAGAGAAATTATGCAATATTTTAATTTATTAAGCAGCCAACTCGCAACAGAATAAAATGATTAGGCAATTTTATTTTTTAGCATTAAAGTACAAATAATGATTGAATACCAATATTATTTAAGCTAAATGTCTGTTGAAAGCAAGCAATACGCTTGATGTAGAGCTTGCTCATATATTGCCTCGGCTTGGGTAATAATGAAAGAACATCTTGAACATATGAGAGGGTAAATCAATGTTTATTTTTTTTAAGAAGAGAAAAAATAAAAATTTTAAATTAGTCAATACAAGTAAATCACCTAAAGAAAAATTCCTAAAATTTAAGAAAAGTTGCATTGAAATAGATCCAGTTAAAATACTTAGAAATTTATTTTCAAAAAAAGTTATATTGCCATTAATAATTCTTTTTGTCTTAGCTAAAGGATATAAAACATATGTGTACACTGATTTTTACAATAAAGGGGAAGAAGTTGTTTTAAATATCAGCTACCTTCGTGATTTATGCTTGCAAAATGCAAAATTTGATAGAGAAAACAGAAATGATTTTTTATCACAACAGAAACTAGTCTACTTTTCAATGAAAAAATTTGTGAGTTCTTATTCGTATTCTACGATATTTTTGTTTTTGGAAGAAGATTATTTAGATGATAAGTATAATTTGTATATAAACATGATCAAAAAAAGTCACGAAAACTGTTCAGAAATTCTTAAAAACAACCCTAAAACATTGCAGGAACAGTTGAACAAAATTGTGGGTAAACCATACGCATTGTAATCCAGAGCAAAAACTATAGGGATTTTGTGAAGCACCTTATATGCAATATACTCTTGCTGTTCTTACAATATTTTGGAGATAATTGAAAAATCTTGACACAATGTTTGCTGGCATAATTACGATTAATATACCAAAATAATATTCATGAGTGTGCTGTGTTTATCTCTATTAATTTTTAGCCCTAATAAAAACACTATAAAGAACATTTTTAATGGAGTTTGAGAGTAGCTCGAATATTGAAAATTTATCCACAACTGTACAAAAAATAGCCGTATAGAGGTTGTACCACACCATATGGCCAATAACCGAGTACCAGACTGGACTACCTAGGTGAGCGTCCTCGTTCATAGTTGCAAACCATATTGTCAATAAAAAACAAAGTCCGAAATAACCCATGAATTTCCCTAAGAAACTATTAAAGTGTAAATGCATTTTAACTCCTTTTAAGAAAACCAATAAATTAATTTATTGAGATTTGTTTCTATCACAACTCATATCGTAATTAAACAAGAGTTTTTATTTAATTTATAAGATACTGTATAGATTGAAGTTTATTTTCTGCTCAATATTCATCCTAGGTGTTTTGACTCTATCTATTGGAGTTGAGCGAAATGCGCTAATCCAGCACATTTTCTAAAACTTCTCAAACACACTGACAATTTTTTTAAAACAAGACCTTGATTCACTCATCAATTGCCGCACCAATCCAAGCTCAATTCTCCTCATTTCATCAAGCGTTCGATACTTCACCCGCTTCCCCTGAAACTCCACTTCGAGAGCCCCTTCAGCAATTGCGTCTTGTAAATTCGACAGTTGTTCTTGCAGATCTTCCTTTGTCTTCATCATTTTCATAAAAATTAATCCCTCCAATAATTTCGTTGATCACGTTCCCTCTCTTCAAATTCTTCAAACTCACGCCTTATTTTTTGTTTTTTTTGCGCGTGGACATTTTTTGCAACCGCTTCTGGTGTGGCAAATTGCTCTTCTAGTTTTTTAAAATGCTCATCTTTCATACGGTCATACCCCAATAAAGCAACTGCCGCACGAGCATAATTTCGTGCATCGAGAGCTTCATTTCGTTCTCGAATTTTAATCCATTCATATTTTTCCTGCTTTTTTTCATTAACGGTGCGGATATTTTCTTCAGCTGTGAGCATCATAAAAAAATCTTGTGAATATTCATGCGGAAAATGACAATAACCATAGGGGAAAGTACCATCGTCTTCTCGTTCATTGCGCAAAAACCCATAAAGTTCTTGCTTTAAAACGGACACACCAAGCATGGTCAAGCGCACGCCATTTGTGATTTTTTTTCCTTTGTAGGTGTAGTCAATGTTTTTAGGATTGGCGTGAATAGACGGTAAATTTTCTTGCCCCTTTATTGCCATCACACGCGCGGGTGAAAATTTTCTGCAAAAGTTATAGACGTGCACTGTGTTGTATCCAGAATCCACGCAAGTCATTTGAATTTTACGAAATTCACCAGTGTGTTCCATCATAAAATCTTCGTTGAGAATTTCGGTTAATTCCTTCCAAACCTCTTCTCGAGCGGTATCACCAAACAACACCCTGTAATCAATTGACCAGGACTCTTTATTTCGCCCCCACGCGACGATTTCAAGCTCAAGCCTATCTGCCTGCACATCCACGCCGCACGTTAAAAGAAGGCCATCTTTTGGAATAATGTTGCGCTCATACTTCTCCCGTCTTGCAAATATCTCTTCCCATGAAACAGCATCCCCCTTGAGCCTATAGGCAAGCCCAAGCACCGTATTGACAAAAACACGCTCAAGCTCTGGTTTGCCTTTGGCTTCTTCGTATTCCCTGACAATTTGTTCCCAGCTTTTCCAATCTTTTGGAGAGTAAAGGCTTGATAAATGAAAACCGATGACGTCTCGATCGGGGAATTTGGCAATCCACTTTCCCCGTTCCAGCATAGTAGTTTTGTGATGGTCGTTTAAAATTTTTCCTTTGCACGATGCGCACTGGTAGTAAACCGTCTCTGGTTTTTCCTTCTCCCACTTCAAATTTTCAAAAATTAAAACTTGATAAAATTGGCAGTGAGGGCATGGCACATGAAAATAACGCTGATCCGATTTTTCAAAAGAGCGTGTAATTTTGCATTGATTTTCAATGGTGGGCGTAGACACTTCAAGAATTTTTTTGGAGTCTCCAAAAGTATCTGCACGTCTTCTTGCGAGTTCTACAGGGTCACCTTCTTCTGTCGCATTAGGATAAGAAGAAACTTCATCCATTATTAAAAGCCGAACAGCAGCAGAACGCATACCCACAGGCGAATTTGCACCAATAAAGCGGAGAGACCCACCAGCAAAACCTTTTTTAAGAACCGCATTTTCTGCGTTGGGGCTTCTTTTTTCACCAATTTTATTTCTAATCGCAGGGGTTTCTTCAATCAGTGGATCAATGCGGTCTGTGGAAGTAAATTTTGCAAGGTCGACAGTTGAAAGCATATACAAAATTGGGCAGGGACAAATGTCGATGTAATATCCAACGCAATTAATTAAAGTTTCTGAGCCACCAAGCTGAGCACCCTTGATAAAAACAACATGATTTGCTGGTTTTCCATTGGCATTTTTTGCATTTGGAGACATCACGTCCATGATTTCTTTTGCGTAAGGCGTGCGAGAAGTTTTGTATTTACCTGCTTCTGCGCTGGATTTTGAAGTTAAAATACGGTTTGCATCTGCCCACTCGCTCACAGTGTAATTTGGAAGAGGTTTTGCACCACTTGAAAAAGATTCAAAATAAATGTTCATGCGGCGGCCTCTATATTTATTTCTGCCTCTGTGGACTGGTTTTTTGCGTTGCACGCATCTTCAATGGCTGTGGTTAAATATTCATGCAACAAATTTTTAATTTCAAAAGCAGAGGTCATTTCAGAAAGAATGGAGGATACTTGCGCAGGCACTGAAAGAACCTTATCTCTAAAAATAAGTCCTGCTTTGTAAGCATTTTTTTTAACATCTTCTGCAAGTAAGTATTTCCCTTTTTCTTTTTCAAGATGAAATTTTTCTAGTTGAGCTTCATAGTAAACTTTCATACGCCGTGCTTGGTCATATGTCATAGATTCAAATTCAGAATTAGAATCAAAATTAGAATTAGGATCAAAAATGCATGTCGTTTGTTCAAAAATTTTTTCCGACATTTGTGATGATGTTTTCTTTGTATTTTGTGTAAAATTTTTTGACAATATTGCATTATTTTTATTTGTATACCTGTTTGTATACTTACCATCCGAATTTGTCTCTGGTTTGGTATACAAATTTTTATCCGATAAACCCTTTAAAATTGCATCTGCGATTTCCTTATTTATCCTCTTTTTCCCCTTATCCGAATAAATTGCTTTGTCCAGACGGCCTTGTACGTATAATTTATGAATATATCCACGAGTTTTCCCGATAGACTTTGCATAATCACTGAACTTCATTAAAGTTTGTCTACCTCTTAAAAATAGTCCCACGTCGAAAAGGCTGCGCCTTTGCGTTGCGCAAGCCCCCCATACACAAGTAAGAACATAAAGGGGGTGGAGATATGGGTTATGTATCTCATAACTTCATTAAATTCCATCGCATATTGCGTTGTATTTCTGATTCATACTTGCGCTTTGTGCGAGCTAAAATTTCGTTTAATAAATTGCTTTCGTGCCTTAACAAATCGGAAATACTTGACGCCTCAACCTGGGCTTTTTTTAGCGGCATTGAGCTACTTGTTGTGCGTTTGAGTGACCACTGTTTTTTATTTGAAATAAAAGTTTTAGGCATTGGTGCAATGGTTCTGCCGAGCACTTGCGCAATAAAGCTCGGGTATCTTCTACCATCTACGCCTATTGTGTTTGTTTTTTTCCAGGGAAAGCTTGATAAATATTCATTGATTGTGGAAAATCGCAGATACGCATGAATACTCTCAAAACTTTGCCCTTCAGATATTTTGCTCAATGTAATGCGTTTGAGTTGCACTTTTCTATCAAATTTAATTACACGAGATTTCTCTAATTTTTTAAATGCAAATTCTGACACTGCTGTGCTTGTTTTAAGAATTGAAGCCACAAGAGAATTTCGAATGACATCACCTTTTGTTTTTTGTGGCAGTGCTTCAAGTTTTTGAAGTTGATCGTAGTTTATTTTAAGGATAGCCATCAAGTTCCCCTGTGATTAAGCTGTTACGCCCGTTACATTCAAGCAATCAAATACTCAAACACCGGATCACACATTCTTTCAACGATATCAATTTGAATAAAATCACAAGGCGTGCCATCAAATCGAAAACAAAGAGTGCACACTCCTTTCAATTCATTGTCTTCTGGCATTATGACTTTTTCTAATTGTGCATCGGGTATTAAATCTGTAAATAACTCTCGGACTTCGATTTCATTGTCACATTTATGGTAATATTTTACGGATTGTATCAGTGTATCAACAATTGATCCGACGTATTTTTCAATGCTTTCTTGCCTCTG
>JAZKEW010000031.1:0-5262 GCA_040386785.1 Bdellovibrionota bacterium
TGAAAAAGCACTTGAAGAGACAACAAAGCAGATGATGCAGTCCCTACAAAAACAGATCGTACTTGAAAAATACACGGTTCGAAATAAGGCAGGGTCTCTCAAGACAAATGTGAAAGAAACCATCATTTATAATAAAAATTCAATTGAAAATGTAAATCAAAAAACGCAAGACGATATAAAAACATCAATAAAACAAACGACCGAAGTGAAGCACGCGTCTTCTGGAATTGATTACACGTTCATGGTAGGAAGATCTTTTTCAAACACTCATTATGACTATTTTGCCTCTGTCGGTGTGCCTTTATTCGCTGGAATAAAAGCAAACGGTGGATATGAATTTCAAGATAAAAGAATTTTTGTTGGCGCAACCTTAAATTTTTAGGCTTAAAATGGAAATTGTTTTAAGAGATTATCAAATACATGCCATTGAATCTGTGAGAAACTCTTACAAAAAAGGGAAGACTGCGCCACTTCTTGTGATGCCCACAGGTGCGGGCAAAACCATTTGCTTTTCTAAAATTGCACAGTCAGCAACTATTTTAAACAAGAAAGTGCTAATACTGGTGCACCGTTCCGAATTATTAAATCAAGCATGTGCAAAGCTCACTCAATTTGGAATTACGCACGGAAAAATTTCACCTCAATTTAAGCCGGAATACCATATACCGGTTCAAGTGGCTTCCGTGGATACAATTATCAAGCGACTTGAGTTTATTGAAAAACCTGACCTTATTATTATTGATGAAGCGCATCACGCTATCAAGAATAACAAATGGGGGCGTGTGATTGAGCAATTTCCAGAAGCAAAAATTTTGGGCGTGACAGCAACACCCACGCGCTTAAATGGCGACGGCCTTGGTGTTCACGCAAAAGGGTTTTTTGATGATTTAATTGTGGGCACCGGAATTCAAGAGCTGACAAACAAGGGCTATCTTGTTCCTGCTATTTATTATGCACCACCTGCACGAATTCAGTTAGAAAAAGTAAAAATTGAAAATGGTGATTACTCTATTCGTGAACTCTCCGAACAAACAAATCTTCCTGACATTACAGGGGATGCAATAAAGCATTACATAAATATTTCCAATAATTTGCCAGCAATCGCATTTTGTGTGGATAGAAAACACGCTCAAGATGTTGCCATAAATTTTAAAAATGCTGGAATTAGTTCTGATTATATTGATGGTTCACAGTCTTTTAAAGAACGACAATCCAAAATAGACAGACTCAGCAATGGAAAGATCAAGGTTTTGACAAGCGTTAACGTGGTTTCAGAAGGGACGGATATTCCAACAGTCACAACAGCAATTATCCTGAGAAAAACGAAGTCATTGGCACTGCATTTGCAAATGATAGGTCGAATTCTACGCCCTGCCGACAATAAAAAAGATGCCATTGTC
Organism: Bdellovibrionota bacterium; assembly: GCA_040386785.1. Taxonomy (GTDB): domain Bacteria; phylum Bdellovibrionota_B; class Oligoflexia; order Silvanigrellales; family Silvanigrellaceae; genus Silvanigrella. The sequence goes on from JAZKEW010000031.1 coordinate 1,401, forward strand.
ATCGATCACGTCGGTAATGTTGTCGAACATGGCTTTGCTAATTCAACCCATCTTTGGAGTTTAGATACTAAAATTAAACGCCCCTCAAATTCAGAATTTATAATGCAATGTCCAAATTGTTATTGTGCGTTTGATTTTAGAAGAGAGCGTTTTTGTCCTTCATGTGGCCATCAATTTGAAACTGGTAAGTCAAAAATGACCTATTCGAGCGAGGATCTTGTTTTACTGTCTGAACAAGATTTATCTCCAAAAGTGAAAGAAATAAGAAGCGCAAAAACAGTGGAAGATCTCGAAGTGCTTCGTCAAAAATACGGTTACAAACCTGGCTGGGTCTTTGTTATGAAAAAATATTTACCACAACATAGGAGTTTTAATTTATGAGAGCTGTTGAAAAAAAATGGGATTTAAATGAAATCAATTTTACAAGAAAATGCGTTGGGCTGCCTCCTTTAAAAGGCAAAAATAAACGCTGTTCAAAGTGTTCAAGTATGTTTGTTACCACATCTCACGATATTTGTTGCGATAGTTGTAGAAGACAAAACCAAAGTTTTTTTGAATATTGTGGAGTGTATGGAGATAAAAATAGTTATGTATGAGTCAGAAGTCCAGAATAAAATAAGACTGAAGCTGTCTCAACTTGGTTTCATTTTATTCAGAAATAACGTTGGTGCATGGCAGCACCGACTTGGCCATTGGATTAAGTATGGACTTTGTGAAGGTTCAAGCGATCTTATTGGCTGGCGTCCGCTTATTATTACATCTGATATGGTGGGAAGTAAGATTGCGCAATTTGTGGCAATTGAAACTAAACGACCAAGCAAATCTCGCGTTTCTGCTAAGCAAAGTCATTTTGTGAATGTTGTTCAAAAGAGCGGTGGAGTGGGAATTATCGCAAGTTCAATTGAGGATTTAGAAGAGTTTTTTTGAATTACGAAGAGTCACAGGGATAAAAATGGATAAAAAAACTTTGGAAGAGATAAACAAAATTTTAGCCCCAAGAATGAGAGAATTTTTTCCAGACGGAAAAGTTCAAGGCAAATATTTAGTTATTCCAAGCCCTTTTAGGGAAGATAAAAACCCTGATTCTTTTAAAATAAGTTTATATTCCGACGAGCCTTTTTGGTATGACCACGCAACAAAAGAAGGTGGAAATATAACAAGCCTTTTAGAAAGAGCGAAAGGCTTATCTCTTGATTATTTATTAGACAAGTATTTGCCACAGGCAAAAAATAAATCAGAAAAACTCATTAAAACAAAAACAGAGTATGAGTACAAAAGTTCGACAGGAAATAAATCAGCCTTTATCCACCGATTCGACTGGATAGAGAATGGAGAGAGGAAAAAAAAGGTTACGCCATACTCATTTAGCAACGGCAAATGGAATTTTAATGCAGATGGGTTTGAAAAGCCTCGTGCTCTTTTCAATATGGATAAATTATCGCTCGATAAAAAAATATTAATTGTTGAAGGTGAAAAAACTTGTGTATTTGCACAGAAACTACTCGGCGATGAGTTTGTCGTCCTAACTTGGCCCTTTGGCGCTTCAAGCGTTCATCTTGCTAATTGGGATATTTTGAAATTGTACAAAAACAATTTTATTTATGTATGGCCTGATAATGATAAGGAGGGATTGAGGGCTGCAAATTATCTCGGTGATTTATTAGGTGAATTTATTCGTATTATCGAGGTCTCTCAATTAAATTTACCCAAGGGGTGGGATTTAGCGAATATCGGTGATCTCGATCCTGAAATGAATAGAGAATTTACTAAGCAAGAAGTTTTAGATATTTTATATGCTGCTAAACCCTATCAAAAAAGACATGAAGATAAAGAAAAAATTGAGATTATATCAACTGAAATGATTGAGAAATTAGATGAGGAATTTTTAGAAAAAGAAGACAAAGAAGCTACAGGAAATAAGATTGATTACAATCCCCATCCATCTTTAGAAAAGTATGTTAATTACGTAGATATTTTACCCAAAGTTATAAACGAGACAAATGAAACAACGGTCACTATTGATAAAAAAGGCAATATTATTGGGCACAGTGTCTCTTCTGTCATTTTATTCTGCATTGATTATTTTAACGCCGGTAAAGATCTTCATCAGTCAAATAGAATTGCTTTGCTTTCGATGGATGGTAAATTAAAACTTAGAAAATACAAACAAATTAAAGAGGATGGTGTAAAAAAAATTGTTATCGTCGAAGAGTCTTTCTATTTAAATGATGGAAATTATTCAAAGTCCATTGAATTTTATAACCAGTCAGTCATTAATTATAATATTCATGAGCTTAAAAAACGATTAAAACACAATGGTGTTAGTTACGCGGATACAAAAAAAATATTCTCTACATTATCAAAATATTTTACAAAAGAAGCAGAAATAGCCGCCGTTATTTTGATTCATTTCATTGTTCAGGTAAAGCTAAAATTGCATAATAGACATAGTGAAATACAGCTTCATATGGCTCCCGTTTTTTGCAGTGAGAAGCAGAAAAATGGAAAAAGTACTTTTATGAGAAAATTTTGTAGCCCTTTCACAGATTTTTATGCGGAAAAATTACCCGAAGATTTTGTTGATGTCCGTAATTGGAAAGAACTTTGTAGTAACTTTATCAATGGTAGCGATGACATAAATCAGATTAAGGGCAATATTATGTCTATTTGGAAGGGGATGATTACAAGTAATATTTTGCATTAAAGCACAACACTTCCTATATTTGTACAGCTCAAACAGATAATTTGGGGGAAATCATTGTTGATGAATCAGGGAATCGTCGTTTTTCTGCTATATTAGTGGATTCTTTTAAAGACAAACATCTTATTGACGAAGACAAGGAAATATTAAAAAACCTTTATTTGAAAAGCTCAAAATTTGTGTTCCCTAATGTAGCGGATAAATTTTTTAATTTTGAATATTTGTGGCAATTAGTTGATGAAAATTGGATAAATGAAAGCAGTTATATTCAAGAAGTTGATAAAGTCATTGCAAAACAAGAAAAACATTTAACGAAATCTTCTGTGGAGCAATTTCTGGACCTTTATGAAGTTGGCGCGGGAAATGGTTGGATTCCCTCTGCCATGGTTTATTCTATTTATGCAAAAGAATGTAAAACACCCGTTTCTATAGTAAAATTTACTCAAACAATTAAAGCAAAATTTGGTGACGAGGTTGCTATGCCAAGAATTTTACATAAGAAAAGTCAAAGAGCCTATAAAATTAAATTCAATTCCGCCCTCGACGAAAAGCTAAACAAAGAGTTCAGGTGTATTGCTGCGTAGTAATTCCAAAAACATGTAGTTTGTACTTATTTATATGAAATATATATAAGTACGAATTTACTACACTTAATACGGCTAATACACCCCTCTTCCGCCCCGACACAGAAATTTTATACCATTGCATCACGATACTATTATACCTCTCTCTTATTTTATTATTATTTATTTTATATATATATAGTAGTAAGTGTAGTAGATGTAGTTTTACAACAGTACCAAGAAAAACTTTTACTACACGTCACTACACTTTTGTTGTTTTACTACAATATGACTTACATTAAAAAATAATTAAAATCTTTCCCACCGTGTTTGCAACACCACCATAGTCTTGAGTTAGTCTAATTTCAGGAAGGTTTTATGGCTATCCTTAAAATAAACTGTGAGCAGCTTCAACAACTTGAATTTCTACCACAACACTGAATTTTTAAAGAAGGAAAAAGCACAATGCCAATTTCACACATCAATGCCTTTCAATGCAAAAATTCATTAAAACGATATTTTCAAACCATGAATAACCGCGTGTTTAATGTCAATAATCATTTCACAGGCATGCAAGAAGCAGTTCGATTTGAAGGCC
>JAZKEW010000032.1:0-21766 GCA_040386785.1 Bdellovibrionota bacterium
AAATTAAGAATAGTATTGCAGAATCTGTTTTTTCTTTGGTGTTTACAGAGCTGTAAAAAATATCAACGGTATCTAATTTGTCTTCTAATAAATTTTCAAGGATAGATTTTAGTTCACTTTTTAAAGTAGCAGAATGGTCAAAATTAACATCATATTTTATGTCGATATATTCAATAATTCCATATGAATTTCGATTTGCCAGATGAATTCTTGTGTTGCCAAAGTCTATTGCTATAATGGGCTTAAATTTTTTGTCATTCTTTGGTATTACATAAGAATTATTTTGTATTTGAGATGTTTCTATAGAAACATCTCCTGAATATATTGGTTCAGTTGTTCCTTCAAGAATTAAAGCACCGTTGAGAGCGAGATCTAAAAATTTTCCTTTAGTTGCCCCTTTATTAACGGAAAGAAGAGTTCCTTTTGGAGTCATTCGACTGAGGGCGAGATGTTTTAATTGTTCAACGCTTCTTGCATGTAGAAGATATTCTTCAATTTCCTGGCAAAATATATTTGTAAAATAACTTAAAATTGATTTTTTTAAATCCGTGGTTAAAGTGAATGAAAATTGAGAATCAAAAAAGCTAATAGAATTTTCAAAACTTGGGTTATTAAAAAAATTAAGGCCAATTCCAACAAAAATGTCGTTTACAGTGCCATTTAATACTGAAGTTTCACAAAGAATTCCCGATATTTTTTTGCATCCGGGGAGAGTGATAATATCATTTGGCCACTTTAAGAAAAAATCTTCCTTTTTAATCATTTTAGGAGGAATAGAAATTGTATTTTCTATAAAAGTGCAGGTTTGTTTGAGTGCATCGTATAGAGCGCAACCAACGACAATAGAGAGCCACTCAATCGGTATTTTTAGTTTGAGCGCTGGAATAAAAAAAGTGATGGGTAAGAAATCAGTTTCATTTTTAAGTGCGTCTTGCAAAGTAGGAAAGTGCTGAATATTTTTGTGATCTGTCGATGCATTCAATGAATTTTCTTCGGTGTGAGCAAATGCTTGATGCCACGTACTTCCTCCTCGTCCTCTGCCTCGAGTTTGTTTTTGGGCGACAATACAAAAAATATGGTCATTTTTAATTTCTTGGGACTGTTTTTTGGCTTCATCCATGGTTGAATTGCATGTACTGATAAATAGAGTTTTAAAATTCTGGGTCATTTTCTGGCTTTCTAGCGGCGATCAAAGGTGTGTTAAGAATAAATTTGTAAGCTCATATCCACCCAAATTGACTTGTGTATAAGTGCGCCCATGCTCATATAATCAACCCCTGAAGTCACAATTTCATGCAAATTTTTTTCATCTAAATTGCCGCTCAGTTCAAGTTTGACTTGTGTATTTATTTTATTTTTTTCGGCGACAGCAATTTTTACATTTTCAATGGAAAAGTTATCTAACATAATAACATCCGCCCCTAAGTTAAGTGCAGTTCGAAATTCATCTAAATTTGTCACTTCCACTTCAATTTTAGTGAGTATGGGCAAATTACGTTGTAAATTTGTGACGGCATCTTCTATAAATCCAATGCACCTGAGATGATTTTCCTTCAGCATGGAACCGCCATCGAGTGCATGTCGATGATTTCTCGCTCCAGCCACTCGAACCGAGTATTTTTCATAAATTCGGAGTCCTGGGGTGGTTTTTCTTGTTTCAAGCAAGTTTATATTTTTGTTTATTTTTTTTATTTCAGATAAAATTTGTTTCGTTTTTGTTGTTATTCCGCTCATTTTTGAGCATAAATTCAGAGCAACTCTTTCAGCAAGTAAAATGCTTGCCGCTTTTCCTTTGCCTCCTAGAATAATATCGCCTTTTTTAATATCATCCCCATCTTTGAAATTGGAAAAGAGTTCAATTTCATTTGTTGAAACTTGGCGAAAAACCTGTTCCATGATGGGCTTGCACGAAAGAGTGAAATCTTGTTTTGCCACAATAAAAAATTGCATGACTTTATTTTTTTGAAAGGCAGAAAAAATGGTGGGATCGCCACACCCGTGGTCTTCCTCAAGCCAGCGTTCAATGTCTGTGAGTATTTTTGACGGCGCCATGCCAAGATTAAAATTGCAAAACTCAGTAAATTCTTGTGTTTCAGTTTTATTTGTTGGCATAACGTAAGGGCAGACCGGATTTATGGCTAGTTTTGTGTTATTGTTCATAGAGTGCTCCTTTGAATAAAGTTACTAAAAGAGTGAGTTAGTGGTATAGCATGATTTCTAGCGCACAAAAATATTTTTCTAATCTTTGTCCAAAAAACATATTTGAAAGTATGTTGTTGCTTGAGGCTGAAGTAGAAAAAAACGCCTTTACTGCATGGTCATTTGCCAATGAAGACTATGTTGCTTCAGCATTTTGGGCCAATGAGTGCCTTCTTGAAGCCAACCGCTATCACCCTGTATTCGATTTAGCAAGTTTAACAAAACCGCTATTTTTAAATATGTATTTCATGTTAACTCATGACGATAAATATTTTAATTTTATTTCTCGCCCTTTTGTTAATTCTATTTTGCAGACTGAGTCCATGCCTATTTCATTAAAAAAATTTATAGAAAGTGATTCGAATTTATGTCTAAACTCATTTTTAAGCCATAAAAGTGGCTTAATGGCCTGGAGTTGGATGGGACATAAAACAGCTTTAGAAGTGACAAATTATATTCTTAGTCATAAATTAAATAGTCAAAAAAATGAAATTTATTCCGATTTAAATTATTTTATTCTTGCAAGAATTATTGAGTCTTCAAATATTTCGTGGACAGAAGTTTTACAAAAAATAAATACCAATTTATCAACTTCTTTTAAACATGCGAGTCTTGAGCAAAATGAAATAGTGAGTGTGCCATTTTATCCTTATAACTCTAGCGAAGGAGACAACAAGTCACCCTCGCTAGAGTTTGGGCGAGCTCACGATACCAATGCAAATATTTTTTCTTCATACGGAAAAAATAATAATATTGTTTCTGGCCATGGGGGTTTGTTTGGAAATGTGGTTGATATTATTCATGCTGTGAAATACTTTGCAGAATTTTTTTATAAACAAGAAAAGAAAAATGAGAACCGTTTTATGTGTGGCTTTGATACACCAACCTCTGAACACTCAACTGCAGGTGTTCACCATTTTTTGCAGAACAGGCACAAAATATTCGGCCATTTGGGTTACAGTGGAACTTCATTTTGGCTGCATCCAGAAACCAAAAAATATCATATTCTTTTAACAAATAGAACGGCGAAAAGAATCCATATTGGAGCAAATATTTGTCCACGAATTTATGCCTTAGAAAATATAAAAACAAAAGAGATATTTTTTTATTCAAATGAAAAAAAAACGTTCGATGAAGTAGGCAATATCACAAAAACATTTGCAGGAAAATTTAAATGTATTTGGAATAACAAAGTGATACCAGATTATAAAAATATTTCTTCTATTCGAAAACAAATAGGGCTTAATTTATGGGACGTTTGAAATTAACATTATGCTTAATTATTTTGTTCTTTTTGTTAATAGGCTCATCTACTGCGGCTTATGTGTATTATTGGCTTGATCATCCGGTCTTAAAAAAAAATCAAACAGTCGAATATTATGTCCCACACGGAGCTTCTTTTAAAAAAACAATTTATGGTTTGTCAGAAGAAAAAATTATTTCGCATCCAAAATTATTTATTCTATACACAAATTTTGTGCATAAGTTGCCAATTATTAAATATGGAACTTATAGATTTACGGGAAAAGACACACCAAAATCAATTTTGGCTAAATTAATTCGAGGTGATACAATACTGGTTAAAATTACAATTCCTGAAGGCCTCAATATTTGGCAAACTGCACAAAAATTAGAACAATACTTTCCAACGGTGTCTGCGCAGCAGTGGTTCAGTTTTTTTTCCAGCCCGACTTCAATTCAAACGCTAGGTTTAAAAGAAGAAGTTAAAAATATTGAAGGATTTTTCTTCCCGCAAACCTACTTTTTTGATCCCCACCCGGAGCCTCAATTTATTACAAAATCCATACTAAATGAGTTTAAAAAATATGTGACTCCACAAATGTTTGACAAAGCAAAATCTATGGGTTTGACTCCTCTTCAGTTTATAACTCTAGCGTCTATTGTAGAAAAAGAGACTTCAATAAGCAGTGAGCGCAATATGGTATCCGCTGTTTATTGGAATAGATTAAAAAAAGGAATGCCATTACAAGCGGATCCAACAACAATTTATGGAGTTTTGAATGAAAGAGGTATGGTTTCTCAACAAGTTTCTCTTACAAAAAAAGATCTTTTGACAAAAAACCCATACAACACGTATACTTTTAAAGGCCTGCCTGTTGGTCCTATTGCGAGCCCTGGTTTAGAGTCAATTCTAGCAACGTTAAATCCTGCAAAAACCGATGCGTTGTATTTTGTTGCAACGGGGTATGGTGGGCATGTTTTTTCAAAAACACTACAGGAGCATAACAAGGCTGTGCGGCAATATATACGCTATTTAAAAACGGAAAAGAAAAAAAACAATTTATGAAAAATTTTTATGAACTTCGCGACGATTATTACTTAGATATAAAAGCCTACTTAGATGAATGGGAAAAAAAACTGAATGTCCGTTCAAAAGATGGAAAATTTGATAAACATAATTTACAGAGTTTAGGTTCATTCTCTAAAAATTTATGGGAAAATTTTAATATCAATCGAAATGAAAAAGATAAAATTCTCAGTGACAAACACTATATGGATTCTGCCAATGGTATTCGTGCTTACTGTGCATCGTTTTTACTTCCAAATATTGAAAGAGTTTTTGCTTTACTTGTAAAAAATGAAAATAGCATTGCATTAAAAAATATTTTTTTAAATGAAAAAGAAGAACTTGTCATTGCCGATTTTGGAGCAGGGCCATTGAGTGCTACTGTGGGATTTATTTGTGCACTTAAATTTTTATTCGATACAAATCCAGAAATTTTTCCCCCAAAAAAAATTAAAATATTTGCCATTGAAAGAAGTGAAAAAATATTTCAATTTGGTTTTGATCTCCTTCAAAAATCATTATTGAATGCAGACAATATTGTGGTGACACGCCTTACATCAACAGAAAAAATTCCAGTCAATATTGATATCGCTCTTTGTGCAAATATATTTAATGAAATTCCCGAAAAGCATAGATTATCAAATCTTGTTAATTTATATAGCAAATTAAATTTAAATGGTGCTGTACTTATTATTGAACCTGGCCAAGAAATTCATGCAAAATCCCTTGGGAATCTCCGAAATAGTTTTTTAGCCGGTGCGGAAGACTGTCAAATAATCTCTCCTTGTTCGCATAAAAATTTATGCCCCTTGTCTGGTACATCTACAAGAAAAGACTGGTGTTGGTTTAAAATAGGTTGGAATCCACCAGAAGCCTTAAAAGAGATTGAAAAGTTTTCTAAAATCGATCACCATTTTTTAAATTTTTCATACTTATTTTTTGTGAAAAGTCAGATTAAAGTGAACGAGCCATTCTATGCAAGAATTGTGAGTGACAAATTAAATGTCGATTTTGCAAAAAAATCAGCTCTTGATTATTTCATGCACAATATCGTTCAGGGAGATAAAGAAGATTTTATTTATGCCGCAGAGCATAAAAAGCTATTTAAAATGTTACTTTGTACAGAAGATGGAAGCTTGAAATCGACCTTATTCAGCGAAGACGGTGAAACGGAACTCAATAGGGGAATGCGGTTTGCTCGCAAAACCGCTTTAGAATTTCTTTTTGATGAGAGGAACTGAATTTTGCGTTGCTTTAACGTTTAAATGGCCTGGCCGGCGCGATTCGAACACGCGACCATCGGATTAGAAATCCGATGCTCTATCCAGCTGAGCTACGGCCAGTGAGATGCCTAGATAGCACAGGGCCAAATAAAAGTATAGTTTTATTTAAGCAGGCCCCTTTAATTTATACACACACGCTCTGCCATGTTGCTCCATAGTGTAATCAGTAGACAATCCAAGCAAGCTTTCTGCACCACCTAGAACGAGATACCCTCCAGGGGCGAGCATTTTAGTAAAACGAGCAATCACTTGTTTTTTATTTTCGACGCTCTGATAAATCAAAACGTTTCGACAAAATATAATGTCAAAAGTTCCTATATTTGGCCAAGGGTCGAGTAGGTTAAGGCGTTTGAACGTCATGTGTGCAGAAAGTTCTGGCTTGGCCCGATAGGAAGGCAAGCTAGAAGACTCCGATGTCACTTGATCAAAATATTTCAACATCAATGGTGCAGGTAGGCCTCGTTGAATTTCTAGCTGAGAAAAAAGCCCTTTAGAAGCTTGTTGCAAAACTCTCTCACTGATATCTGAGCACAAAATTTCATAATATTTATTTGTTCCAGCACGACTAAGTTCTGCCATAATGAGAGCGAGAGAGTAAGGCTCTTGCCCGGTGCTCGTAGCAGCGCACCAAATACGAATTTTATTTGTATTCGTTGCCATGGTTTTAAGAATAAAATGTGTTTTAAAAAAATCAAATACCTCTTGATCACGAAAGAATGAAGTTTCATTGTTTGTGGCCATATCCAACATCAAGCTTTTTGCAGCGGGTTGTAAGCCATTTTTTTGCACTTCTGCCCACAACGCTTCAACGTCGGGAAAATTTAAAAATTTAGCCAAGTCTCGCAGACGAGAATTTAATTGATGTTCATTCGTATCACGATATTGAATTCCAGTTTCTTTTTCGATAAGGGCGGAAAAGTATTTTAACATATCGGAGTTCGTAGTAGAAGTGGTCATGTTATTGCAAGTCCTCTCCTGTTGCGAGCTTTATTTTTCCCAATAAGATGTCTTTTGTAAAAGGTTTCATCATATAATCAGTCGCTCCTTTTGTAAGTGCTTCTGTGATGTCAGCCATGGAGTTTTTTGAAGTCATCATGATAATAGGACGTTTGCTGCAACATTTTTTTAATTCTGGTAACGCCTCAATGCCTGTGAGCTCGGGCATTTCCCAATCAAGTAAAATCATATCTGCTTCAAAACAATTTGAGGTAACAGCATCGACTGCTTCGCGCCCATTATAGGAATGTTCAAGATTAATTTGACTAAACTCATTTAGCATTTCCTCCAGTAGTCTATGGACAGCTTTTGAATCGTCAACGACAAATATTTTCATACTGTTTTCTCCTGAGATTCTTGTTTAAATTCATGCAAATATTGACAGATAGAGTTTAAAATTTGTGACACTGACGTTAAAGTATTTGTAAGATATTTTATTTCAATAGGCATTTCTATTGAAATAAAAACTTCTAAAAATTTTAGAGTGAATTGTGCAATTTTTTCGCTTTGTTTTGCGCCTAAAAAACTAGCTGCAGCTGCAATAGTTATAAATTCAGAGTGAATATTTTTTAAAATAGATTTACTCTCTGCTCCTTGTTCTTTGCAAGATTCTAAAGAAGAAATTTCGGCTCCAATATTTGAAAATGCCCTGCTAAATGCTGCAATGTACTCTTTTAAAAGAATGGGATCTAACCTACTCGCATTGTCACTTTGTGGTTTATTTGTATTTTCTACGTAGGAAACAAGGAGTGAAGAGAGAGTGTCTACACTAACAAACCCCTTCTCAACCAAAATTTCCCCTAGGGGCTTTTGTAAGGTTTGCAGTTGAGAATAAATTTTTTCCCACACTTCTCCAGAGCAAAGGCCTAATTGTTCTGCACTGCTACGAAAATCCAAACTATGGTGTTGACAGTGAAAGAGGATTTTCAGCAAATCTGACGTTGGCAGAAAACTCTTTTCATACGAGATCTCAGCGAGGGATGGGGTTGAACGCAATTGCTCTATGAGTGCAGTTAAAACCTGCTCATCTGTCACTTGTTTTTGCTCAATTAAATATTCACTAAATAGAACGGCCATATTTTTGTATCCTATTTGTTCATTTGTATTAAAATATTTGCACACTCATCTAGGTTTCCCATTTTATCAAAGCTTCCAGCGGCATGAATTGCTCCAGGCATGCCCCAAACAACAGAGGACTCTTCATCTTGAATCATCACTCTGCCACGAGCATCTTTTATGGATTTTGCCCCAACTAGCCCATCTTCTCCCATGCCTGTTAGTACAAAAACAGCGCAATTTTCACCGTAAACTTTGGCAAGAGATTCAAACAAATTATCTACAGCGGGGCGTACGGAGTTGCGTTTTGGGCTTTGGTCTAAGAGAATAATCGCTCTGCTATTGTCAGCAGAGCGCTCTATAGTCATATGAAAATCACCTGGGGCAACATAAATATGACCAGGTACGACGGCTTCTCCATGTATTGCTTCTCGTGCAGGATGTCCGCTTAATTGCGACAAATTTTCTGCAAGATATCTCGTAAAATTGGGAGGCATGTGCTGCGCTAAAAAAATAGGAACCTGCAATGCCTGTCCTTTTAACTGGGCAAAAACTGCACTCAATGCGACAGGCCCTCCCGTGGAAGATCCAATGCCTATCGCTTTGGGTTTAAATTGCAGCATGCTAGCTGGTTGTGCTTGTTTAGTAACAATATCTTGTAAATTTATGGTTTGTTTGCTGAGGTCAGCCGGCTTTAACGGTGTTGTTTCTTTACGCTGTATTTTGGCTTTGAATTGCAAAATTTTAGGAATGAGATCTTTTTTAATCCCTTCTAAGGCTTGCTCGAGGGATCCTGCAGAAGAGGGTTTTGCAATAAAATCGGAAGCCCCTGCTTTAAGTGCAGAGAATACCGAATCAATGCCACTGCCCGTGGGCGCAGCAAAAACAATGACTTTTTGAGTCAGTTTACGTTTTTGCATTTCAGCAAGCACAGCCATGCCGTCCATTTCTGGCATTTCCATATCTAAAATCACGACATCAATAGAAGACTGTTCAAGCCGTTCCAAAGCAATTTTCCCATTGGCAGCAGTATGAGGTACAACAATTCCTTCAATCCCCTCCAAAGCAGATTTAATTTGAGAACGAAAAACCACAGAGTCGTCTACGACAAGAATTCTCATTATTGATCTATCCGTTTGACAAGGGTTTCTAATTGTGTGGCAATTTGACTTAACGATTTTGCAGCTGTGAGAACCTGGTTGGATCCTGTAAATGTTTCCGTTGCAGCAGAGGAAACAATTTTTACATTTTCAGTAATATCCAACACGCCTTTTGCAGACTCTTGTACTACGCGAGACACTTCATTGGTGGTTGCGGCTTGTTCTTCTACTGAAGCGGCAATGGCAGTGGCGATGTTATTTAGTTTTTCAATGGTTTGACCAATTGCTGTAACAGCTTCTACAGAGCTTTGGCTATCTTTTTGAATGCCTGTAATTTTGTTTGTAATGTCCTCTGTTGCTTTTGCTGTTTGCTTTGCAAGTTCTTTCACTTCATTTGCAACTACGGCAAACCCACGCCCTGCATCTCCTGCTCGCGCAGCTTCAATGGTTGCATTTAATGCAAGCAAATTTGTTTGCTGCGCAATAGAACTGATCACCTTAATGACGTTGCCTATTTCCTGGCTGCTTTCTCCCAGTTTTGTAATTGTCACGTTAGTTTGTTGTGCTTGTTTCAAAGTAGCTGCGCTGGTTGTGGATGCCTCTGAAGCGTTGCGTGCAATTTCTTTGATTGCAGCGGACATTTCTTCTGTATTGGTCGCCACAGTGCGCACTCCTTGGGAAACTTCTTCAGAAGCGGCAGCAGTGGTGTTTGCAACCGAGGTTGTTTTTTCTGCATTGGTGCTCATTTGGCTTGCTGTTGCAGTGAGTTCCGCTGCTGCCGCTGCAAGTTGTTGAGCTGTTTCTGAGAGAGTTTTGATCAGTTCAATCTGTGCATTTTTTTGCGCTGTAATTTCGGTTGCGTATTTGACTACTTTGAACACGTTCCCTGTAAGGTCGAAAACTGGGACGTAAGAAGCTTGTAACCAAACTTGTTTTCCACCTTTGGCAACGCGCAAAAATTGCCCGCTTTGAAATTCGCCCCCACTCAGTTTTGCCCAAAATTCTTTGTATTTTGAACTTGAGGTAAACTCCGCTGTACAGAACATGGAATGGTGTTTATTTGTAATTTCATCTAACCTGTAGTTTACGGCATTCAAGAAATTTTCGTTTGCAGAAATAATCGTGCCATCTGGGGTAAAGTCGATCACTGCTTGCGCTTTACTCAATGCCAATAGTTGAGCATCTTTTAGTTTTTGCGCGCTAATGTCTGAGGCGTACTTTACCACTTTAAATGGCTTTCCATTTTCATCTAAAATTGGATTGTAGGAGGCATGAATCCAAATTTCTTTTCCACCTTTGCCAATGCGTTTGTATTCGCCCGCTTCATATTCTCCACGATTGAGCATGTCCCAAAATGTTTTATATTTTGCTGAATTTGCATAGCTTGGCTCACAAAACATTCTGTGGTGTTTTCCTTTGATTTCATCCAGGCTATAGCCGATACATTTCAAAAAATTTTCATTGGCGTGTTGCACAATGCCATCGAGAGAAAATTCAATGACTGCTTGCGACTTATTGATAGCATTTACCTGTCCCTCCAAATCTATCAACTTTAACTTTACTTTTGATTCTTCTGTGCCTTCACTCATTTTAATTCTCCTTTATGGTTAAAGTTTGTGGTTTAAAAATTTACTGATATATTCCACATCAATGGTACTAAGAAGTGCATCTGAAATTTTATAAATTCCGGTCATAAATCGACGAATTTCTTCTGGTATAGTAGAAGGAGTTTGTTCATAATCTGCTTGAGAGACTTCTATCACATCCCCAATTTCATCCACCTGCAGTGAAATTAAGGAGCCATCGACCTTACAAACAACATTTACGAATTCTTCTGCAGAAGAATTTTCAAGACCAAATAACTGCCGAAGGCCAATTGCTGTTGCCACTTGGCCGCGTAAATTAATAAGCCCTCGCACATATTCTGGCGCTAAAGGAATGGGAGTCATAACCATAGACCTCACAACCTCTTGCACACGTGTCACTTCAATTCCATACAAGCGATTTGCCACAATAAATGTAGAAAATTGGCTTCTCTGCTGGGTGCTTTTTGCCTCACTGCGAGTGACAACACTCCCACTCGACTCTTCTCTCATGCTGATTTCTCCTGTGTTTGGGCGTTGCAAAAAATCTCATCTATGTCCATAACCAATTTTTCTGCGTTGAGCTTTTCAAGATAGTTGGTAAATCCTGCAAGTTTGCCCTGTTCAATATCATTTGTGCTAAATCTTGTGGTAATGGCGCACATGGGTAAGTGTTTGTGAGTTTCTGAAGCTCTTACTTTTCTGGCAAGTTCAAGTCCATCCATGACGGGCATTTCGATGTCAGATAAAATAAGAGAAAAATGGTTGGCTGGAGAATTTGATAGTTGTGCAAACCCTTCTTGTCCATCGCAGGCAACTTCAACTAAATAGCCTGCGCCTTGTAGCAACTGCCGCATATAATTTCTAAAAAAGGAGCTATCTTCCACAACCAAAATACGGCGCTGGCGTCTGCTTGCGATATTTTTTGAGGTTATTGCGGGCTTTCCTGTTTCCTTGGGAGTGCGTCCAACAATATCGAGTTTGACTTGTAAAGTATCTATCATTCCTAAAATATCGACGATAACAATCATGCGATCTTTTAGGATAACTGTTCCAAGAATTCCTGGCCTGTCTCGCACGGATTGGTCAATTTGCGAAGACACTTCAATGATGTCCTGAATTTCGCAAACCTCAATTCCATATAGATGATCTCCGCGTTTGATGACGACAATGGGAGTTTTGCCATCTTGATTTTGTTTTTCTGATTTAAAAGGAAGGTTTAAGAAATTAGGCAACGAAAAAATGGGGAGAAGGGAATTGCGGTAACGAATAACTTTTTGTTCTCCCGAGTGCTCAAACTGCGAGGCATCAAATTCTTCTATACGACTCACAACGGCGAGGGGAATGGCATAACTTTCGGCCGCTCCAATGTTGATCAAAAGAATATCACAATTTTCTGAGCGGTAGGAGCTTATTGATGTTGGTATCTCTTCTCGAGCAGAGGCTCGTGTGTCAGTGTTATCTGCAGCTAAGCCCGCTATTTCGGAAATACCCATGACATCAATTGTCAATGCGACTGCCCCATCACCCATAATTGTAGCGCCGGAAAAAACCTTGATATCTTTTAAAAAGGAAGAGAGTGATTTGACAACAATGTCTACTGAGTCATCAATAGCATCAACAACAAGTCCAAAAAAATGTCCGTCCGCATTGAGCACAACAATATTATAAATTTCTTCATCGAGAGAGAGTTTCTTTTCTTCTGTTTCATGGTGTAAAATCTCAGAGAGAGAGACAATTGGCAGAAGTTTTCCCCTCAGACGAAGGACTGGTTTGCCTTGTAGGGATTCTATTTTTTCGGATGTGCTGCTGGATTTTTCAATACGAATTAATTCCACAAGCTTGGTTTGTGGAATAGCAAAGCGTTGTCCTCCTGCTCTCACAATAAGTGCAGGGACAATCGCTAAGCTCAAAGGAATTTTAAGTTTTATTGTTGTGCCATAGCCAGGTTTGCTTAAAATATCGACTACTCCGCCAATTCTTTCGATGTTTGTCTTGACAACATCCATGCCAACACCACGTCCAGAAATATTAGAAATAGCTGATGCTGTTGAAAAACCTGGAGAAAAAATAAGAAGTTGAACTTCTTTATCAGTCATTTTTGAAAAAGTATCTGCCGCAATAAGCCCCTTTTCAACTGCTTTTCCACCAATTTTTTCGCGACTAAGGCCACGCCCATCATCTATAATTTCAATAATGACTTGACCACTTTCATGGTAGGCGGTGAGTTTTAGTATCGCGATTTCTTTTTTTCCTAATTTTTTTCGCTCATCCACAGGCTCTACACCATGATCGAGAGCATTGCGCACAATATGCATCAGTGGATCTTTGACAGCTTCTAAAATTGTTTTGTCTAGTTCCGTATCTGTTCCTTGCAGGTCAAGGTCTATTTTTTTTCCAAGTTCCTTAGATACGTCACGAACAACTCTTGAAAACATATTGAAAATGTTTCCAATAGGTTGCATTCTTGTTTTCATGACTTCATTTTGCAGCTCTGCTGTTAAAATGTTTAACCGTTGGCTGAGTTTTAAAAATTCGGTGTTTTCATCGTTCGATTTCGTATGCTGCAGAAGCTGATTGCGAATAAGAACAAGTTCTCCAACCAAATTCATTAAACTATCTAAAATTGAAACTTGAACTCGAATGGTTTCGGATTGAGGATCTTCTATGCTAATTTTTTGTATAGTTTCAAGCTTTGGTTTTGTGTCTACGGTTGCTTTTGCAGGAGTAATGGGAGTGGGTGTTTGTGCAGGAGGGTCTTCAAAAAGCTCAAAGCCAGAATTCTTTGTGTTATTTTCACTTGACACAGGCGTGGTCCCTTTTTTTGACGAAGAAGAATCGAATGAAATTTTTTGTTGAGAGAGAATTTTATCTGACATCAATGGACGCAAGCCAGTCAGAGATCTCTCCGTAATGGAAATAAATTTTGGCAATAATTTTTCGATTGGTATAGGTATGTCTGATTCTTGATTTTTGTCTCGAACGCCTTGGATGAGTAGTTCCATAAAATCCATGCCGGCATAAATATTGTCGAGTAATTCGTGCGACATATTTATTTTGCCTTTGCGCACAGGATCGAGGCAGGTTTCCATCATGTGTGCCAGGTTTCCAATTTTAGAAAAACCAAACAACTGTGAGGTGCCTTTTATCGTATGCATTTCCCGATAAATTGCAGCAAGAGTATCCTTGTCGCTACCATTTTTTTCAATGGAGGCAAGGTTTTTTGATAAATGTTCAAGCATTTCTTGACATTCATCCAAATACTCAGAAAGTGCCGTTTTCTTCATTTCGGTTGGCATGTTCATATTTTTTTTAGTTAGTCTCCATTTTGCTTAGTGTACAAATTTTCAAGGACAATAAGCAAATTCAAAATAGTGACAGTTTGATCACAAATAAATACATTGCCGACAACTCCAATTCGATCACGAATGGTGGTTGAAATTTCTTGCTCTGTCATGGCAATATCCATCAACTGCGCCACTCGCACTCCTACAAATCCATTTTCTTTCTGAATAACTATGACAGGAATTCGACCAGCATTGGCGGCCTGCATGGTATTCTCTTTGTGGGACAAACCAAGCAACCGCTCTAATAGGTAAAGGGGCATAATTGCATTTCTATAAATAACAATTTGCTCTGCTCCACAGTGTTGAATGTGACTTTCTTCAATCTCTTCTAAACGAAACACTTGATCTAAAACCACTCCGTAAACGGATTTCTGGCCCAAATTAAAAAGAAGATAATTTTGTATGGCCTGATCTTGTTCGGATAAAATGGATTGGGCATGAGGAGAGGGGGTGTCAAGGTTTGGTGGATGTATTAAGGGCTTAATTCCAGAGAGCTCGGCAATTCCTTTCATGTCTAAAATTAGACCAATAGTTCCATCGCCCATAAAGGTTGCGCCAGTGTAAATTCTATGAATATTGAAATAAGAAGGAACTTTTTTGACGACAATTTCTTCAGAATCTAGAATACTATCGACAAGTAATCCATAAAATAAGTTTTCTGAGCGGATGATGAGAATTTCTACCACGGAGGAGTTTAATTCTTTAATACAAATATTTTTTCCGACACTTAAAATTGTTTGCAAATTGACAAGCGGATAAATGACATCATTCGACCGCAAAATTGTTCCAGAAGCCACATGTTGAATGTGTGCAGGATACTGTTCGCGTTCAAAGCGTAAAATACGCAGAATGGAATTTTGAGGAATTGCAAAACATCGATTATTTGATTCCACAAGCAGGGAATTAATAATGAGGACTGATTTTGGAATTGGCAGATGCATTGTAAAGGTTGTTCCTTTACCAGGCTTTGCATCTATCTCAATTTGTCCACCCACAGATTCCACTGAGGCTTTGACCATGTCCATGCCAACACCGCGTCCAGAGACGTCCGTAATTTGTGCCGCTGTGCTGAAACCCGACATAAAAATAATGGCTAAAATTTGCTGTTCGCTCATGACGGATAGTTCTTCTTCTGTCAGCAAACCTTTTTCCAGAGCCTTCGCTTTAATTTTTAAATAATCAATGCCGCGCCCGTCATCTTGAATTGTGATGAGCACTTCGTCATTGTCTTCTCTACACTTGATAAACACAGAGCCTGTTGTCTGCTTGCCTGACTCAAGACGATCATGTGGGAGCTCAATGCCGTGATCGGCGCTATTTCTCACCAGATGCACAAGGCTGTTGCTGCAAACAACTGCGAGAGAATTGTCTACTCGTAACGATTCGCCCTGTACGTGTAGTTCAATTTTTTTTCCTAATTCTCGGGCTAAATCACGAATCATTCGTGGGAGGGGTCTAAGAGTATCTGCCAGTGGGACTTTGCATAAATCTGTAATGCGAGTTTGAATAGTGCCGTTTATTTTGTGCATTTCATCGAGGAGTTCTCCGAGATTTTGGATATCTTTATTGCTGGTGTAACGCAATTCCAAGGAACGGACAATTTTATTGGTCATATTGCGAAGCACGGTAATTTCGCCAGAAAAGACGGACAGCTCATCGAGCATGGGAATGGGAACGGATATATTGTCTTTTGGTTTTTGTTTTTGCAAAGCAACATTAGTATTTTTAACTGGAGCTTGTGTTGTTACTTTATTTTGTGCCTCAGACTGTAAGGTAATTTCTGGTAGCAGTTCTTCTAAATTATAATTTTTAAGAGTTTTTGCAGGAATGCTTGCAATCATCTCTTTTATTCTATCGAAACCAACAAGCAAAATTTCGTAAACATCATCGGTAAAGGTGAGTTGGCCTTTTAAAAGAAGAGCAATGATATCTTCGTATTTGTGCACATATTTTGTCACAGTGGGGACATCCAAACAGCCACTTGAGCCTTTGAGTGTGTGTACTCCTCTTGAGATTATTTTAACGAGTTCTTGATTTTCTTTGCTATGTTCCAAGGGCAAGAGAGCCTGTTCTATTTCGTCTAAAATACCAGCAGCTTCTTCCACAAAAATTTTCTGGATAGCCTGACACTCTCGTAAATACTGAACCCGACGAAGTGACTCTTTGTGAATCAGTTCAATGAAGTTTTTTTGATCAATGGGTTTATCGCAAAAGCTCGCAATTTTAAGTTCAAGGCCTTCAAGAGCCATTTCTTTTGTAATGAACCCAGAGACAATAATAAAAGGAACATCAAGTCCAATTGGCAAAATCGCTCTGCGAAAGTCAAAACCGGTCATTCCCACCATTTTAAAATCACTAATAACCATTGCTATGTTATTTATTTCAGCATTAAATATGTCAATGGCGTCGGTTGGTTTTAAGCTAACAAGAGGAGTAAAGCCAGCACTGAGAACAAGGCTTTCAAAGATATCTAAAATATCTTTTTCGTCGTCTACACAAAGAATTTTTAAATCCTTG
This sequence comes from Bdellovibrionota bacterium, assembly GCA_040386785.1. GTDB lineage: Bacteria > Bdellovibrionota_B > Oligoflexia > Silvanigrellales > Silvanigrellaceae > Silvanigrella. Next base: position 16,390 of record JAZKEW010000032.1, read on the forward strand.
TTGCTCATAATTTTTTAATTCCTCTTTCGGAATTCAAAAGGGACGTGGTTGCTTTACGCATTTCTTCCATACATTTTTCTAGAAAGGCAACTTCTTTTATTTGAGCTTCATTTAAGCTTTTATCAGAAGCAAGAGCGGTAATTTTTTGAATAGAGGCATAAGATTGAAAACAATTTTTTGTAATTGTTAAAAGTCCATCCCATTGAGCTTTTGTGCGCAAGGCTTTTTTAGCGACTAAGAGAATTTGTTCTTCGGTAAAAGGTTTATCAACAAAGTCATGCACGTTGAGTTCAAGAAATTTTATAAAATTTTCTCGAGAAGGGTTGCCAGAAATAAAAATAACGGGAATAAAATTATTAATTTTCCGTACCTGAGTCAAAAATTCAATTCCATCCATTTTGGGCATTTTAAGATCACTTAAAATGACATCAATTTCTTGTTTTTCTAAAATTTCTAAAGCACCCATGGCGGAATTCGTTGAAAAAACGTCATAGCTCTCATTTTGCAAAATATCTATTAAAATTTCGACAATACTTTTTTCATCGTCGCAAACTAAAATACGCCCTTTTGAACTTTTGTTTGTTGCGCTTAGTTCAGGTTGCAGAGGAATGGGTGTTTTATTTGAAATTGTAGATGAAGACTGGGATGTCGGGTTAAAAATTTCCAGCGCAGAAACAATTTTTGCCTCTAATTTTGAGACATCTATGGTGGCTGTGGGGTTTTGTTTTAGCAAATTAATATATTGTTTTAAAGTATCATTACCTTCAAGAAGTATGTCAATAATGTCGGGAGAAGGAATAAAGTTTTTATCTCGAATACAGACGAGTAAATTTTCAAATTTATGAGTAAAATGCCCGAGAGCGTTAAAACCGACAGTTAAGCCAGAACCCTTTATGGTGTGAACAAGGCGTAAAATTTTATCTAATTTTGAAAGATCATTAGGATTTGTTTCTATTTGTAAAAAAACATTTTCCGTGTTGTCGAGCATTTCCTGTGCTTCTTCAAGAAATGTTTTTTGCAACTCGGCTTCAAATGAAAAATTATTCATAACATCCCCAGACTTAAATTTGACTGCACTGATTCGTACAAAACATGATATCATTTCCAAAAGGAGTCCTATGAAAATTCTTACAATTGATGATAGCAAATTGGCGTTGCTCCAAGTTGAGCGAGTCATAAAAGATCTTGTTCCCAATGCAGAAGTCATCAAAACTCAAGACCCTCACAAAGGGGTGGAAATTGCAAAAACCCAACACGTTGAAATTGGTTTTGTTATTGTTGATTACAATATGGAAGCCATGACCGGAATCGATGTGATTGACGCTATTCTGCCATGCTTTAAGGCAACCCAGCTTTCGCTCTTAACAGCAAATACGCAATTCGCAATAAAAAATGAAGCAGAAAAACGCGGAATTCATTTTTTAAGCAAAGATGGGTTAAAAGAGCAACTAGAAAATATTTTAAAAAAGATCCTTGTAGGGACTGCATGATTCTCACTGAAATTCAAGCAGATATTATCAAAGAATTATTTAACCGGGGGGTTGGCAAAGCTGCTGTCATTCTTTCCGAAATGCTTTCTTCGCAAATTATTCTCTCTGTGCCACAACTTGTGCAGGGGACTTCACATGATATTTCTGATGGACTCACAGAGACAGAAATCATGGGAATCAAACAAAAATTTGATGGAGTTTATCATGGAGAAGCAATGCTTCTTTATGGTCATCGTTCTTGTCTTGAATTTATAGGTTCTTTGCTTGGTTATCAAGAAATTCCAGGAGAGTTTGGTTATTTTGAAAGAGAAACTCTAAGCGAATTCGGTAATATTATTCTGTCCTCTTGTCTTTGTGAATTTGAAAATGCTTTGGGGTGTAAGCTTTCGACATCGACCCCTCTGGTGGTTAGTGGACAATTCCCTAAGGATTTTCTTTTTGCTGAAAATTTTTCATCACAGGACTTGTTGTCATTAAACATGAATTTTTCCCTTTCTAATACTAGTTTTACTGGGAAAATTAGCTTGGTTCTCAATCCAAATGATCTCAAAGATATGGCTTTAAGACTTGACGCCTACTTAGAGAGGATTTTGGCTGCATGATCGATGAAAAAAGTTTTCAAATTATTTGCGAAAAAATTCTTTTAGAAATCAATCATGGCGTTATTCTCATTGATTCCACACAAAAAATACTCCTTTGGAATGACTGGCTTTGTAGGCATACAAAGATTTCGGCGCAACAAGCAGTGGGGAAATTAATTGTCAACATTTTTCCAGAAATCGAGAAAAATATAAGATTGCATACCGGACTGCAATGGTGTTTGGAGTCTGGAAAATATACTTTAATTTCAGAGAGATTTGGCTTGTCTCCCTTAAATTTGTATGCAGAAAATGGTGTTTTAATGAATCCGCGAATTATTTTAGGACCTATAAAATTTAATGAGCAATTTTTTTGTTGTATGGAAATTTATGATAGCAGCTCCTATCTTGCAAAAGAGCAATTTGCGCGAGAGCAGGCTAAAAAACTCAAAGAAACCCAAGCGACACTTGTTGAAACATCTAGGCTGGTTGCTCTGGGAGAAATGGCCGGAGGAATTGCCCATGAAATTAATACCCCGCTAGGTGCAATTGCTTTGAGAGCAAGTCAAATTAAGCGAATGTTAGGAAAAAAACCAGTTCAACTGGATAAGGCTATTGAGTTTTCAGATGTGATTGTTTCTGTGTGCCAACGAATTGAATCCATCATAAAAGGGCTACGGCATTTTGCTCGATGCGCTGACAAGGATCCTTTTATTAAAACAAAAATTCTTAACATTATTCGTGATACGGTATTACTTTGTACCGTTCAATTAGAAAATCATAATATTGAAATTATAATTGAAGGGGCCACAGAAGAAATGGAAATAGAATGTCGGTCTGTTCAAATTTCGCAAGTATTGTTGAATTTAATCAACAATGCACAACACGCAATGAATGTGTGTACAGAAAAAAAATGGATTAAAGTATCTTGCACAGATGAAGAGGAATTTGTTTGTTTAAGAGTGATTGACAATGGGCCGGGTGTTCCTGAAAGCATTGCGGAAAAAATTTTTCACCCGTTTTTTACAACAAAAAATCTTGCGGAAGGAACTGGTCTTGGTTTGAGTATATCGAGGGGAATAGTCGGAGAGCACGGGGGTGAGCTTGCGCTCGAGCAAAAAATGAAAAATACGACCTTTTTAATAAAGTTGCCTAAAGCGCAGACTTCGGCAACTTAATCACAAACCTTGTGTTAGCATGTTCTGTATCGACAAATAATTTCCCATGTATATCTTCAATAATTCCACGAGAAATACTAAGTCCAAGACCTGTGCCCTTGTCGACATCTTTTGTAGTAAAAAACGGCTGAAAAATTTTGTCTAGCGCTTCTTTTGGCACACCATTTCCAGAATCTGTAATAAAAATTTGTGTCCATTCTGCGTCTTCTGTAACCGACAGAGTAATCCATTTCTCAGGCAGTTGTTCAATAGCATCTGTTGCATTATTAAATAGATTTAAAATAACTTGTGATAATTGAACAGGCCGGCATTCTAAGGTAACAGGAATTTCAGGGAGTTCTACTCTCATTTCAACACCACGGTCTTTGAGCCGCATTTCACACAATATAAGGGTATCCTCTAAAATACTTTGTAAAGAGCATTTTGTAACAGGATCTTTTTCACTTGTTCGCGCAAAAAAACGCAAGCCTTTGACAATTTTTGCAATTTGGAGGCCTGTCTTTTCAATAATTTCTGCAAAATTGCTAATTTGTTCTTTTTTAAGCGGCTCTTGCTCAAGTAGTCTTTTAATTTGTGATGATCGTACTGTTATAACTCCTAGAGGGTTATTGATTTCATGGGCAATTCCACCTGCCATTTCTCCCAGTGCGGACATTTTGCTAGATTGAACCATTCTTGATTGCGTATTTTTTAACTTGTCTTGTTCTTCTTGTAAGCGATTTTCCAATTGAATATAGCTTGGAAAATATTCTTCAATTAGAGCAAAGGAGTGGGCGGTTTTTACCAAATCTAAAGGTTTAATTATGCTTTCATTTGGCAAACTTTGTAGTAGATCATATTCTCGCTCGTAGCGAGCAGTATCAGATGGAGAAATAGTGTTAGAATTCGGAATTTTCGCGATACAAATATGACCATCTGTATTGCGTTTTATTTGTAGAGCAATAAATTTTGGTCCACTGTAAATTTCCTTTAATAGGGTATAACCAGGTATTTCAATTTGTTGTAATATTGCGCCCATCTTATGTTCCTTTTATCTCAATTTTTTTAAAACGCATATCATAAGGTATTGTTGCAATAATTTGGTTTGAGTGCACGTAGTCTAGAAATATTTTTAGATCGGGCTCAATCAAATTAAAAATTTCAACCCCAATTCCTGGAAGTTGTCCTTCTTCATTGTGTGGGCGTATCCAACGGATGGTGCCAAGTCCTTTTATTTTTTTAATGGAAAGAGAAGGGTTTTCAACGGTGAGATCAAAGTCAATCAGCTCTCCTAAGTTATATTTTGCGGGATCTACAACATGGCCAAGGAAAAACCCTCTGCGACCAATTTCTAAGTATTGGGTATTGCCATGAATTTGACTATTGGGTTTTTCAAGTGTTGTTCGCTGAAATTGTTCACTAGAGGAGATAAGAAGAGTGTTTATTATTTTTTCAAAATTTTCTGGGTTCAATGGTTTGTCAAGAAAGGCGTCAACACCCATGTCGTAGGCTTTTGAAATTGAAGTATCGGCAAAGCCAGTCATCAAGATCATGGGAGGGTTGTTTGGAGAAAGCTTGCGAATCTCTTCTAAAAGCTTTACGCCATCCCAATTTGGCATTCGAATATCGGAAATAATGACGGAATAAGGAGAAGATTTTGCTCTTTCATAGCCAACATACCCATCTTCTGCAAGATCTGTCTTGAAGCCAAGCATTTCCATTTCAAAGGCCACCGCTTCTCTGAAATTCTTTTGATCATCGACCACTAAGACAGATTTTTCGTTCATTTGTTTCTCCTTTGGAGCGGCCTTTCATATTTCAGGAGGGCTTATCGACTTTTTGAAGATAGACTTGAGACTATTTTCTTTTTATAGTGTGACTGGTCTATCTTGTATCAACATTTCGAGTAACAAATAAATGGAACAACAAAATAACGTACAACAAAGTTTAACTCGCGAAGAAATGAGAATATTTGGTATTTCAGCCATTGGTGGCGCGCTTGAGTTTTATGATTTTATTGTGTACATCTTCTTTGCACAAGTCCTTGCTCAATTATTTTTTAACGCCACATCCACAGTTAGTTCATTGCTGCTTTCTTTTTCTGTTTTTGCCACAGGTTATGTTGCCCGTTTGTTTGGCGGACTTGTTTTTA
>JAZKEW010000033.1:0-1450 GCA_040386785.1 Bdellovibrionota bacterium
ATGGCTCAAAAATTGTTGAAGAAAGCCTCGAAAATATTTTTTACTTTCTTGACGAATTTGCTCTGTTGCGAAGCCGTTTTGGTTTCACACAAAGTAGCAATCAAAGTAACGAAGAATTTGATGAAGTTATAAAAAACAAAGCATACCCTATATATCAAAGCTTAAAAGAAAAACTCATTCGTGAAAATACTTTGCAAGCACGTGCTGTTTACGGCTACTTTCCTGCTTGCTCCCATGGCGACAAAATTTTTGTTTATGACCCTAAAGTGACAGCAGATGTTCCTATGGAGGAACGCAAAATTCTCACAACTTTTGAAGTCCCTCGCCAAACTGGGGGAAGACGACTTTGTGTAGCCGATTTTATAAAAAATGTTCATTCTGGTGAAATAGACACTTTGGCAATGCAAGTTGTTAGCTTGGGAGTTTAGCAAGCAAACTGCAAAATTATACGAAGAAGGAAAATTTTCAGACTACTACTACCTGCATGGCGTGGGCACAGAATTGACGGAGGGTTTTGCAGAATTAATTCATAAACGAATTCGAGTTGAACTTGGAATTTCACAAAAAGATTCAAAAAATATGCGACAACTTTTTAGCCAAGGCTATCAGGGTTCACGTTATTCTTTTGGCTATCCTGCCTGCCCTGACCTTGAAGGAAATGAGTTACTCTTAAACGCCTTGCAAGCGGAGAGGATTGGAATTACGATTTCGGAGTCCTACCAAATGCATCCCGAGCTCACAACTTGTGCACTGGTTTGTTGGCATCCGCAGGCGCGGTATTTTTCAGTTTAATTTTAAGGTCAGAAAAATTGTCACATATGAATTTTGTCAAGATTTCATTTCTTTTTATTCTAAATATTATATTGTCCCCTTTATATATTTTATTATTTTTATTTTGCATTACCTTGTCTTTTGTTCCAATTTTTCCAAGCAAAACTGCAAAAAAAAATTTAAAGGAACACCTTAACATCCAAGGTATAAAAGCTCACTTATTTATAGCATGTATTTATTTAAATTATATATTTTATATATTTGAAGCACTTATTTTAGACCCACTTAAGCTTACTCACTGCTCTTTGCAGAGTAATTTTGATTTAGTTGAAATCAGGCGAGAAATGAAAAAAATTTATCCACAAACAAAAAATTTGGGGTTTGTATACATTTTACCCCACATGGCTAATGTGGAAATGTATCGTATTTCTGTCCTAAAAGCCCATAGAATTTTCCAGCAAGAGCAGCTCGTTGCCATGGCTAAACCGTCTAAAACTAAACTCATTAATAAATTACTTCTCTGGTATAGAATAAGGCCCGGTATGGACGTTCTTTGGACGGATAAAGATTTACTTTCTAATATGCGGCGTGTCATTAAAAAAGGATCTTCTATTGCCATGCTCGTTGATCAAAAACCCCAAGCAGGCGTTTGCGATGGCGGACGCCATCGGTCTGGAGG
>JAZKEW010000033.1:1460-8308 GCA_040386785.1 Bdellovibrionota bacterium
CCAAGCAGGCGGTTTATTTATTAAGTTTTTTAATGAATACGCAGTTTTTCCTACTTCTGGACTACGTTTTTGCATGAATCAAAATATGATTGTCCTCTACATGGCAGGTCGCCGTATTATGCCAGGCTGGATGCAAATGAAGGCCCAATGTGGAAAAAATATTCACCTAGAGCCTCATGTTAAATCAAATCTAAACGGAGTGCACACCAACAATTTAACACAAGCTGAAATATGGAAGCCTGAAAATGTTTCAGAAAAAGATGCGGCGGCGGCCACAGAAATGGCTTATTTTGTTGCCTGGGTTGAAAATGAAATAAGAATAAGTCCTACACAATGGTGTTGGGACTATAGAAAATGGTCGAGAAGGCCTTTTATTCAAATTTAGCCTTGTCCTTTTCCCCATTTTTTTCTATGAAAAAGCGACAAGTTAAAAATGATAAAGGAGGCTTAACTCATGCTCGATCGCTATTCCAGACCAGAAATGAAAACCCTTTGGAGTGAAGAGGCTAAGTACAGTGCTTGGGCCGAAGTGGAAAAAGCCCATCTACAAACCCTTGTAGAAGCACAAGCTGCACCAAAAGAAACTGTTCAATCATTTGAATCAGCCCTTAAAAATAAATGCTCTGCCGATTTTTTAAAACGAGAACAAGAAACCAACCACGACGTCATTGCCTTCGTCTCTGAAGTTGGAGACGCCATGGGTGACAAAGGCCACTTTCTCCACAAAGGCCTCACAAGTTCCGACGTTGTGGACACAAGTCTGTCCATCCGCATACAAAAATCACTTCATATCATAACCAATGCACTTGATTTGGTACGTGCCGCTCTAGCACAAAAATCTTTTGAGCACGCAAGCACAATATGTATTGGCAGAACCCATGGCATTCACGCAGAACCCATGAGTTTTGGGCAAGTTCTTGCAAGCCATTTTTGTGAATTTCAAAGAGCGCATCTTAATATTTTAAAAGCAAAAGAAGCCATGAGTTACGGAAAACTTTCTGGAGCTGTCGGAACTTATTCACAAATTAGCCCCGAGTTTGAACTTTCTGTATTAAAAAAATTGAATTTAAAGCCAGAAACTGTTGCTACCCAAGTTATTCCAAGAGACAGAGTTGTTGTTGTAGGCCATGCACTTTTAAGTTGTGCTCAGGCCATTGAGCGTTTTTGTACCAATTTACGGCATTGGGCACGTACAGAAATTGGTGAAGTTTTAGAGCCTTTTAGCAAAAAACAAAAAGGCAGCTCTGCCATGCCACACAAAAAAAATCCTATTTTTGCAGAAAATTTATGTGGGCTTGCACGCTCTATTCGCGGCTATTTCAATATGCTTTCAGAAAATGTCGCCCTATGGCATGAACGAGACATTTCCCACAGTAGTGTGGAACGCCTTGCATTACCGGACATGTTTATTACCACTGATTTCATGATTGACCGCGTTTGTTACCTTATTGAAAACATGGAAATTCGCCCCCAAGCAATGGAAAATAATTTGTGGAAAACCGGCGGTCTGTGGGCAAGCCAAAGTGTTTTAACAGCGCTGGTGTCAAGCGGTATGAATAGAACGACAGCTTATGAATTGGTACAAGGCATTGCTCTTGACATTTCAGCACGAGTTGCTACAGGGAGCGTTGAACAAAAAGAATTTTTAAATAAATTGCTTGCAAATAATAAAATAAAAGAAATTGTTGGTGAAAAAACAGTTCATTCTCTCTTTGATACTAATAAATATTTACAAACTGTGCCTGTTAGCTTTAAAAGAGCTTTTGGCATTGTGCCAGAAGAATATACACGCAAACAAAATGAAGCTGTGAGCGAAAAAGTTCCCACACTTCATAAAATTGTAAAAGTCACCGTAGAGCTTTTGCCTGACGTTCTCGATACAGAAGCCAAAACCATTGCACAAGATTTAAAGCAAACTGAACCACAAGTCCTCGACTTACGCCAACAAAAAAACTTTTTTGTGCGTATTCCATTCCATACAAGTCCTGAACAAATTACAAAATATGCTCAAGAAGTTTTGCATAATGCCGTTATGGAGCAAGTTCATGTTGAGGTTATTCAATGAATAAAAGTTTAATCCCTGTTTTTCCAGGTACCAACTGTGATAAAGAAACACTTTTATGGATTAACGATAATCTTGAAACTTGTGCAGAATTTCTTGATATCAAAAAGCATGCGTCTTTAAAACCAGAAGATGTAGACCTTATTATTGTTCCAGGGGGCTTTAGTTACGGCGACTATTTAAGAGCAGGCGCTATTGCTGCCCGTTCAAAAGAAATGGGGCTTATTGCTGAATTTGCAAATAAAAATGTTCCTATCATGGGTATCTGCAATGGTTTTCAAATATTGTGTGAAAGTCGACTTTTGCCTGGGACACTTGTTAAAAATACCACTCGCCAGCACCATCATTTTCCAGTTTCCATTAAAATTAACCCTGAATTTTTAAATACCAATTCCTCTAAAAATTGTGTTTGGCTCCCTAAGTTAGCTGACTCTCAATTGCAAAATATAACAAACCGTTTTGCAAATTTTGAAATTCCCATGTCCTGTGGAATGGGTAATTGGCGCCCTCCTCTCCATGAAGCCGAAAAATTACAAGCGGAACAAAACGCTATTTTGCATTACAACAACAATGAAAATGGAAGTTATAACGCTATTGCAGGACTCGTGAACTCTGCAGGAAATGTACTTGGTATTATGCCACACCCTGAAAGAGCTTCTGACATTGTGATAGGCAGTCGGGAAGGTTTGTTATTTCTATATGGCATTGCACAAAATAAAAAAATAAAAATAAAAGAAGGAAGCGAGCTGTGGCAATTTACAATGAGCTTTTAGATCAAGCAAAAAGTTTTGGTTTAAACAAAGAAGAAGCAACTTTATTTTTTGAAAAACTGGGACGTGCTCCCAGCACAGAAGAACTTGCCGTTTGCGGAGCTTTGTGGAGTGAGCATTGTTCTTATAAATCTTCACGAGTGCATTTAAAACGTTTTCACACAGAGGAACCGTGGGTTTTACAAGGTCCCGGTGAAAATGCGGGTGTTGTTGCCATTACAAAAGATTATGGCATTGCATTTAAAATGGAATCACACAATCACCCAAGTTATATTGAACCTTACCAGGGAGCAGCGACCGGTGTTGGTGGAATATTACGTGATGTGTTTTGCATGGGCGCCATGCCTATTGCCAACTTAAATTGCCTTCGCTTTGGTGAAGGAACATGGAACGGAAAACTTTTGCGCGATACCGTGCGTGGCATTGGCGACTACGGCAATTCTATGGGAGTGCCCACCGTTGGTGGCGATACTTCATTCCACGCAGGTTATAGTAAAAATATTTTGGTCAATGCCTTTTGCGCTGGCATTATTCACAAAGATAAAATTTATAAGGGTATTTTATCTTCACCATCAACAACAAATTCATCTCATATTGATCAGGCTTCAGCAATTGGTACAAATATTCAAAATGATATTGAATTAAAAAATAAATTATTTCCCGAAGACGAAAATATATTAATTTATTTTGGTTCTGCTACCGGCCGCGATGGTGTGCATGGCGCAACCATGAGTAGTAGCGAATTTTCTGCCAGTGCCAACACATTAAAGCCAACAGTACAAGTGGGAGACCCTTTTGCAGAAAAAGTTTTGCTTGAAGCTACGCTTGCCTTAATTGAAAAAAAACTCACCGTTGGTTTGCAAGATATGGGAGCTGCTGGGTTAACCTCAAGCTCTGTTGAAATGGCAGGCCGTTCTGGCTGCGGTGTCGTCATTGATTTAAATAAAGTTCCTCAACGGGCAAGCAACATGCAGGCATGGGAAATTTTGTTAAGTGAATCACAAGAAAGAATGCTTTGCGCTGTTGAACCCAATAAAGTTGACGAAGTGATTGCGTTATTAAATGAATTTAATTTGAGTGCAGCTGTTATTGGAAAAGTGAATAGAACAGAGCTTTTTGTTTGTTTATTTGATGACAAAATTGTGACCGCAACACCCGTGGGAATTTTAGTAGACGATACTCCAAAATACAATTGGCCCATTCAGGACAGGGAAGAGTATTTAAAAAATCATGCAGAAATTCTCAACACAAATAAAGAACCTATTCATCAAAATAACAGCCTTGGGCTGTGTGGAAAAAATGAGTCTGCTCACAATGAAATTTTGCAAAACATAAGTTTGGAAAATTTACTTGAGCGTTTTCCCGATCTATTTTTGAACTTATTTTCTCACCCTGCATTTGCCTCAAAAGAAGCTCTTTTTCACCACTATTGTTCCACAGTACAAGGAAACACAGTGACTGGATGTGGTGCACTGCAAAATTCTGCAGCAGCAGTTGTTAGGCTTCCTCGCTATGCACAAGAAGAACTTAGCAATAAATCACACACTGAAATTGGCTTGGCTGTTGCTGGAGGGTGCGAAGAACGTTGGGTAGAGCTTGATCCTCTCAATGGTGCTGCACTAGCGGCATTAAAAATTGCACGCAAAATCATTGCTTCAAATGGAACTCCACTTGCCATGACGGATTGTTTAAATTTCGGGAGCCCACGCGCACCTGAAGTTATGCGACAATTTTCAGACGCTGTGGATGGAATTAATTTAGTTGCAAAAGAAATGCATATTCCTATTGTCAGTGGAAATGTGAGTTTAAATAACCAGACAGAAGGGAAACCAATTCCCCCTACCCCCATGATTGGCATGGTTGGTCGCGTTGATAAGGTGTCAAATGTTCCTCTGAATATTTTACCAAAAAATACTTTCAACACGCACAAAAAAATTTATTTGATGCATGTTTATTGTGAAAATAGTCTTGAAAACTCGAGCTATTCAGCCTCTCAAGTTGGCTGGATTCTTGGAGCTAAAAATAGTCAATGTCCAAAAGTAAATTTGCAAACTGAAAAACAACTTTGGCATTCTCTGCAAAATATTATCCGTACTTTCGCGCCAACCTTATGCATGCCAATTGGACATGGTGGTCTTTTGGGAACACTCATAACATGTGCATTAAACTCTAATGCTCAATTGCATTTAAGCGATGAAATTTTGCAAACAAGCGCAAAAAATTTATTTGCGGAAGGCAATATGGGGTTTGTATTTGCAATGCCTACAAGTGAAAACTTGGAGCAATTTTTATTGCAAGATAAAAATTCTTTGGGACAAATTAAAAGTAAGCATATTGGAGAATTGCTATCACCTGATGTTCAACCTAAAAAACAAATTTTTGATTTGTTGAAATTACGGGGGCTTTATTTAAATTCACTGAAGCCTTTCTACACGAGATAAAAAAAATTCCTTTGACCATAGATCCAAAGTCGCGAGTTCCCTATTTCTCAAAAACCGTGCGGCATCTTGCTTAGCTGCACTCCAATCAATTGCATTTATTTTCATCTTTAATTCATGAGCAAGCCACTTTGCATCCACATTTATATTCTGGTTTTTCCATGGCCCAGCTTGAGCAATTGCATTGCTTAGTAATTTAAAATTAATCTCTATTTTTCTTGCCACATACCAATTAAAATCAAACCAATCTCGCCCTTTCAAATAACTTCGACATAATAATGCATGGCATTTTCCCGCAAATAAACTTGATAAATCTTGTGTCCTAATACTATAGGAAATTGGAAAGTCTAGATATTTTATTTCGGACGTAGCTCCTTGCGGTGGGTTGGTATCAATTTCTAGTTTAATGCGTAATTGTGGCTTTTGATTGCGGGAATCTTTTAATATTAAAACTCCACCTTTTGAGTCTGCTTTTAAAAACGCAGTTTTTACTACTTGTTCAGCCTTTGCGCGATCTTTAATTTCTAACGTAAAGCCATATGCCTTGAATTCTTCTTGCATATATTCAATATACTCACGCCATGCGAAGTTTTTATTCGATTTTTCTAAAACAAAATCGAGATCCTCAGAGAAGCGCTCTAGTCCGTACAAAATTCTCAAACAGGTTCCTCCTTGAAATTCTGCCACACGAAAAAACCCTGCACGAGAAAGTGCAAGTAAGGCAATTTCCTGTGCAATTTCTTTTAAGGCATGCTCTTGTTCTACAACAGTTTGTGGATCGTAAGTTAATAACCGTGATTGAATAGATGCTATGCTCATAATTTTATTTTTACGCCTTTTAAAAAACGCTTTATTCGCGTATTTTTGTAATAATCATTTAGTATTTCACGCTCATTATACAGAAGCTCTGGTAGATCTTCTTCATCTATTCTTAAGCTTTCAAATAATGGCTCCATATTAGTCCAATCTTTTTTATAGCAAAAAACATAATCACAAATTGCCTTCCATGGCTTTGCAATAAAAAACTGAACTTCTGACGAATTAACCAAGTCCACTTCCGTATATAAACTATCACTTGGTAAATGAGAAAAACTAAAAACCCCAATGGGAGTTTGAAATTCTTTTGAACGCTTTGAGCACGCACTTGTGATAGTATAAACAGCTTCAGGAATTAATTGATGATAAGAAAGTGCAGATTCAAGGCTAATGTAGGATGGGCCATATATAAATTGAGCTAACTCAAAAGGATGAGGCTTTTTAGTATAACCAAACTCCTTGGTTAAGCAATACAAGCCACGACGAATATGCAAAAGTTTACCTTGTTCTACAAGACGTTTGATTTTACTGTAACGACTGTTTAGACTCCCTCCAAGCAATGCTCCTAACTCCATATCGGTCATTTGGGAATGGGGTAAGTTTTGAAATTGATTGGAAATTTTTTGTGTCATATTTTGCTCAATACTGTCAAAAAATGACAGTTTCTTACAAATTATAACTTCTTTGAGAAGAAAAGTCTATTTTTTTGCTCAATACTGTCAAAAAATGACAGTTTCTTACAAAAGGAACTCTTTATGATCT
>JAZKEW010000034.1:0-10499 GCA_040386785.1 Bdellovibrionota bacterium
TTTGGAAAAAATAAATTTCAAGCGATGCGCAAGAAGTTTTTAATTTCAAAAAATTTCTTTCCAAAGTTTCTCCAGAAGCCAAGCGCACCTGTGTAGTTGCCCTTGAAAATGTGCAAAACCCGCACAACGTGGGAGCAATTTTGCGAGTGTGTGCCAATTTTGCTGCTGACGGACTGCTTCTACAAGAACCCCAATTGGCAGTATCTGGGGCTGTGTACAGGACCGCGGAAGGTGGCGCAGAGTGTGTGCAAATTCTAGAAACTGGGGAATTGCTAAAAGCACTTGAAGAATTTAAAAAACAGGGTTTTAAAATTTATGGCACGACTAGTCATGCTGGAAAGCCCCTAGAAAAAAATCAATTTAGTGAAAAATGCGTTATTTTATTTGGATCTGAGGCTGAAGGCCTGTCACCTGCTCTTCTAAAATGTTGCGACGTTCTTTTGGGCATTCCTCAGTCAGGGTATGTGGAAAGTTTAAATGTGTCGTGTGCTGCAAGCGTTGTTTTGTACTCGCATTTTATTCAATTCTCAAAGTGCTAATCACTTTTTGTTATTTTAGGCTCGTAGTGGTGGTGACTATCCTGCCCATGCACTCCTCCATGCACGCGAAATAAACGTCTTTCCATAAAGGCCACAAGGGAAAGAAACACAATAAAGACAAGCGTAATGGCAATGGTTGCTAAAAAAACGCCGTAGCCAACTAAAATTCCCAGTGCTGCAACAGACCAAATAACCGCCGCCGTGGTGAGACCTTGAACTTTACTCGACGATTTAAAAATAGCGCCCGCGCCTAAAAAACCAATACCCGAAACAATTTGCGCTACAATTCGAGTGACATCGGCCGATGGAGTTGGGGTGGAAGAACCGTACTCGGACATGAGCAAAGAGCCCGCTGTGAATAAGGCGGAGGCTGCGCAAATAAGCGCGTTGGTTTTTATTCCTGCGAGTTTTCCACGGTATTCGCGTTCAATTCCCACTAGAGTTCCAACCAGCAAAGCTACTCCAACTTTGGGTAATAAATAAAGAAGAACATCTAACTCGGACATGTAGTGGACAGAGAGATCGACACTTGCGCTCATAAAATTGTACCTATGAGAAAAATTTTCCTAACTGACGCTTAATTAAATTTAACCTAAAACAAATTGAAGGGTTTTTCTGACTTTTCTTTTTTTCATTGCTTATTTCATGAAAATGGTGGTGGCTGTGTTTGATGTGCCAGAGTTTATAGACGCAATTGATTTGGAGCGGCATATGAATGACAATGCTTCTCGCGTGGAAATGGCGTCTGTTGGGCAAAACAGATACTCGTCTATGCAAAAGCTTTTGTTCAAAGCGCAGATGTTGCCTGAAAAAGATTTTGAAACGGCGTTCTCAACGTTGGAGTCGGTTGTGGAAGGTTTGAATCAAAAAAAGCGTCCAGATGGGGATAAAAAATCCAGGGCGCAGGTGGCAAATATTGTGACGGGTAGCTTTCATAGCTGAAATATAAAATCTAATAAACCGTCTTTTAAGGTCACATTCCAGTGCAAAAAAATATCAATTCAATTTTTGCTTAATTTACAATCAATTCACATAAAAAAACATTGAACGCGCTTTTTTAAGAGCGATTTTGGGCCTGGGCAATTGACAGGGTTCTGGAAGGCGTGTAAATAACTTACCAACTGCATATGCGCTGTAGAAGTTTATAGATTCTGAATTTGTTAGAAAAATGTGTGTGCAAACAATTATGTATAGCCTTATTTTTAAGGGAAAGGGAATTATTATGATGATTGATTCGATTTCTAGGTCGTTGGTAGGAACAGTTCGGAACTTTAAAACCGGTGACGCTCATGCTGATGCTAGTGATGATGATGATGTCGCTGGCCCTTCTAGTTCTGGCAATACCTCCAGCCTTTCGAGTATAGAAACAAAAAAAAATTTGCAACTTGACAAAGCCGCTAAAGATGCTGTCGCAAAATTTCAATCCGATTATAAGCCACAAATAATGCGATTGCGTGAAGCTTGTGAGCAATTTAAACTTGCTGAGGCTAATTTTAAATCTGCCAAAAATGCAGATAAAGAAGTTAATAAATCATCATTTTTTTTCAGGCAAAATCCACTTGTGGAGGCAGCAAATACTATTTTCAAGGAAGCGCAAAAAACTTTTAAAAAAGCATTTACTGACGAGGTAAGCGCTTTAGCGCCAGCGGTTAAAATTTTGTTGTCGAATTATCATGAAGAATCCAAAAAAACTGGATTTTTTGAATTTGGCCCCCATAGCAGAGGTGAAGCAAAATTTATTGCCATTTGCTACGCCCTTATTTTTGGTGAAATACATGGGGTTATTGATAGCACAGCGTATGGTAAGCGTAAAATAAACATGGAAAGGTTTGAAACTTTTTATCATGCTGTTACAGGCTCTTCTTTGCACGCATTAGGCAAAGTTAAGGGGTATGTTGAGCACGGTTATTTTGAGAAAAATAGTAGCAGTGATATGTGGGAATTCTTTGTCTCTGATGAAAGCAGGCATGATCATCAACTCGGCAAATTTATTAAGCCAAAAGACGGTGGGTATGGAACTGTGGTTAAAATGTATACTCAAGCAGAGTTGCAAACGCAGATGACAGCGCCGATGGCGTTAGAAGAAGTGTCAATAGCAGCGCCATTAATAGCCTTGGCATCAACAAAAAAGCAATTACAAAAACCTTTAATTCAACAAGTTGTAAAATTCGCTCGGGCAAAAGATTTGAATTCACTTTCGCCACGTGAGCAATCTATAGTAAAAATGCTCAAAGTTGGACAAAGTGCTTTGCAAGCAGCTTTTCTGAATAGGCTTTGTGATAGGGCTGAGCATGGAATTGAACAGTTTTGGTCCGATCTCCCAGCGGGTGAGCTTTTTACTTCAAATCATATAACAGTTAAAAATAAAACAGTTACCGTAAAACCAGGTGTCACTGTTAATGAGTTAAAAAATTTTATTGTATGTTTAAACAATGAGCTTGGCATGCAACCTTGGTTTGAAGCAATAAATGATGTTGTTGGAGAGAATGATCAATTTGTTGATAATTCTCCTCTCCCTTTTCTGCCGGACAATTTTCTAGGAGAAGCAGAAAATGAGCGTGTGGGAAAAATATTATTATCTCGTTTAAGACTTTTGGGTCACGATCATGCTCAAATTGCTACTGACATTGTGCGTTCATCAGTAGATGATCTAGGTCAATGGGCTTTCCCTATGACTGTCAGGCCTGATGGAAAAGCAATGGCTTGGTCCGGAGGTGGTATGGTTGAGCCAAGACCTAAAGCCAAAGGTGAAAAACGAACTTATAATTTTGCTACAGTTGAAAGTAATCCAGCAAAAGAACATGCAGAAGAAAATTCAAGATCATTGTTTACCAGTCACTCTCAAGAGACTCTTGATAAACTTGACAGTGAAGAAAATCAAATGTCAGTACATGCTTTTGTGAATGAAGTTCGAAATATTGTGTCTAACGTTTTAAATGAGCATGATGCCAAGTTTAACTTTATCAAGCCAGACGGTGTTAATGACGTAGCTTGGTCTGTAGAAAAGAGTCTTTTATTAAGGATAGCCAAAATTGAAATAGAGGCTAAAATGTGGTTTGGCGTAGATTATTCTTCAAAGTCTAAAATTATGGAGAAAGTTTTAATCAACCTGCGTAACTTAATATGTGGCGGAAGCTTTAATGTTAGGGTTGGATTTAATGAATATCATTCGTGCTCTATATCAAACTTTCCTCAGTTGGAATGTGATATAAAAATTAAATTGTTCCAAATATTATTGCCAGATACGTGGAAAAGTTACAACGAAAAAGTAAATGAGCTGAAAGTTTTTGTCGGTAAATTTTTAATGGCTCTGGACTCTAGAAATATGCCAGGAGCGTGGATGGAGTCTTATGTCTTTACTTTGCCACCCATTCGCCCAAATCAAGATGACGAGGCTCTCTCTATTCTAGGTATTCGTACAGCATCTCTGTCTCTAGATATGCAAGGTGGTGATGATGCGCGCTATTTCCATGCGACCTCTTTGAGTGAAGCAGTTAAGGGTAAAATGGCAGTTGGTTCGCTTGAGGGTAAACCAGGTATAAAAGCCGTAGAGCATTTTGTAGACTTTGGTGGACACTCGTACTCAAGTTTTCTTGTTACTGCTGCACTTGCTGCAAATGACGAAAAATTACAACTTCCACTAACTGATAATCTTGAAGATTACGAGCAAGAAGCTCAGAGTGAATTGGAGTCAGCAAAGCAAAGAGCAGGCATTAGAGATATGAGCAACGGTGGAAAAACTATAATAAGTCAAGAATTACAAGATAAAATTGGCAAATTCTTTGAGGAGTATAAGAATTTGCAGATGTCAATGAATGAGTTAACTGACGCAGCATAATACGTTTTTAGTGAACGAAATGCCTAGTCATCAAACCTTCATCCAAACCTGCTTCCCATAAAAAACCAACGCAACTTTGACAACAGCCTGCGTTGGTTTTAATCCAAATTCTTCCGCATAATTCTTTTCATTTATTTGTTTAAACGCTTGTTCAAGTTCCAGTTGCGCCCTATCTTCCACAGAATCCGCTTTTTTAATATATTTGATGGCTTTAAATTCAAACAAATACGCGGGAACATTTTCCTTTCTTGGAATTAAAGCCAAGTCATACCTTCCAAGCCCCGCCTCCCTATTACTTTTCACATCATAAATTCCGCTTAACCAAATCATAAGTCCAGCCATAAAGGCGTGGTATGCATTTTCAGAATTTTGTGCAAAGTCATGGTAGCTCATAGTTTGCACTAATATTTTTTGCAGAGTTTCGTAAAAAACAGGCAAATCTTCATATACAAGGGAGTCCATAATTGTTTCAGCAAGCTGTGGCTTTTCTAAATCTTTTGTTAGTGTTTCAAGCCAAGTATTTACCATATTTTCAAATACAAACCCCACTTCTTTATTTGGAATTTTTAATTTGTAAATGTACTTATCGCCCTCTCGCATAACATCTGCCACCGTTAAATACCCTGTTTGCAAAACAAAGCCCCAAAATATAGCAGGGTCTTGAGTCAGGTTAGCGTCAAAGGTTGTTTCTGTATTGACACGAGTGGTAATGGTATTTCCTAAAAAGAGTTCAAAAAATTCTGGTTTTAAAGATGTGCGCTGTTCTAGGTAAAGTGTGCGAATAATGTCGTTGCGCGAGGTGTTCACCCAATACGAAGCAAAGGTGTGGGTGCCATCTTCAAGCCACTTTAAAATAGACCACGGGTTGTAAATTCCTATGGAACTTTCCCCGAAACGATAGCCGTTGTACCACTCTTGAATTTGTGGAAAGTGTTGTTCTAAATTGTACGTTTTTAATAAGGATTGAACTTCAGGCTCAAGAAAACCAAAATGGGAAGAATAATTTTCTTGCAATACGGTGTAAACGGCTAAATTATTTAAGTCGGAAAAAATAGATTCTCTGGAAACTCGTAGAATTCCTGTGAGCACTGCTTTGTTCAGGGAGGTGTTTCCTTTGAGTGCTGTTCCATACAAGACAGAAAAGAAATCAACACAACTTTTATAGGTTCCATTGTTGTAAGCGTAGTGAATGGGGGCGTCGTACTCGTCTATAAAAACATAGGGTTTTACTTTATGGTGTTGTTCAAGAAGTGCAGTCATAAATTGAATAGAACGGGCTAATTCACTTTCATTTGCTGTTTTCGATAATAAGTTAGACAGTGTTTTTTTATCACCTTCTGTACAAAAAGGAGAGTCCAGCAAATATCTGTATTTTTCAAACTCTAAAGAGAAAAAAACTCTTAAATTGTCTAAAAATAAATTATGTTCTTTGTATTGTATTGCCTTAAAAGACATAAACAACACAGGATATTTATTCATATGTTGTGTGCATAATTCATTATTTTTAGCAACTATAAGGTCTTCAAATATATGTTTTTCACCCATTCCCTCTGGTTTTTGATAATTGATATCAAAAAAATACTTTAACATGCTTAAGTTGAGAGTTTTTCCAAATCGGCGCGGGCGAGCAATAAGCGCCACTTTAAATGACCCTTCCACAACTTGCTCTATGAGTGCTGTTTTATCGGCATAGCAGAAATTTCCAGTGCGAATTTCATCAAAATCGTCAATTCCGAGAGGTATTTTAGGGTATTTTTTTTTCATATGGGCATTCTTTCCTTAATTTAATCTCAGTATGTCCAGCCTTAACGTTATCATTGATTGCGTATGATGTGAAATTGGAAGGAAGAATGGTTGCTCTAATGATAAAAATATTGCTGAAGGGTGGCTGAGCGAATGGGCATTTTTTCTTGCGTTAAGGAGTAAACCTCAAATTGTTGTTTTGCTTGCATAAATTCATCATGCATATGATACAATTTTGCTAAATCTTCTGCTTCTCTACCATAAATATCTTTTGACGTATAATCTACTCCAATATGAAATAAAATTTTTAACGTATTCACTTTAAAGTGAAAATCGGAGGTATGGTTGAGTTTAAAAAATAAAGACTTCCAAATTTCGTTGCCATCACCATTCTCTAATATTCTTGCGCCTGCCTTGGTAATTAATAAATCAGTTAATTCAATATTCAGATGATCAATAAGAGCATATTTCAAGACCGCATGACCAAGCTGAGTATTTTTTAAAGCAACATGTCCACCTGCAAGCACAAAAACTTTAATGCATTCAAATCGTTCTTGACTGGAGTCTTGAATAAGTTCCAAAACAATTTCCTCAAAATTATTTTGACAGAGATCTTGTTTCGTAATTGTACTTCCAATGTCATATAATGACTTAATCACAAAAAAATGTTTCTTCATAAAAGCAAGTTGAAATGCAGTGGCATTTAAATTGTTCTTTTCTCTTAAATTCACGCCAATATTTTTTAATTTTGTTGTCATATTTTGAATTGCAATTGGATAGACAGAGTGAAAGAATTCGTAAATTTTTTTTGAGCCTGTGACTCCTTGATAAAAGTCAATGTCTGTAACCATTTGATGTAAAACTGTATTGCCATATTTATTTTTTGAATGCAGAGAGTTTTTTTTATAAATGGAGCAAAATCTGCTAAAAATTAACATTTGTTGCTCAAAAACAGACAAATCAAATTCTCGATTGTGCGTTAATAACATCACAGAATAATGAAAAGGGGTATTTTTATCCCTATTTGCAGAGTACAAAGAAATATTATGTTTCAGTAAAAGATCAACCGTACTTAATTTTCTTGCGTATTTTACAGCAAAATGAAGAGGGGTATCTCCCTGCTTGTTTGGCTGATTTAAAATAATAGGGTCACCCTCGATTAAATCCAAACATATTTTGATAATTGCATTATCAACTTTATTTTTTAGAATGATGTGTAGAATATTATTCCCAGTATTTAGGGATCTTGTTTTTAATATTTTTTTTGGATTTTGAATTTTATTCAAAAAACTTTTAAATACGTCAATTTCTACTTTTGAACTCGCTAGTTGAGTTATTTTTAAAAATAACTCTTCATCAGAAAAGTGTTCATTTAAACTCATTATTTTTTCTAGTGTGTAAAAAAAGACATCTCTATACTTTTCTTGTCCTCCGGTTAAACAATCAAAAATAGAATTAAATACTAACTTCTGCGCTTCCTGTGGAGTCATTGTATACCTCTAAAAAAGATATTTACCAAGAATCACCTTCAACATATATGTCAGTACGCAAATATAGTGCCAAGTTTTTCTAATTTATTGTGCAAGATTTTTATTTCTTGATTATTAATTTTTTGGTAATCAAAAATAAATTGTTCCATGAATGCTTCGTGCTCAGCAAGGTAAAGAATGTGAATATTGGGTCCTGCATCCAACGTCCAAAAAGCTTTTAAATGGTGTGCGTCTCTGTATTGAATAAATTTAGAAATCACGACTGCAACCTGTGAGTTTAAGTAGCATGCAGGAGGAGTTCCTGTTTGCATGACAGCATGCATAGAAAAAGCTTCTTCCTCTGTGATGTGTTTTACAGATTCGAAATCAAACTCTTTAATAGCCTTAGTCATACGGTCATATTTAAAAGGCATTCCTGCCACACGCACGCCATAAAAAGGGGACGTGTGCGCAAGCTTATGCCCATGGGAACTGGAAACAGATTTTTCACTATCATCCAATATAAGAACGCAGTGTTTTAGCTGTTTCCAATTTTCGTGGTACTGCAAACTTTCTGTCGTGGTTTCTTCAGATGAATTTTCTCTCAATCTCCATGCCACAAATAAAGAATTTTTTTGTAACAAACTACTTCTTGTCGCAGAACCACTTCCAAGCCTTGCCCACTCGCTTAACCAATATTGCAGCTCTTCTTGTGTAAAATATTTTTCTAGCTGCAACAAATTAGCAATAGCTCCCACTAGCGCCGCATACCCAGAAGCGCTGGAAGCAATGCCACAGGCTGTTGGAAAATTATTATGGCTTTCTACGTACAAAGCAATTTCTGGCGCAAAAGGAGACAAAATAGAGTTGATAAAATGATTTATTTTTTCGGGAGCGGGTTTTTCTGAATTTTTTTTGAAAGAACGAAAGACATTTAAGTCTGAATAAAGTGCAAATTGATTTGTGAATTTATGAGGTGTGTTTTGTTCTTCTACAGGAAAAAATCGACCTAAAGTTGTTACTTTTGTGTATGAACGAAAACCGTCAAGGGTAAAACTTAAACTAGAATTAGCTGGTATTTGATTTTTTCCTTCTTGTTTTCCCCAATATTTTATGAGTGCAATATTGCTTGGAGCAGAAGCGTAACCTTCATCACCATGTTGAAGTTCTATGATATTATTTTTGCGCAAAGAAAGAATTTTTTCTTGTAGTGTTTTTAATTTATGAGGAATGTCTGTCATTATTGTGAACCTTTCAACTTCGCTAATATTGCTTTGTTATCAATACTCAATGTAAATATGGCGCCGAAAATTGCAATGCATGAAAAAAGAAAAAAGGTCAATTTAAATGCAGAAAGAGAGTCACTATGGGCTACCTCAGTTGAATTCAATAACAAGGAAGAAGGAAACTGTAGAGCAAGAATCATACAAGAAAGGGCAACTCCTAAACTAATTCCAATTTGTCTTAAAATATTAAAAATAGCACTGCCTTTTGTCGTCTCATTTCTTTCTAAATCAAACATAGCACAGGCTTGAAGGGGGCCATTCACAAGCCCTATAGAAAGTCCACGGAGTCCTAAAATTAAATTGGCAAAAAGAATTTGAGACGAATTGTGAACAAGTAATAAAGAATATGTCGTGATAGCAATACACACAAAACCCAAAATAAGGATATATTTTGGCCCAAACTTATTGAATAACTTTCCTGAAAAAAAGAGCATGGCCACGGTGCCAACCGCTTGGCCTGTCATGGACAAACCACTTTGCAAGGGGGTCATGCCAATACAAAACTGAAAATAAAGAGCAATTAAAAACATAGAGCCAAAGTAACAAATTTGCAGGGCAATTTGCAGAACAATGGATTTTGAAAAGAGCTGAATTTTAAAGAAATTTAAATTTATGAGAGGAGTTTTTTCTTTTAATTCATGTTTTAAAAACATACACAGAAAAATAATTGAACTGATTCCTGAAATAATAGAATTTATATTTTTAATACCAGCAACACCGATGTGTGATAAAAAATAAAACAATGAGGAAAGGCATAGAGTGAGAAAAATAAAGCCTGCTAAGTCAAATTTTGATTTATCTCTTTCCTCGGTGTCTTCTCTTAAATATAAAATAGAGAGCCAAATTGAAGAAATACCAATAGGAATATGAAAAATAAATATCCAATGCCAACTTAGGTATTGAAGGATAAAGCCTCCTATTGCAGGCGCAATAGAGGGGGCCACTAAAGTTGGTATAAGAGTGTAATTTGCGACTTTAGGGTAATCCTTTTTTTCAAAAGCCATGTACGTCATGCTCATTCCCACAGGAACAATAATACCACCACCAATCCCTTGCAAAACTCTAAAGAAAATAAGGGACTCTAAATTCCAAGAAAGTGCGCATAGGGCAGAGCTAAATGTAAATAAAATATTGGCAATAATAAAAATATTTTTAGAACCGTACCTGTGAGAAAGCCAACCACTGACAGGCATGGCGACACCAAGGGCAATTAAAAAACTGGTGGCAATCCAGTCGGTTTGTGTAACTGGAATATGAAAATCTTTGGCAAAAGTAGGCATGGCTACATTTGTAATTGTGATGTCCATTCGATCTAAAAACAAAATAAAGACGTAAATAAGAGAGACAATATATTTGTATTCAAGTTTTTTAATCATACTGTTCTCAATGAATAGACTCATTTTCCATGCTTTTTGTCTGGTGTCATATTGAAATCCATTAAAACTCCTTTATGTCTTCAAATGCAAAGGCAATATCTTCACTTGCAAAATTCAATTCTTCCAGCAATTTTTTTCTTGAACACAGTACCCACAAACAATCACCACCGCCAGCTCCCATGGTTTTAAACGGAACGTCTTTTAATCTTAAAAGTAAATTTTTGAACTCGCAATTTGAGGGAAAAATT
>JAZKEW010000035.1:0-11158 GCA_040386785.1 Bdellovibrionota bacterium
CCCTAAATATATGACAATATCCAAGGCCTATAAAAAAATATTGAGTGAATTAAAAATGAGGAAGCCCTTGGCAATTATCCTCATTGATTACCCTGGCTTCAATTTACGACTGTTAAAAGACGCTTACAACTTAGGGATTACAACCATATACCATATTCCTCCTAAAGCATGGTCCCATGGGGAACATCGGGCAGATGTGTTAAAAAATTTCTCTTATTTAGTGACAGGAATATTGCCATTCGAGTTCGACTTTTTTAAATCAAAAGATGTCAATATCAAGTTTATTGGCAACCCTTTAAAGGACAATGTCGAAGAATATATTTCTGCCCATCGTGTTCAAAAAGAACCTTATAAAATAGGAATTTTGCCGGGCAGTCGGGAAAGTGAATTAAAAAAATTATTGCCAATACTAATTGAAGCTTTTGTTGAGCTTGAAAAAGCAGAAAATAAAGTTGTCGCGCACATTCCCATTGCAAGCACCATTTCAAAGAAGTTTGCATATAATTTAATATACGAAATTAAAAATAAATATGGACTTCACGATGATTGGTTTCACGAAAAAATTAAAATAGGTTTTGGAAATGCTTACGAAGTATTGAATTCTTGTGAGTATGCTTGGGTTTGTTCTGGCACAGCAACATTAGAGGCAGCATTTTTTTCCACGCCTATGAGTGTTATGTATAAGGTTTCTCCTCTTACATATTATTTAGCAAAAAAATATTTAAAAATTAAATATGTAAGTCTCGTCAATTTATGTACTAAAAAAGAAACAATTCCTGAGTTTCTTCAAGGTCAAGCAAATGTGAAAAATTTAATTGACCATGCATTGTCTATTCTAAAAAATAAAGAAGCAAAACAAAAGATGATGGCGGAACTCAGTGTTATAAAAGAGTTGTTTCCACAAAATGCGGCAAAAAATGCAGCAAGTGAAATTGTGCAATGTATTTTGAAATATAATTTACCTCCTGAAGTAAAGTTTCATGTTCACCATAAAACTATTGCTGAAAGCCTCTATGAATAAGCCCTCTCTGTCTAAAATAGTGTGGCAATCGGCAAGAAAAGACTTATGTCTAGGAGCGCCATGGCTTCCCATTTATTCGTTGTCGGAAGTTGTTCTTGCAATTTGCGCGGCAATTTTGTTGCAACTGGTTTTTGTTTCTACCCCAAGAATTTCTGTTATAAATTTAATTCCAGGCAAATTGAAAAATTTTATTCATTTTTCACAGGTGTTTGATCGCAAAGAACTTATTTTTATTATCCCACTTATCATTATTTTAGCCTCATTTATTAAACTCGTGTCTGGCTTTATGAGTTCCTATTTAACGGAAAGAGCTGGGCACAGGGTTGCCCATAGACTGCGTGAAGAAATGTTGTTTGGTTTTTTATCTTCACCTGGCAACAAACTCGATCAAAAAAATCCTGACTATGTTGCAAATCAAATGATGCAAGACACTTCGCTTTTGCAAGGAGCTATTAGCAAAGGGACTATTAGCGCATTGCGAGATTTTTTTGTCCTGTTGGGTATTATTGTTTCCATGCTTTTAATATCGTGGCAGTCATTTATTATAGGAATATGTATTGTTGTTCCTACCTCTATTATTCTTCGTCTCATTGCTAAAAAATTAAATTTCTATACGCGAGAAGGGCAAAAAAAACAAATTGAAATTTCAACTCGTTTTTTATTGTCCCATCATGGATCTCTAACGGTAAATGCATTGCGATCCCATAATCGAGAAAAAGCAGATATTGAATTACTCAATGAAAATAACTATAAGTTAATGCATAAAAGTTTATTTGTAAGAACATTTTTTCCACCTGCCATGGAGTTCTTGGCAATTGGTATGGTTGCTGTTCTGTTTGCTTGGCGAGTGTCTTATCAAGGTGATTTTCAAGCAGGCACTTATTCTTCCATGCTTATATTACTTGTTTTCTCTTATAAATATATAAAAAATATTGCAGGCACTATCACGTTTTTTAGTGAAATTCATGTGGTTTTAAAAAGGGTTAACAATTATATTCAAGACTATTCTCAGTCAAACGAAAGTCAAAAACCAAAAAAAATTCCTTCACATTCTCAAGACGCTATTATTGTCAACAATGTTTCTTACGTGCTTGATGACGGCAAGGAAATCCTGACAAACTGTTCTCTTAAAATTCCCAAGGGAAAAAGGGTGGCTTTTGTTGGTGAAAGTGGAGCAGGGAAAACAACTTTATTGAGAATTATTGCAGGACTTCTTTTTCCAAATCAAGGTGACGTTGCTCTTGTACCCGAATTTCTTCTTGCCTCTCAAGTCCCTTATATTTTTAGGGGAACAGTGAAAGAAAATATTGTTTATGTTGAAAAAGATTTGCCTGAAAATATTCTTGAACATAATTGTAAAGAACTCGTGATGGCGCTGATGTTGGCTTATTCCGATTTAGGAGCGAACTTTTTTTTAGACAAACAGTTGGGTTTTTTGGGGGAAGGTCTTTCTGGTGGAGAAAAAGCACGAGTTTCCCTTGCGCGGGTTTTATTTTCTGCACCTAAATTAATTTTACTTGATGAACCCACTGCAAATTTAGATGCACAGTCAGCGAGTCTATTTTGGAAGGCAGTGCACAACTGGAAAGAAAAAGATACCACCGAACACACGGTTGTTGCAGTCTCGCACGCGCTGCATGAAGTGCGTGATTTCGACTATTGCTATGTGTTTGAACAAGGTAAAATTGTGCAAGAAGGCGTTCCACGGGAAATTTTGGTTCATGGGTGACGCCCTTTCTTTAAAATTAAGAAAAATACTCAATCTTTCTTTAGAGCTTAAGCCCGTGTGGTTTAAATTATTACTGCCACTCTTCTTTCTAATTTCATTTATGATTTCTCAGGTGGCACGCAGCCGCCGTTCTCAAGCGAGAGATATAAGCCTAAAAAACATTGAAATTAAAATAATATGCGTGGGTAATATTCTTATTGGTGGCACAGGAAAATCGCCTATTGTGCAAAAAATTGCACAAGAATATCTTGCACAAGGATTTGTGGTTGCCATTGCTGCGCGTGGTATCACAAATATAAAAAAACCTGTTTATGTTCATCAAGCATGCTTAAATGAAATTAATTTACTTTCTGATGAAAATAGAGAGCATTACGAAATTCTCAAGAGTAAAAATTTATTTGTTTTGCAAAATAAAAATAGGGTAGAATCACTTCTTTACTTCAAGTCAGAGTTAAAAAAAATAAATCCTCACCAAAAAGCAGTATTTATACTAGATGATGGCTTACAGCATTTTTCATGTCCTCGAGACGTTAATTTATGTGTTTGGCAGCCGCATTTACTTTTAAATAGCCCGCATTTTTGCATGCCAGTGGGGCCGTATAGAGAAGGGTTTGGAAAAAATTCGTTTACTAAACTATTAAATAGTTTTCATTTGCGAGTGTGGTCGAGAACTTCTGCAGAAAACGTAGGTATATTTACAAAAGAAATTGAACAAGCTCTTGCAAAATATGGTCAAACACTTTCAAATGAAGATGTCATAGCTGTTCACTCACTAAAAATTGTGAAAATTACTCTAAAAAATAATGAATATAGTTATATGCCTGTCACACATGCAGATCTTCAAAATATTTCTCAAAATATTTCGGCGCCTGTTGGTGTTGTTGCAGGAATTGCAAATCCAGAAGCGTTTATGGCTGATTTACATACGTACTTGGCACCAGACACTCAATTTTTAACTTTGTTTTTAGCGGATCATGCCCGTTTTCAGAATTCGTGTTCTCGCATAGTGCAGTTTATGCAGGGGGTCGATGTTTGTGTTCTTACCTTAAAAGACTTTTTCCGCTGGTGTGATGAACCGCAGTTTAAGGTTGCACTTGAAAATAGAGTTATTTTGGGGTGTTGCGTAGAACTGGAATTTTACAACCCTATTACGTGTACGATAGTGCCTATTTTGCAATATTTTTGACTGTTCAGTCAGCCTCCAATTATTTGATTTAAAAAACAAGAAGTTAGTATAATTCTAGGGTTACTTGTTATAATTTACTTTCTGCTTTTCATTTGAATTGTGTTGGTTTATAACCTTGATAGGATGAAAAATTCTGTGAGTTTTTTCCTTTTTAGGAGTCTATTTTATGCCTGTACTTGCCCTAAACTACAAACCGACACATCGCACTGCTTGTAGAATTGGCGAATCTATGACCTCGCTAAATACCCTGCAAGATCATGAGGTTTTGAGTAAGAAAATTGAGGAATTGAAGGCTAAATGTGATTGTGACAATCCAGCACTCAATTTTAAAGTAGAACTGGAAGATTTTTTACATAAAAATAGTGAATTTAAATCGGTATTTCAATATCAGGGAAACTCATTAAGAGGATTCTGTTTACGTTTGTACACCTCTTATGATATTGCCCGATGTAAAGCTATATTAAATGAATTGTGTGATGTTGTAAAATCTCAAATTGATGCTCTTTGCAAGGTAAAAGAAAATACTGAGATACAAATTCAAAGTGCAATATCGAATCTTAGAAATTACCCTGAATTGTCAGATATATTGCCAGTCAAGTTGGGGTTTAACCCTGACATTAAACCAAGTGATACAAACTATGCGTCGTCATTAAATAGATTGAAACTAGTGCTTCCGAAATTGCACTTAAATACTAAGGAGCAAAAAGAAAAACGTAGAGAAGTACTATATTTAATTGCTAAGCATGATGTTATAAGTGCTGAAATACAATACTTGAAAGATATAACTATTGAAATAAAAAAAGAAGCTTGGCAATTAGACCCTCTCTTACCTAACTATTCTTCTCCTTATAATTTAGCAATTGATAAATGGCTTGCTGAAAATGAAGATTCTCCAAATAATGTTTTACAAGGTCAACAATCTCACAATGATGGTTTTCAGGCAGATGATATTGACGATGTATTTGATGAAGAGTTGGAGCAAGAGTTAGAACAAGATGTACTGAACGATTTAAATGCGGAGATATCTGCTCAGGAGAGTGCAATTGAGGAGTTAGGAATTAAGATGGGTATTGAGGCAGACATCATCATACAAGGTTCGTGCTCTCCTGTATCCAAAGAGAATGCTAGGATTAAATTAGCTTCATGCAAAAACAAGTTGGATTTGTACCAGTTTGAACTTCGTCGTCTAAAGGATGAAAGAGATTTCATGCTAGAACAATGTTTAATTGTTATCTAAATCAAGCGGAAAAACCTATTGCTTTCACGTTCATCAAAGCCTTTCTATTCATGCAATACTTTTAATAAAATCAGTTAGACTTTAAAACAGCAATGGCCTCAAGGCCTTTTTGCTTGAGTTGTTCATATTCAAAAAGCTCTTTTTGAAGATCAGTCATCAAACTTCTGATGCCATTTTGAGTAGCCGCTACGAGTGATTCAGGCATATTCGCATTAACAGAACCTTGTTTCAGACTCTGCTCTAAAAAAGTGAGTTGTTTTTTGGCTGCTGCACATTGTTGTTCATTTTTTATCATACCAGTTGCACTTTTCTATAGTTTTCAGAAGCCGCCTTTTCAGAAAGGACGGTATAAATAAGATTATAAAAATCCTTAACCACCCATCACCTCGCCCTTGATCATTTGCTCAAGATACATTTTAACTGCATCTATACGACCTATCTTAATCATTTCAATCGGGGTACTGCCTGACCATCTTGTTTGAGTTCAGTGAAAATCCATTTTTTGTGTTACTATTCCAAAATACTCGACTGATAAGGACTTCCCACATGACTCACACCCTTAAAATACAAACGCTCAGACCCAACGTCGCCGCCCTCATTCGCTTTCAAGGCTCTTACGTGGCTTGCTGTCGTTCTGACTACAATAGTTCATGGCAATGTGTTCAAGGCGGCATCGAGCCTACCGACACCACTCCACGTGCCGCCATTGAGCGAGAATTGCAAGAAGAGTTAGGCATCTCTCCCAAGCATTTTAAAATTATTTACCAGTCCCAGTTTTGGCGACGCTATTATTTTACAAAAAGCATTTTAGCAAAAAAAAGATTTGCCCATAACATTGGCCAAGAACAGCTTTGGTTTTTGGTTGAAATTGACGATTTTAAAAATATTCATTTGAATCAATCCTTAGGAGAGTTTGATAAAGTTGAGCTTTTGAGCATTCCTCAGCTTTTAAATTCTTACTCACATTGGAAAAAAAGCCCCTTCCACGATTTTTGTAGAGAGTTAGGGCTGTTGGTTGAATGAAGTGTTGGCTGACTGAAATTCAGGCAGCACGTAAAAAAACGGTCGATAAATTTTATTCATTTCTTCGAATTTAAGTCAGCTAAAAAAATAACTACATAAAATTACAGGATATTTATACAACAACACGATGGCACTCTTCTTGCGTTGTGTAGTTTCCAGTCAGCTAATTTTTAGCGTGAAAAAAAAAGGAGAATTTTTTATGCAAATGACCCATCTGCCCGCAATTGAGCACTCATTAAAAATAAAACCAGTTTCTTTAGATACAGTGCACAGGTATTTTAAACTTTGTCTTTCCTACGTTGAATATGTTTCTCCGGCAGATATTTATTTAGAAACAGGGCGTTTAATGAGGCTTTTAAGTCAATATCCCCTTGGCCTAACCAGAGAAGAATTATTACGCTTATTTTATGATGATTACGCAATGGCATCTTTCAACAAACAAAGCAGTCTTAAAATTTGTCTTGAAAAAATTATACAACGGGCAAGAAGTAATTTTGAAAAATATAATTTAGGTGTTTTTTACTGCAAACAGAATAAAAAGTATTACTTAAATTTAATTTAAAGTGTACTCAAAAGTCATGCCGCCACCAATTTTATTTAAATTAAGATTGTCTGCCACTGAAAACATTGGTCTTACTTTAAGCTCATATCCATAGTTTTCATCACGATTTTTTTTGTGCCCTCCTCCTCCGCCGCCAGAACAGTTTGATAAAGAAATTTCAAAAATTCCTGTGAGCAATCCAGCGCCAGCACCCACGAGTGCAGACGCAGCAAAAGTTGGTGCAATGTTGGAGGAGTCGGAATTGGCAATAAGCACAAGAGCTCCAACACCGCCACCAATGGCTGCTCCGTAGAGTGTGTCGCGAAATAAAATTGGGCCTACTTCACAAGAGGCAAAGGCATTTTGAGTATTGCTCGCTATGAGTGTAAAAATACTTAAAATATAAAACAAACGAATTTTCATATAAAAATCTCCCGTCATTTTTTATGACAAGGGGGATAATAGAAAAAACATAAGGTATTTGCAACAATGAAACCAATACGGCGCGCATTATTTTGTTTTAAAATTCCACACTCCGTCCCATGGCTCTTCAGCGCTAAACTCTTTATGTCGCAGATAATTGCAACGCTCAATAAATTCTAGTGAAGGGCCGTCGTCAGATCGCAATTGTATCACCGCATTAAATTTTTCAATGGCGAGATCCCATTGAGATGACCTGTAATAATTGAGCCCTTCTACAAAAATTTGAATTATTTTTTTTATAAAATCTTTATTTTCAGAATTAAATTGCATAACCTCAAAAATTTTCACGGGTTCTGTTTTGCCTTTTACACGAATAATGTCGAGTTCTCTTAATAAAAATAATTCAGGATTTTTTAACGCATTTTTTGTAAATTCAGAGCAGAGAAGCCTTGTTCCATAATTTTTATTAATACTCTCAATTCGAGAACCTAAATTGACAGAATCACCAAGTACTGTGTAATCAAAACGTTGTTCACTTCCCATATTTCCAACAACCATGTCTCCAGTATTTAAACCAATGCCAACGTCCAAAAAAGGCAACCCTTCGCTTTCCCATTTTTTTTGTAAAATGGCGAGTTTATCGAGCATTTGTAAAGAAGATTGTATTGCTCTATCAGCATGATCTTCAAAATAAACTGGAGCACCCCACACGGCCATCATGGCATCACCAATATATTTATCGAGTAATCCACTGGAGTCAAAGACAATTTTTGTCATAGGAGTAAAATATTCATTTAAAAGTGCTGTGAGCTTTTCTGGAGATAACTGTTCGCTAATTGTTGTAAAGCCCCTGACATCTGAAAAAAATACGGTCAAATATTTCTTCTCTCCTCCAAGTTTTAATAAACTTGGATTTTCTATCATTTTATTAATAACAGATGGGTTTAAATAATGTTGAAAAGCCCCTTTCACTTTTCTTTTTTCACGCTCTTCTGTAAAGTATTTAAAGACAGTAATACAAATATAAATTCCAATGCTTTGGATGTAAAACATTCCGACGTAATACCAGGTTCCTTTGCCAAAAATAAAGTATTGATCAATAAAATAAAATATAATCATAGATGAAAAAATAAATACGGCTGCAATTAAAGAGGACATATATCTGAGTGCAATTGAAAATATCAATCCAGAAATAATAAGCACAGATAATTCAATAAAAGGAGCTTTTAAGGAACGTTTCATAAAATTTTGCGTTAAAATATTTTCCACCGCTGTGACATGAAAGCCAACGCCATCAAACCTTTCATCAAAAGGGGAAGGCCTTTTGTCATTAGTTCCTGTTCCCACTCCGCCATAAATTAAAATTTCAGGTAATTTTTTTGGCAGATGATTATCATAGGCTTCTTCTAAAGAAATTTGCGGAATTTCGTGAAACATTCCGTAGTGGTTCATCAGCATTTGTCCGTTGCCATCAAAATAAACAGGAATTTTTATGGGTTGTTTTGTGGTCTCAGAAGGAGATAATTCAATGGACTCAATACCACTTGAATCAAAATGAACAATAATGCCACTCCCTAAATAATTGGCTGCCATGGCTAACCCTAAACTGGGAACAAGCACAGTATTTGCAAGTATATTACCAGACTTATCTATGGGTTTAATGGACTTTACAAGAATATATTTTCGAACAAGGCCATCGGAATCGGTTTCATTATTTGCAAATCCCATGTAACGGTTGTGACCCGAGATTAAACTTGTATTTGTGACAGCGCCATAACTTAATAAGCTTTTGTAATCATCGAGAGTTTTATTTGGTGGTAAATCGGTGAAGTCAATAAAGGAGTTTTGCAATCTTGCAAAACTGGATTGCCATTCGTAGCTTGATTTAAGGACTTGGTTTTGTCTTTCCACATAAAAGTAACTTTGCACAACATTGTGAAAATTTTCAATTGCTTTGCCAAGAGAAACATCTCCTGGACTTTTTGTTATAAGATTGTCAATTTGAGTTTCAAATTGTGTTGATGTTAAGTCGACAATTTTATTTTTATGGTAAAAAATATTTTGTAAATCAGGAATAGATTCTTCCAAAGATCGTCTTGACGGTTCACTAAAAAGAACGTCGAGTCCAATCCATTTCACTCCTGCGTTTTTTAAATTTTTAAAAGCTTGTTCATATATGTCTCGGCGAAAGGGCCAGCGTCCAAAGCGTTCAATACTTTTGTCGTCAGCAGTCATGGCTCCAACAACACCACTCATGGACTCAGAGCCGCGTATTTTATAGCGGATGTCGTAGAGTTTTGTTTCTAATTGTTCAATAAGATTAAGAGAATTTTTTGGTAAAGTATAATGCCTGAAAAGAAAAAATGTATTTAATAAAGTAATTAACAACCCAAGCTTAATTGGATTTAAAGCAAAAATTCTGAGAAGAGATTTTTTCATTTTACACTCATATTTTTTAAAATAAATAATATGAGTGTATTTTAACTTGCAAGTAAAAGAATTTCATCTAATGGAGTTGTCTTTTTGGCAGACATGCTGTGAATTTTCCCATGTATCAGTGCGCTTTTGGAGTCCATGTGTATGAGCTTAAAGGCATGGCTAGAGTCCATCATTTTTCTAGTTGCGAGAATTTTATCATAAATAATGGCTGAAATTTCCTTGCCCTTTGGTGATTTGCTTGTCGCAATAATTTCTCCTAGTATATCACATAAATTAATCATGCCATCTTTTGATTTGTTTTCAAATAAATAAATAAAACTAAAAGTCAACTCAAGCATGGAATCAATTAACGTTTTTTGATGAACTTCGCACGCTTCTTTGAGTAAAAAAGATAAATGAATAACCAATGAACGAGCCATGCTAAAATCCATATCCTTAACTTTATAAGAGATGTATTTTTTCATTAGAATTGGAAAATCTTGTGTGTGCTTCAGCATTTGATTTTGCAAAACAGAGTTGCTCATTTCTGCCAGAGCAGGAGAACTAAAAATAAAATTATCTAAATGCTCTATAATAAAATAAAATGCGAGGTCCGATTTTTTTGAATTGCAAAAATATGTTTGCAAAACATGTTCCAGTAAACTTTGTCCAAATCGACTGAGTATTTTTTCTATATTAATGTGAGATGAAGGTTCCACTCTGGAAAAATAATAAACAAGACCTATTCTCATGGTTTCGTTATTGATATTACTTCTTGCCATCATATTGCTTGTTAAAAATTCAATAAAAAATATATGTTTTATTTTTAATTCTCCGTCTAATTTTTCCATATTTTCTTTTACATGTGATCCTATTTCTGTAATAAGAGCCAAGCAAGTTGCTGTCACATTTGTTGAAATATGTTCAAGAGTATATTCCTCATCAATAATTAAAAATAATTTTTCGCAAATTTTTGTAATAAAATCTAAATTTGTTGAGTCTAACAATAAGTGATTTAAAAATTGTCTGATATGCGTCCAATCTTTTTCATTGCCGAACAGGATAGAAAAATGATAGAGTTGAGTCTTAAAATCATGGTTTTTTAAGTAGTTATTTTGAATAAGTTCTGCTGTATGCAGAACAATTTTATCTTTTTCACTAGAATTTAAATGCTTGTATGTTTTAGACAAAAACTCAACGGGAACATTTTCTTCCTTATGTTTATTGTGATGTTCGTGATTTTCCTCGTTCATATAAGCACTTAGAAAATCGAAGTTCGAAAGCATTCC
The DNA here is from genome assembly GCA_040386785.1 of Bdellovibrionota bacterium. Classification (GTDB taxonomy): domain Bacteria; phylum Bdellovibrionota_B; class Oligoflexia; order Silvanigrellales; family Silvanigrellaceae; genus Silvanigrella. The sequence goes on from JAZKEW010000035.1 coordinate 10,868, forward strand.
CTTTGGATTTTTTTCAATTCTTGATTTGCTTTTAATTGCACCATTTTTTGATAAAACCATACTTTTAGCCTTCCTATATACAAGAGGTATAAGGGCTTTATAAGCTAATTTATTTGGTAAATAAGGCCCACAGATGTTTTATCGACATATTCTGAAAAGAGGTGAGTAAAAATCTTTTTCCATCGTCTAAAACGCTAAATACACACGGAATAACAAGTAAAGTTAAAATTGTGGAAGAAATAAGCCCTCCAATAACTGAAATTCCCATGGGTGAACGCTGTTCGAGATCGG
>JAZKEW010000035.1:11168-12662 GCA_040386785.1 Bdellovibrionota bacterium
AACTTCAACATCAGGACCTTCAATTATTGCCATTAATTCATTTATAGAGTTGCCACAAACGAGGAATCGCAAAGGCAGTCATCGTGTTGGTGGCCGCAGTAGTCATGGCAAAGGTAGTCATTAAAATTGGACGAAGTCTTGTTTTTCCAGCAATTTCTAAGGCCTGAAAGAGATCCACTCCTTCGCGCATTTTTTGTTCGGCAAAATCTAAAAGTAGAATTGCGTTTTTCTTGACAAGCCCCGTCAATAAGATAAGTCCCACCATGGCGTACAGTGAAAGCGGTTCATCAAAAATGAGCAAAGAAATAAATGAGCCAGAAAATGCAAGGGGTACGCTTAAAATAATAACAAATGGAGTTAAATAACTTTCAAACTGCGAACACAGAACCATGTAGGCAAATAGAAATGAAAAAAACAGAGCTTGAATAACCGCTCCGTTGGCATCTTTTAAATTTTTTGCATCACCTGAAAATTCATGCTGTATACCAACTGGTGCTGTTTTTTGAATAAATTTTTCCGCTTGTGTTAAGACTTTTCCTAAATCATTTCCGGTATATTCTGCTAATACTGTGAACTCTCGCATGCCATTGTGATGTTGTATAACAGAACGAGAGGTTTCTAAAGTAACATTTGCAACGCTGCTCAAGGGCACAATCGTGTTATTTTTTCCTGGTATTGAAATTGCCAAAACGTCTTGGGGGGAGAGCGTTTGGTTTGGATTTAATTTTGCAACAATATCGTAGGAATCAGCACCTCTATTGTAAGAACCAACAGTGTTTCCATAAAACAAAAACGATAAAGAAGTTGCAAGATCACTCGTGGAAACACCCAATGTATTTGCTAGAACAAAATTGGGTGTTACCTTAATTTGCTGTGCTGATTTTGGGGTGTCCGACGTGATATCAGCCACCCCCTCTATGGTTTTTAAATAATCTTGCACTTTTAAGGCATAATTATTCAAAATATTTATGTCTGGATGAGTAAGAACTATTTGTACCGGCTGTTGGGCTTTTCCTGGCTTTCCAACGGTTATTATTTCATCAACATTTTTTTTATATTTTTTTAAGTCTTGTCGTAACCGTTTTTCAAGCTGAGCTTGCGTATAAGTTCTTTTTTCTGGAGGGACTAAATTCAAATAAAATGTTGCGTCGCTCGCATCGGTTAGACGAAAAAAGACGTTGCTTACGCCAGGGTATTTTTTTAAATTCAGTTCAATTTCTCGCGCTCTTTTCATTGTTTCTGGTAAGTCTGTGTTTGGATTTAATTGTATACTTACGCTGGTATAACTTGTGTCTACCTTCGGTTGATAGGTTGTTGGTACAAAATGCAAAAGAAGCACACTTATAATCAAGATTCCAAGACCACTTGAAATGGTTAAAAACCTATGTCTGAGAGTATAATGAACAGCTTTACCGTAAGCTTCTTCAATAAAGTTGAGTATGTGGTCTATTTTTTTAAAAAGCAGATTCTTTTTATGATTGTGTGAGGTTAACA
>JAZKEW010000035.1:12672-13805 GCA_040386785.1 Bdellovibrionota bacterium
AACATTCGACTTCCAAAAGAAGGAGTCAATGTAAATGCAACAAAAAGTGAAATTAGAACAGAAACAGAAACCGTAATACCAAATTCATAGAAAAAACGGCCGGTAATTCCATCCATAAATGCCACAGGCATAAACACCGCAACAATGGCAAAAGTAATGGCAATGGCTGGAATACCAATTTCATTCATGGCATCTGTTGTTGCTGTAAATGGACCTTTCCCCATTTCCATATGTCTGTGAATATTTTCAATCACCACAATAGCATCATCAACAATAATTCCAATAGAAAGTGACAGAGCTAATGTTGTCATAGAATTCAGGGTAAAGCCAAACAAATACATCACTGCGATGCTGCCAATAAGCGAGGTTGGAATAGCAATGGAGCTAATTAATGTGGCTTTCCAGTCGTGTAAAAATAAAAATACAATGGCAATGGTTAAAATAGCTCCGAGGACAATATCAAATTTTACCGCATCTAGAGACTCAGATATAAATCGAGAAGTGTCATTAACAATTCGAATATTCAGTTTGCCTTCAACATTTTTTGTTAGGTCTGTAATAACAGAACGTACATTTTTTGCCACCTGCACTGTATTTGAACTAGAGGCTTTTGAAATATAGACAATAAGAGCAGGAGAGCCGTCACTTTCTCCGTAAGTTGTTTGTGTTTGAATTGTTGAAATTACGTTTGCAAATTCATTGAGTTTGACAATTTGGCCTGAGCTTAAAGAAATAGGGAGTTGAGCAAGATCAGAGAGTGAATTTGGATTTGTTGATGCATCTATATTAAAAGCTTTTTTCCCGTCGTTAACGGTTCCGCCAGGCATTGTGATAATTTGCAATGTAATTTGATTGATCACACTCAAGGCTGAAATTGAAAGTGCGTTTAATTTTTGATTGTCGAATAAAATATCATATTCAGGTAAACGCAAGCCCGCAATTCCAACGTCGCCCACCCCTTGGGCTTGTTCAATAGCAGGAACAAAAATGTCATTAACATATTGCGATAAATCGCCAAGATTCATGTTAGGTGCAACCGAAGAAACCGCAACTTGCAAAATGGAAGAAGCGTTGGGGTCTACTGCTTTTACCGTGGGAGGCAGTGCCGTTGTTGGCCAAGATTTTTTTCCTGT
>JAZKEW010000035.1:13815-27045 GCA_040386785.1 Bdellovibrionota bacterium
GCATTGCGAATATTGTTAACGGCAACATTGATATCTTCGCTTAAAAGAAAAGTGACGCGCACTGAAACTGAGCCAATGCTTGCTGTGGAATCTATGGTATCAACTCCCTCAATGGGACGCACGGCATTTTCAATTGGGTTCAACACATTTTGTTCAATATATCGCGGTGTGGCACCAGGAACTTGCACGCGAATATTGACAATGGGTAAATCTACTTTTGGTTGGTTGTCTACTCCCATTTTTTGATAGGATATGAGCCCAAAAATCACAATGAGCAAATTCATCATTGTTGTGAAAACAGGTCTTTTGATAGAAACATCTGCAAGTAGCATGCTTTGTTACCTTATTTAAGATTGACCACAACAAGTTCACCTGCCATGAGCTGGCCGCGGATTTTTATAGGAGAGGCATAGAGAAGATATGTTTTTGAACTGGCGTCAACGTAGGGCACAATGCCCGTTATTTTTAAAGTTCCAGCAATATTTTGAGAACTATTTGAAAAAGAAAATTCTTGACCAATGGAAAAATTATTTGTGATGGTTTGAGGGACGGGAATTTGAATTTGTAAATCATTGGTTGATGTGAGAGTTGCAATAGCTGTTGTTGATGAAACATAATTGCCAATCCAAGTAGAAATATTCAATAAGTAGCCATCAAAAGGAGCTATTAAATTTGTTTCATCGAAGTTAATTTGCGAAAGCCTTAAATTTGCATCGGCTTGTTTGCAAGCAATTTGTGCGTTTAAAAAACCAGATTCCGCTTGCTCTAGGGCAATTTGAGTTGTGGCTTGCCGTTGATTTAAAGTTCGTGTTCTTTGTAGCGTTAATTCAGCAAAGTGTTGTGCTGTATTGGCTTTTTCTAAATCATATTTAGCCAGATTTAAATTTTGTAATGCAATGCTATTGTCAAGTCGGGCAATAACTTGTCCCTTTTTAATATACTGACCATTTTTTACAAGCACGGAGCTGACATAACCACTTATTCTAAAACTGAGTTGGCTTGTTTGTACGCCAATGACTGTGGCAGTAAGAGTATTGATATCAACAGCGTCATCAGCAGGTGAAGCTTTAATTTGTTGTGTTAAAGGATTAGCAGGTGGAGTTTTAATTTGCTGTATTGAAGGCGTGGTGGGTGGAGAAACTTGTTTTTCTTTTAGTTCGGGTGGTAATTTTGCCAAGGAGTCCTTTTTTTGGCAAGAAAAGAGCAGTCCCGTAGCGAATATATAAATAATTATTTTTTTCATGCAGACCCTTTTTATTAAAATTAAAGAGCAGGATTTTTGCCTAACACAGTTTGAAAAGTTAACCATGCCAAATCTAGATTAAAGCGAGCTTGTGCTAAATCAGCTTTTGATGCCGTTAAATTTTGTTGTGCCGTGATTAAGTCAAGCGCCGTGACTTGTCCATTTAAAAAGCGGAAAGAAACCAAATTAAAGGCTTCATCTGCTGTTGTCACGGATTCCTTCGCTGTTTTCACAGCGCTAATATTGTTTACAATGGAGTAATATTGGGAAACAACACTGTTTAAAATAGTTTCTTTTTCCGATTCAGATAAATATTCTTGACTACTCACTTGTTCTACCAAGGCACTATTTTGAGCGGATCTCACACCCCAATCCCAAATATTCCAGGTGAGGCTAAAACCATAAGCAACCGTATTTTCTGGAGATAAGTTGGTATGAATATCATAGGAATTAAAATTTTTAGTGTAACTCACAACGGCATTGAGTGATGGAAGATAGTTGTCTTCAGAAAGCGTTTTATTCATTTCTGCTAACTGCACATTTGATTGTGCTACAAGAATATTTTGATTTTGCTTGAATGCAATTTGCTTTGATTCTTCTAAATCTGGCAAATTAAAATTATTTTTTTCCCAATGGGAAAGATCGCTAGCAATAACTTTCATGTCATTTGCGCTGTTAATACCCAGGCTCTGCGCAAGAGAAAATAATGCAATATTCAAGCCTGATTTTTCATTGACAAGACTTTGTTGAGCCTGCGTGTATTGCAGTAAAATGCGAAGATAATCATCTTTATAAATGCTGCCTGTTTCAAATAAAGACTGTGCGTCTTGTTTTGATTTTTGCAAGGTTGTTATATTCGCTTGCGCAATGGCAACTCTTGCAAAAGCAAGCTGCAAATTTAAATAATACTGCGCACCAAGCAAAGCTGCTTGAATTTCAGATGCTGCTCGTAGTGTTTGACTTATTTTTAGGGCAATGTTTTTTTGTTCAACAGTATGGGCTAGAGGAATAATACCGAGCAGCGGTTGTGTGAATGTTAAGGTGCCCGAAGAACTCAAGTTTTGTGGTGTGGAGTGAAATGCATTTTGCCCAAGTGTGTTGTTTTGCCATGTACTATTTGCCGCGCCAGTTAAATTTGGCCACAACGCTCTAAAAGCGCTATTGTACGTGTCTTGTGCTGAGTTTGTGTTTGCTTGAGCGGCCTTTAAATTGTAAGAGTGTTGTGCAGCTAAATTCATAGCAGATTGTAAATCAATTTTGTAATGGGGTTCAGGAGGCTTTTCGTTGCTTATGGCAAACACAGTGCAAGGAAAAAAAAAGCAACTTAAAATGACGAAAAGCAATTTCATAATGTACTCCATAGCAACTAGAAATTGTAACACAGTGCCACTGAACTAGGAAATTATTATGACTCGTTTAAAACTTTTCGTACTGCTGAACAGCCTGTTACTTTGTAGTCCAGTTATGTCAAATTCAAATACAAGCGTATCAAAACAAAATTTAACTATTTGCTCCGAGTCTGGTTTTCCGCCTTTTGAAATGAAAGATGATTCCGGTCAATGGAAAGGGTTTGATATCGACATTATTCAAAAGTTTGCTCAAGAAAGTAATTTAAATTTAATCATGCTGGACATTTCATTAGATGGCCTTATTCCAGCGTTGACAACAAAAAAATGTGATTTAATCGTTTCTGGTTTAACAGTCACTGAGGAGCGCTCTCAAGTAGTGCTTTTTACTAAACCTGTTTACAGCGTCACTGTGACAGCAGCATTCCTAGACTCAGAAGAGTCTAGGAATAGGTTTAAAAGCTTTTCTGATATGGATAAGAAGGGAATTAAAATAGCTTCTCAAACGGGTTCAGCCGCATCTCTGTATTTGAAAAAAACAATTTCTCAAGCGTCTCTCATGTTTTATTCTAGCGAAAATGACGAAGTTAGTGCTATTCTTCAGAAAAAAACTCATGTGTTTGTGGATGATAATGTTTTTATTTCGCATGTGGAAAAAAAATTAAATAGAAAATTCTATCAGCTTCCCTTGTCAGAACGAGGGGATATCGCGTTTGCTGCAAGAAAAGAGGATACGGAACTGGTCCATAAGCTCAATGTATTTATAGAAAAAATAAAATTGAGCGGAGAATATGAAGGTATTGTGAAAAAATATTTTTAAAGTCTTCTTAAAAAACCCACCAATTAATACATTGAAATTACTATATTTTCACTTTTAATTACATTTTTAATTAAAATTATATAAATTAATAAAAAATTTGAACGATAAGACTCCTGTAGGTCACGGAACCCAAAGGGAACACTGGGTAAAGATCTATTTGTTTCAACTGTGTCAAGGGTGATGCAGTGAGCAATTCAACAGCTTCCAAAACTGTTGAAATTGAATCTTCAGGGAGGATTTTTGTATGGGTCTTCGTATTAAAACCAACGTTGTATCACTAACTGCTCAAAGATTATTGGATGCCAATAATGCTGACATGAGTGCGAGTATGGAAAAGCTCTCCTCGGGTAGTCGTATCAATAAATCAGCAGATGACGCTGCAGGGCTTGCAATTTCCGAAAGTTTAAAAGCAAAAACAGGTGGGCTTGTGCAAGCAAAGCGAAATGCCAATGATGGTATTTCTCTTATTCAAACGGCAGAAGGTGCTTTGAACGAAACTTCAAACATGCTCGTTCGTATGCGTGAGTTGACCGTCCAGGCCGCTTCCGACACCGTGGGAGTGACAGAAAGAGGGTATCTTAACAAAGAATATCAAGAGCTCGTTCAGGAAATTGATAGAATTTCTGAAAGTACGGAATTTAATGGTAGAAAATTATTAGGGCCTCAATCAGATGATAACGCGGTGTCTTTGCAAGTTGGATACAACGGGACACAAAATGACGTCTTAAAATTAAAACTTGGAGATGCCCCCAATGGAATTAATGCAGACTCTCTTAACTTAAAAGAATCTAGCATCGCTGGTGAAGATAGAGAGAAAATTGCCGCTCAACTTGATGTTCTTGATGTTGGCTTAACCACAGTTGCAAATACAAGAGCGAGCCTCGGTGCAACACAATCCCGTTTGAACACAGCAATTAGCAACATCTCTACTTCTACAGAAAACATGATGTCCGCGAAGAGTCGTATTCATGACGTGGATTATGCCGAAGAAACCGCTAAGTTAACACAAAGTAGAATTTTGACGCAGGCTGGACTTTCGATTCTTTCTCAAGCGAATCAAAAACCAGAAATGGCGCTTTCTTTGCTTCGTTGATTTTAACTCATCAATGAAAAAGGAGAATGACTATGGGTTTTAGGATTAAAACAAAAGTTCGTGGTTTTGTAGAGCGAAAGAAATTTGCTAATGCCGATGATGTACAAGATAAAATTGACATAGCAAATGAGAACTTGAACGCAGCGCAATCAAGGACTACAGATGTAGACTGCGTAACCAAAATGGTTGAGTTGCAGGACTTGATTTTGGCAGCTCAAAAAGTATCTGTTAAATGGAATTGAATGAAAGGCGTAGAGGAGCTTAAATGGAGTTCGAAATAAAACAAAATTTAAAAACTACGCAACGCCTTTCTCTTTCAACGGAGCTTAAAAACTCCATTACAATATTAAGTCTTGGCCGCACGGAGTTGGAGAATTTTATTTCTGATGAACTGGAAAAAAATCCGTGCCTTATTGGCTTAAAAAAAACAACAAAAACACAAAAAATAACAACTGGAAATTCAGTTCAAATTCTTAACAAAGAAATAGCAGATAACTCAGCAAAATCATCTTTGCACCATAATCTTTTTCAACAAATTTCCATGCTACGACTGAGCATTTATGAACAACATTGTGTCAAAACTATTTTGCAGTACATTGATGACAATGGTTACTTGAATACGTCATTAGAAGAGCTTGCTACACAACATGAAATCCATTTTGATGATCTCAAGTTTGCCTTGGAAACAATTCAAAAATGTGACCCCCCGGGGCTTGGTGCTCGTAACTTGCAAGAGTGTTTAATTTTGCAGCTCGACCATTTACAAGAAATTCCAAAGTACGTTCATGTTATTTTGAAAAATTATTGGGAGGATTTTGAAAAATTAAATTTTTCAAAAATTGCAAAAATAGAAAAAGCCTCTCTGGAGGAAATTAAAGATGCCTTCCGTTTTATACGAGATAATCTTGATCCCAAACCAGCTCGTCAATTTGGGGAAGAAACAAATCAAATTGTTATTCCAGATGTGTATATTTTTAAAAGAGATGGCGAATGGATTTGTAGTTTGAATCAAAATGGATTGCCAAGAATTAAACTTTCTACAAGATATCAATCTTTAATGACAGAGCTCAAAAATTCTTCTCAACAAAAGGAGACGGTTAAATATCTAAATGAAAATACGAGATCTGCAAAATGGTTAATTCGCTCCTTAGAAGAACGAAATAAAACAATTCTTAAAGTAACAGAGATCATTTTGCAGCATCAAATGGAGTTTTTTGAAAATGGGGTTGAGCATCTTGTTCCTCTAACTCTAAGAGATGTCGCACAAGAATTAGATCTTCATGAAAGCACTATTTCTCGTAGCACTTCTGGAAAATATCTGTTTTGCAATCGTGGAGTTTTTGAACTTAAATATTTTTTCAACTCGAAAATGGAGACGTCTTCTGGAAAAGAATTTGCAAATGAATCTATAAAACAATGGGTGCAGGAATACATTAAAAATGAAGATAAAGAAAACCCTCTTTCTGATCAAGATATTGCAACAAAAATTTCCACGGAAAAACATGTTGTTATTGCAAGAAGAACGATTTCAAAATATAGGGAGGCGTTAAAAATATTGCCTTCTTCTAAAAGATCAAAAAAGTTCTAAAATGTCAAAAAAACTCTAACAAATTCTGACGTCAGCGGAAAAACCCGCCTTGACTAATTGGCCAAATTCTGCTAGCGTGCGGACTGGTGAATGAGCAGCGCCAATGCTGCACCGGTACCAACAAGGAGGTTTTATGAGAGTTGACATTCAGTTCGTTAATTTTCCAAAGTCCGATCTTATCCGCGAAATTGTCTCCAACCGAATAAAGGATTGCTTCGACAAATTCTCCACCCCGGCGACGTCAATTAAGGCTTTTTTCAGCGTTGATGGTATTGAACACCATGTTAAAATTGCTGTGAAGGCTTCTAATTTGAGCGCTTGTATTAATGCAACGGCAACTGATGCTGGCCACGCTATTGAAAAGGTAATTCAAAAGCTTGAATCTTTTCTCAGGCGTACTTCTTCAAAGCAGAAACAGAAAAAAACTCTCTACTCGCCTAGCGATGAAAGCTTGGAAACTTCTCATAATGGAAAAAGAAGTCCTTACCAGCAGGAGAATGTGTTTGATAGATATGAGAGTGCCTATGTGAGTGATTTTGAGTATATGTAGTCAGTAGAAATTACGCTGATTGCGCCTTGAATAAGACGCCGTATCCTGCCCTTTGTCTTCAACAATCTATCCATATAACCATTGAGATTCAAATAGGTATGTGCTACCGCTCCAAAAACTGAAACTGTTCTCTGGTTTTTAGGAGTGGTAACGTATGGCGATGGCTATGAATTTAAAAAATGTTTTCTTGATGCTGGTTGGGCTACTTGCTTTTAATTACGCATATGCTGATACAAGTGAATCACTTCGCGAACAACATCCTTTTTACGTCGCAGGACAAACTTCTCTTGTGTCCGACATGTCCTCTGCACTGGGAGGTAAAATTGGTTGGCGCTCTAAGGACTGGGCAGTAGAAGGGCAATACAATTGGGGTACCATTGATTATGACGAACGAGCTTTTGTTTTTTTCTCATCCTATGTCTCCGGAAAAACAAAAATTAAAAATGAATCCTATGCTCTGGATGTGAAGTACTTTGTTAGTAATTCTTTTTATGTTGCTTCAGGACTGAGTTACCAGCATAGAACCTCCTCCCATGAATCACCTCATTTAGGTACTCATGACGATTGCTCTTTATTTGACTCGAATTGTGAGACCTTTTACGAGCGTTGGGAAAATGATGGTAATGAAACAGTAGATTTTGTCACAAGCCACGTATTTATAGGTAATCAGTGGGAGTTTTGGCATCTCTCCATAGGAGCTGATTGGGTTGGAGTTAGTGTTCCTCTTTTTACGATAGATCGCACAACCAGTGGCCCTCATTCTTTAGACCGTGGCATCAAAACAATTGAACCTTATTTTCTTCGTGTTTACATTGGTATTAGTATTTAACTTAGCCCGTTGTAAACGGGGGGGTTAGGTAAAGTGATTAAGAATTATCCACAATCCACTGTCGCACCATTTCTCGAATTCCAAAGCTCTGCGCATCCGTCATCGTCTTTGAGTACTCACTATCTAGCATGCCTTTGTAAATATTTTCTGCATTTGTTTCCTCTTCTGGTTTTGCAGTTTCTCGCATACTTTTCATCATCATATCTACAAATAATGTTTCGAATTCTTTGGCAACCGAATCGGCTTCTTTCAACTTTTTTTCTTTGTCCACCACAGAGGGTTTATTTTTTCCTTGAGTAGAAAGTCTTTTTAAATTTTCTAAATCATTGTTGTCATTTAAATTTAAGTTTAAATTATTTTGAGTAGCGTCTGAGTTTGTAATTCGCATAATACAAGCCTTACATCAATTTAAGTTGTGCCTTTAGCGCTTTTGCTGCTTCCAAAGATTGTAAAATAGAAACCACATCCTTTGGTCCTGCTCCCAAATTATTGAGTGCTTTGACTAAGTCACCAACAGTTGTGACAGCAGAAATTTCTGTTACTTTATTGCTTTTCTTGCCAATTTGAATGTCTAGGCGTCCGTGGCTAATAGCAACGGGAGAAATAATCACATTATTTCCTGAAATAATAGTGCCTGTTCTTTCATTTATTACAATGATAGCTTGAGTATCCGGTGTTACTTTAACTTGTTCTAAAGCCGCCATGAAAGCAACAGGGTTAAAGCTTTGATTATTTTTGTCTACTGTATTCGGTAAATTCACTTTAATGACTCCACCATTTACAGCATTGGCAATAAATTCTCCAAAATAATTATTGACTGCAAGAGCAATGCGACTCGCTGTTGTGAAATCTTCATTTCTTAAGCTAAGCTCCACGGCATTATTTTTAATAAATGAAATGGGGTATTCCCTTTCCACAATTCCTGCGTTTGCAAGGGAAACTGTTTTAGGGGTGGAATTTTGTGAACTTTGTCCACCTCCTCCCTGCGCTCCGCTCATGGCCGTGCCTTGGCTTATAGAGCCTTGAGCTGTCGCATAAACTCTGTCATCCGCTGCGTTCAGTGTGGTTAAAAGAAGTGTCCCTCCCTCCAGACTTGCTGCGTCGCCAATACTTGAAATTCGCAAATCAATTTTATCACCTACACGTGCAAATGGAGGGAGATCGGATGTGACAACAACAACGGCCACATTTTTTGTTGTGACTTCTGCTGGTGAAACAGCAATGCCCAATCGACTAATAACGCTAGATGCCGCTTTATTTGTTGCAATACTTGCCTTACTGTCGCCTGTACCTTGTAAGCCAATAACAAGGCCAAGTCCTGTGAGTTGGTTGGAACGCACGCCCCGAATTTCAACTAAGTCCTTAATTCGCACAGGGAGATCCACTGATTGCGCATGGGCACAGTGAAATAAAAATAATAGCAGTAATAGGCTCGTGTGAATTATTTTCATGGTTTTGCAGCCCCTGCGTTATTTGCAGCGGGAGCTGCTGCCGGTGCTTGCGGAGCGCTAGGTGCTTTTGCTTGCGTGTTTGTTGCCCGAGCGGTTTCTGCATCTAACCTTTTTCTATCTTTTTTCAAACGTTCCGATTCATCAGTCAGTGCTTTTTGTTGATCAGCTAGAGCTTTTTTTTGCGTTTCAACTTCTTTCTTTTCACTCTCTAGAGCAGCTGTTTTTGTACTGACATCAGGCGTGTAACCAGCAATTTTTTTGGAAACGGTTTGATCCCAACCTGTGCTTGAGTAGTCAGACTCCCCTGTGCTAGAGCTTTCGTGAACAGCAACTTCAGTCAAATCTTTTGCATTAATTTCAGAGTTGTTAAAGTCTCTTCTTGGAATTTTAGCAAGAATTATGATGTTACGTTGTTCCCCATTTTCTGCGGTGTAGTTTTTCACTCCGCGCAAATAAACTTCACCACCAGGCTCAATTCCTGCCACTTCAAATTTAAACGATTTTGCAGGCTCCGTTTTTGCAGCCTCATCTTTAAATTGTAAGTTTTCTGGAATATTGACGGTGACAACTTCGCCTGGTCTAGTGGGTTTAAATTCTGTGGCTAGGCTTTTGGGGAGACTGGAATCGGCCCAAATACTTCCTGAAGAGGAGCCGAATTCTTTAGGTTGAATGCTGAGTTGATCTCTTTTTATATAAAGTTGTTCTTGTCCTTTGTTGACAGAGTTATTTTGACTAATCCCCTTATTGGCGTAAGAAGGAGTTGGTTGTATATTTGGGAGTGGCGCATGCCCAACTCTATTTCCATACGGCTCACTCATTTGGCAACTGGCTAAAAACATAGCAAGTGCTAGAAACATAAATAACGTTGTGAGTTGAATAAGTCGTTTTGTACTCAGTTCAAAAATAATCTCGTTATTTGGTGACATATTCTACCTCATTAGGCGCAATAACTTTTGCTTCAATAATTTCGGTAGAATTCGGGCTGTTTATTTTTTGAAACCAGTTACTTACTTGCACGCGAATAGTTTCTCCTCGAGAAGCATTTTTTAAAGACTTGCCCACCCCTTGAATAGCAATGCCGCTTGTGGAATTAAAATTTATTTTCACATCTTTTCCTGAACGGACAACAATAGGTTTAACTTCTGTCATCTCTATTTTCCATGAAGAAATTCTGCCTGGTGAATCGAACGTATCAAAGGTGAGGAGTGCAATTTCTCCGTTATTTTTTGCGGTTTTTTTTACTGAACTTAGTACAACGCTAAAGCTATCATCAGGAATATTAAAACAGACAATACATTTGGCTTCCCAAAATAAATTATTTGTGGAAGAAATTTGTTCTTTCTCTCCGGAGTATTCTAAAATAAACTTTGCTTGGCCTTCTACTTTTTTTAGCACAGAGGCAATTAAATCTTTTTGATGTTCTGCCTGTGTGACAACAGGAGAAAGATTTTTATATTCAATGTAAACAGGAACGGGGATATCAATCATATTTCACCAGAATTTATTATTTCATTTGATTGGTAACAGCCAACATTTCATCGCCGGTTTTAATGACTTTACTGTTGAGTTCATAGGCCCGTTGCCCCATAATCATTTGCACCATTTCTTCCACAATATTGACATTGCTGGCTTCAAGTTGCCCTTGTTCAATAATACCGGTGCCGTTTTCTCCTGCCACGGTGACAGTGGGCTCTCCTGAAGCAGGGGTTTGCGCAAATAAATTTCTACCCATGGCATTTAAACCGGCTGGATTGATAAAATTGGCAATTTGAATTTGCCCTAAATTTCTTGGCTCCACTTCACCATTGACTTTTGCAGTCACGATGCCATCTATGCCAACTCGTAAATTAATTGTATTTGAAGGCACAACGATTTCTGGCAATATTGGGAGCCCTTCCCCGGTGACAAGCCTGCCATCGGCATTGCGTCGAAAGGTTCCGTCCCGAGTGTAGGAAATGCTGCCGTCAGGCATTTGCACACGAAAAAATCCTTTTCCAGTGATTGCGAAATCGGTATCTTTATTTGTTACCTTAATTGCACCTTCTTCAAATGATTTTTCTACCGAAACAAGTTTTGAGCCGTTCCCTATTTGAATTCCGCTTGGAGCAATGGTGCCTGTGGTTGTTTGTAATCCTGGTGCTCTCAAGTTTTGATACAATAAGTCTTGAAAATTAGCTCGACTTGCTTTAAAGCCAATGGTGTTTACGTTGGCTAAATTGTTCGACAGGGTATCAATTAATTCCTGTTGAGAGTCCATACCAGTTGCTGCGGTATTTAAGCTTCTTAACATTGAAAGCTCCTAGTTTTTTTCTTTTATTGAGTTCTTCTTTTTAAAGGATAATTTATTCTCTATACTTCCATGAGAGTAAATGTTGCAGGATTCATTTTTAGTGTAGGTAAAAAAATAGTGGGGAATTTTTGTATGATTCATGAAAACATAAAGAAAATAACAGCTGTAGACGGGCATGTTATGACAATGAAAATTTATAGCCCAACAAATGCAGCGTTTCATGAGTCAAATTGTGATGGTGTCATTCTTGCCGTGCATGGATTAACCGAATACGCAGAAAGATATCGCAATGTGGCTGAATTTACCTGCCAAAAAAATAAAATATTTGCAAATTTTGATAGTAGGGGACATGGTTATCATGCAAAAAAAAGAGGGGATGTGGAAAATTTTTCCTGTTTTATTTTAGATATCATACAAGCATTTAAAACTCTTAAAAATTTTTTTCCTCAAATAAAAAATAATTCTTTTGCTATTTTTGGTCATAGTTTTGGCGGTTTGCTTGCAACCTATACGGCGTCCATACTCGCAGACGAACTCAAACATTTATTTCTTTGCGCACCTGGTTATGCCTCAAAACAAAAAATTCCAAGCTGGAAAGTTTTACTTGCAAATAATGTTGCTCAATTATTTCCTCGGTTGAGCGTACCTATAGGTTTTAAGCAGGAGAATCTTTCTAATAACTCGACAAATAATTTACTATATAAAAATGATCCACTTATTTTAACTCATCTTACAGCACGTTTTGGAAAAATTTTACTTGATGCTATGAGTGAGCAGCCTGTGCAAGCAGCACTTGAAAATGTCACAGCAGATGTGACTTTACTTCTACCAAGCGACGATAAAATTGTGGATTTAAATGTCATACGAAACAATATAAAATCTCTCAAAACATCCGCTACAATTTGTGAAGTTGAAGGGGCTGGTCATGAAATTTTTAATGAAGGACCAGATCTACAAAAAATTGCATTCTCTCACTACGAAAAATGGCTTGAAAAAATATGATACGACTTGAAAAAATAAAAAAATCTTACGGTAAAAAAATAATTTTAGACGAAGCCTCCTACCATTTCCCACAAGGAGAACGCATTGCGCTTGTTGGGGCAAATGGAACTGGAAAGTCGACCTTGCTCAATATGATGTGTTCACTTGAAGACCATGATAGCGGCGAAATTATTATTCCAAGTACGCTGAAATTTGGCTACTTACCACAGGAACCAAATCCGAGTCCAAAATTCACGGTGCTGGAAGAAGCTCTTGCCGGTGCAAAAAGTATTAGTGTTGTCAAAGAGCAACTCGATATTATTTTGCACAAAATGGAGGTCAGTTACTCGGAAGAAGTACATAAAAAATATGATAAATTGGAAGAGAAATTTACAGAACTCGGTGGGCATACCATTACTGCAAAAGCGAAGGGAATACTGCTCGGGCTTGGTTTTCAGGCGACTCAGTTTGAGCAAAACCCCATGGAGCTTTCTGGTGGTTGGCGCATGCGCCTTGAACTTGCCAAGGTTTTTTTAAACGACCCCGATTTTTTAATTCTTGATGAACCAACAAACCATTTAGACTTACCAAGTTTAATTTGGGTAGAAAATTATTTACAAAGTTTTAAGGGAACTCTTTTGTTTGTGTCTCACGATAGAAACTTGCTCAATAAACTTTCTACAATCACTTTGCATTTAACAAATGGAAGACTTAATTTCTACAAGGGTAATTTTGACTACTTTTTAGATGAACGAGAAAAAAGAATTGAACTCGATGCAAAATCTATTGAACGCTTGCATAAGCGTATGGCTCAATTAGAAAAATTTGTGGAACGATTTAAGGCAAAGGCATCTAAAGCAAAACAAGCACAAAGTAGAATGAAAATGCTTGCTAAAATGCGTGACTTTGAAAATGAAATTGTACTCGATACCGATGCCGAAGAAATTGTTTTTTCTTTCAGACCTCCCACTCTTTGCGGCAAGGAAGTCCTCAGTATTAATAATTTAACTATTGGCTACGACACGGCAACACCTCTTGC
>JAZKEW010000035.1:27055-30626 GCA_040386785.1 Bdellovibrionota bacterium
AAAAATATATCGTGGGCAAAAAATTGCAATTATTGGTGCAAATGGTATTGGTAAATCAACACTTTTAAAGACAATTTCTGGAGTTATCAATCCGTTATCTGGCTCGTACGAATATGGGCATAATGTTGTTAAAGGCTATTTTGCTCAAGATCAAATGGACTATTTTGACCCACAAAAAACAGCGCTTGAAAATTTACTCAACGTTTCTATGAAAGTGACAGAAAAACAAGCACGCAGTTTAATGGGGAACTTTTTATTTAAGGGTGATGATGCCTTTAAACCTGTGTCTGTTTTATCTGGTGGTGAAAAAAGCAGACTTGGTCTTGCTGCGCTGTTATTAAAGGAGGCAAATTTTCTTATTCTCGATGAGCCCACCAACCACTTGGATATGTCGAGTTGTGAAATGCTTGCCAATGCTCTCGATGCTTACGAAGGCACTGTTCTTTTCGTAAGCCATGACCGTATTTTTATTGACACAGTATGCACCCATATTTTTGCCATGACACCCGATGGTAAAAGCGCTCTTTTCGAAGGGAAACTAGACGACTTTGAACATTTGGCTGCCATTAGTGGCTTTCCAAATATATTGCGATTGGAGAATTTACCCACTGAAAATGTAAAAAGCTTTGGGGGGAATGCAAGTTCATCGCGAAATGAAAAAAATGCTGCTCAAGAAGCAAAAAGTAAAAAAGAATTTCAAAAATTGACGAAAGAAAAGACTGCTTTAGAGGCAGAAATGAATGCCCTGCAAGAACAAATTTCTTTATTAGAAATTAAAATGCAGCAGTACGTAGTTTCTAAGGACAGGGTAAATACTGTGCAGACAGAAAAAGAATACCGGGAGCTAAAAAATAAGCTTTTTGAAAAAGAAAATGCGTGGCTGCAACTGGAAGAAAAGTTGCAGAAGTAACTTTTTAAACAAACTTACACACCACAAACGTCATATCATCTGCAAGTGTGCTCGTATTTGTAAATTCTCGAAATTTTTTTAAGACTTCCTCTTTAATTTCAGTGACATTTTTATCACACACTAGTTCTAATATCTTTTTTAAATTTTTATCTGAAAATTCGACACCCTTTGAATTAACCGCCTCAATTAAACCATCGGAGAAAATAAAAATAAGGTCTCCCATTTGAAAATTCATGACTTTTGATGCGAATTTTATTTTCTCATTGCCAAATTTTTCGCCTGCATTTTGTGAGCCATCAAAATTTTGTGCTCCATTGAAACCAAGTGGTTTGCCGTTCGCTATAAGCTTTGTAATTTTTTTATTTTCGCTCGAGTTTCTAATCATAAATGGAAAATTGTGGGCCGCATTTGAAAATTCAATTGTGTTGAGTTCAGAGTCAAGTATGGCTGCAAACATGGTCATAACTCGCTCACCTTTTCCTATATTTAAAACAATTTTATCGAGTTGAGCAAGAATATTTTGTGTAGAAATTTCTGGACTATGACATAAAGAATCACAATATCCTTTTACAACAGCTGTTAAAAGAGCACTACCTGTTCCATGTCCAGTGACGTCACCAAGCAAAATAAGGAGTTTATTTTTTGGCAATAAATAGGCATTCCACCAGTCTCCAGCGCATTCGGTTGCGGACTGAAAATGGCCAATAATTTCGAAACGAGCCATGCGTTTTAAACTGCTTGAGGGCAGCAAATTCATTTGCACAAGTCGGGCTGTTTCTTGTTCAGCAATCAAGCGTAATTGTTCTTGATTTTGATTTATTTGATCGGCCATAATATTGAATAATAAAATTGATATTAAAGCAACTAAAATTACTGTAATAAAGGTAGATATAACAACAATGGCAATAACTGATTGTGTAATTAATTTTTCAATTTCTTTGTTAGAATAAGTAAACACAGCATAGCCAATTGGCTTTGAGGCCTGTGATCCTATTTTTTTATGATATAAAACCCCAATAACAGTTGAATAACTTTTTGAAGTATTCATTTCTATTAATTCAATATGTTCACTGTTATTTTCAATAGAAGTTAATTTTTTAGTATTGCTAGGGGAAAATTTATAGTCAGAAAGAGAGTCGTTCGATGTTTCTTCAATGAAATTTTTTTCTAGATGGTTAATATAACCAAGTGTCTTTTTTGCATCAATATCATAAACAAAAATGCGTGTTGCATAATTGTTTTTCATAATATTTGATGCCGTTGTTCTTATTCCATCAATATCAAATTCCCATAAATCAGATGAAATAGATGGCAGAAACAGAGAGTACATTAGTTTATGGCTTTTAATTGCTTCAGATTTCAGGGTGTGATTAAAAAAATAAATTCCAAGGCTTGCAAAAAGCAGCATAACAGGGATCACAGCGCTCAGTAATAGGAGTATGATTTTGGCTTTTAGCGTCACACTAGCCCCGATTTAAAAATTTATGCAGCAAGATTTGGTGGATTTGGATCTTCATCTGGCATTTGAATTGATAACAAAGAGTTTTCATCCAAAATGGGTATATTTATATTTTCTGGTAAATCCCATTTATACAATACCCCAGGCCTCCCTTGACTCCAAAACTGTACACCAACAGAAGTAACAGAATATTTTTCAAATTGAACTAATTTAATTGTTCCATTCGTCAATGAAAGTATGAGTTTTTCTCCCTTCATTTGCACCTGATTTACTTGTTCGTAATTGGCACCTTCCAACCACAATAAAGTAGATTTTGATTTAAGCATATCACGAATTTTTTTTCTAAGAGCAACATAAATCATACCTGTCTGCGCCTCCATGGCAAAATCAAAAATACATCCTATATTTTTGTTATTTATTTTTTCGGTGGAAGAATAACGAATATTAATTGGGCAATTATTGCCACAGTGCTTCAAGTTTAAAGTGGTACTACCGATAGACAAGTACTGTTACTTCCATTGACATGCGTGGGGCGGAAAGAACATGAAAATACTTCCAATTCAACGAATTCAACGAATTCAACGACAAGATACAAATTTGTCTTACGAGCTCTATAGGGAGCTTGCAAGTGAAATTTGTACGCCTATAGACGATAAAGAAATGACTCTTCAATTGCGCTTTGAACTTTATAAAAGCAAATTAGTTTATCTTTATAATGTACATGAACAGTGTTTTAGGTGTATTAATTCAAATTCACAAGATAAAGAATGTGACTATAAGCAAGAAGATTTTGTCAATATACAAAATGCAATAGAAATTACGAAGGAGTTTATTAAACAAACCATTCGAGATGCAATTTTGCTTAGTATTAAATCTGCAGAAACTCGTGTTGTGAAGTGAATTTTATTTAGTGAATAAATATTGAAAAATTTACATTTTTATGTATTATGACCTCAGCGAGAGCCGCCTGGCTTTCTAGAATTTTGATTAAATAAAAAAAATTAAAAATAGAGAATAGAAAAGGAGATGGTGATGAGTAATCTTCAAGGGGGGCCTGGTTTGCCGAGAGTATCTGTCTCTGAGTCGCCGATTCTGAATGCTAACCCGGAGCTTTCGGCTTTAGACGCCGACCCTGTATACGTAAATTATTTTCCTGAAATTCTTTTGTCAAGAACAGATTCTGGGGATTTCGGTGAAACAAG
>JAZKEW010000035.1:30636-40317 GCA_040386785.1 Bdellovibrionota bacterium
TCGCTCAAGAACATCATCATCTTCGTCACGTTCTTCCGTGTATAGCCAACCAAAAATAACTCCCGAAGACTTAGAGAAAAAGCTTTCAAATGAAGAATCAATTATTCCAACACCGAAAACAGTTTCAACATTTGCTCAAAAAATCAGGAATGCATGGTCGTCTTTTTTATCTGAATTGGCAACTATTTTTAGTTTTAGTGGATGGGGTGCTGCTGCAGGTATTTCCAGTTCTAGTAGTGGGCCTGCAAAAACTGTGGAGCCAACACGCACAACTGCAAAAGCAGCCACTCCTTCGGAAGCGCCGGAACCATCAGAAATTCTTGAACTGACAAGTAAACTTCAGAGGAAACAAGCTGATATATTAAAAGATCTTCGAATGGATGGAACAAGAAATTCTAGAGCCGATTACCTCAGAGCTACAGAAGAAAGTCGTAAAGAACAGCATGATGGACTATTCATTAAAATTGGAGAAAAGACGTTTTTATTCTCGGAACTAGTCGATAAGGATTGGAAATTAAAAGACACCAATATTACGAAAAATTTATCTGATGAGTGGAAAGCTCTTATTCCCACTCTATGTTTTCAAGATTTTGAAGGCACGGTAGACGGGAGGGTGAGGTTACTGCATTCTTGGAAAAAACAACAGTACAAAAGATACTGCGACGGCAAATCTTGGCCCAACTACGCTGCGGTGTGTATTACGTTAAGACTTAATTGGTTCGAAAAGTTGGGGCTCAATTTGTTCGGAAAGTTTCCTAAAGCTACATTTGAAGTTACCTACAGATGCAGTTATTTGCCAGTCAAAACTCTCACACCGGAAGAACAAGGGAAATTTCTTGCAGAGAATAGGCTAACTGTGAAAGCGGAATACGACATCACTTTCGACGGAAAAAAGTTACTTAAAGACAAAACTCCATTTGACAAACGATCATTGCATGTAAAAGACTTAGAAATCCATTCTGCCTCGATACAGCATCATCCGTACTCTCACAAAGAACAGATATCGAAGCTGACTCAATCTTCCCCTGTCCCCGTCGACGAAGCCGCCAAAGCGGCATCTTGAGAGGTTAATTTTGGCCGTCATCGGATAAAGCCTTTTCCACCAAGCTTCCATATTCCTTATCTGCCGCATAGAAATGTTGTAACTGCCGCTTTTGAATTTCTGTCTCTGCATGCTTCAAATGCGAAGCAATATTCAATATTAAATTCCTTCTTTCCTCCGGTTTCAGTAAGCGAAATAATAAACCCGCTTGTTCGAAATCATCCGAACGCTTTGGATATTCCGCTCGTATGGGCGCTCCCTTTAGAGGTATTGCATGCTCATTATATTTTGTATTTGCCACTGGCCCAGAATAACTATTCGGATGATAATTTACCGCTGCTCCGCCATTTCCATCCACGCGCATAGCGCCATCCCGTTGATAATTAGCCGCTTTGCTTGCATAAGGGCAATTCACAGGAATTTGCGCAAAATTCGCTCCTAAACGATGACGCTGCGTGTCTGGGTACGAAAATAGCCGTCCCTGTAAAAGTTTATCTGGCGAAGCTTCAATCCCCGGAACAAAATTCGCAGGTGAAAAAGCCGCTTGTTCAATTTCCTGGAAAAAGTTTTCCGGGTTGCGATTTAGCACCAATTTTCCAACTGGAATAAGCGGATAGTCCTGGTACAGCCACACTTTAGTGACATCAAATGGGTCATGACGGTAAGTTTCGCTATCTGCCAATGGCATAATTTGCACAAATACTTTCCACTCTGCCGAATTTCCATGCTTTATGTGCTCAAAGAGGTCTTGAGTTGCGCCATCGGTTGGAGCTGAGGCAGCTTCAGCTGCCGTGTAGCTTTCTACGGCAACGGTTGGCTTAAGATGCCACTTTATCCAACAACCTTCCCCTTTGGCATTGACGAATTTAAAGGTGTGTACGCCAAAACCGTTCATGTTTCTGTAAGTTTTTGGTGTGCCTCTATCTGAAAAAAGCATGGTAATCATGTGGGTTGACTCTGGACTATGAGAGAAGAAGTCCCAAAAAGCGTTCGGGTCTTTTAAGTTTGATTGTGGATTGCGTTTATGTGTGTGTACCATGTCAGGAAATTTAAAGGGATCTCTTATAAAAAAGACAGGCAAATTATTTCCAACAAGGTCATAATTGCCTTCTCCTGTGTAAAACTTAATGGCAAAACCACGGGGGTCGCGGTCGTAATCAGAAGAGCCTTTTTCACCCCCTACTGTGGAAAATCGCACCAAAACATGGGTCTTTTTACCAACTTGATTTAAAAAATTGGCCTTTGTGTGCTTTGAAATGTCGTGCGTTACCTCAAAATAACCAAAAGCTCCTGCGCCTTTAGCGTGTACAACGCGTTCAGGAATTCGTTCACGATCGAAGTGAGCCATTTTTTCAATAAAGTAGTAGTCTTGCATTAATATTGGGCCCCTTTCACCTGCAGTCAGGGAATGTTCGTTGCTTGGTAATGGGGCGCCAAAATTAGTGGTTAGCTCGTGAGCATCTGTTGCTTTTTTTTGTGAGGGCATGTGCTTTTATCCTTGCGTGAAGGTTGTGAATAGGGAGGAAGCTGTATTAAAACATATTTTTTCGTGAAAACGAAGCTTCGATGAAATAATCAACTCGTTAAGCCTAGGACAACAAACATCTTTTAAACTTATTTTATGGTGCTAATATGAATGAATTATCTGAAAAAAACAAAATCAAGACTTTAACGACATATATGATTTGATTCATAAAACAAAAGAAAAAACGTGGCAACAAATAAATAAAAATCTCATAAGCTTATACGGGGAAATAGGCAAGGGTTTGAGTCAGAAAACAAAATTTAATGGTTGGGGAAAAAACACTGTTGAGGAGCTTTCCAAATTTATTCAAACTCAAGACCCATCATCGAAAGGATTTTCTCCACGAAATTTGTGGCGGATGAAACAGTTTTATGAGGAATATGAAGGAATTACAAAACTGTCAGCAGTGCTGACAGAAATTACGTGGACAAACCATCTACATATTTTATCTAAGACGAAGTCAATAGAAGAAAAAGAGTTTTATGTTCAACTTGCAGCGAAACATCATTATTCTGAGAGAGACTTTGCCAGAATTATTGATAGTTGTACTTACGAACGAACAATACTTGCTGATAAAAAGCTTCCACCTGCGCTAACAGAATTCCCAGCAAATGCAAAAGGGGTGTTTAAAGACAAATATATGTTTGAATTTTTAAACCTTCAAGATGACTACAAAGAAATAGATCTGCAAAAATCTTTAATTAAAAAATTAAGTAAATTCTTGCTTGAACTTGGACGAGATTTCACACTTGTTGGAGAAGAATTCACAATTCAAATTGGTATGAAAGATTTTAGAATTGATATTTTAATGTTTCATCGAGAGCTCAATTGTCTCGTTGCGATTGAGCTCAAAATTTCCGAATTTAAACCAGAGCATATTGGAAAAATGCAATTTTATTTAGAAGCTCTCGATCAAAAGGTAAAGAAAAAAAATGAAAACCCAAGCATAGGAATTATCATTTGTAAGACAAAAGATGAGGAAGTAGTGCAATTTGCAATGAATAGAAATATTTCGCCCACCATTGTGGCGGAGTACGAAACAAAAATTTTAGATAAAAAAATATTGCAAAACAAGCTACACGAACTTTTAGCCATGATTGAAGAAGACCAATGAACTACTTTTGACAACCCGGCTTTCCTTACCTCTTTAGTTTAGAAAAGAGCTGTTAATCTAAGTTTAAACAGCTCGTCTCTAAATTGGAGGTAAAAAAACCATGGCAATTCACAATGTCAAAGCTCCTGGCGACACGCCAATCACCAATGCAGCCGGAGCGGCTGAATCTGCAAAATCTCAAAAAACTTCAAAAGCCACTGCTGCAGCAAATGCCTATGCAAAAGCAGGACCAGCCCCAACGGTCAGTGACGCTGCCAATGTGCAAATTTCTCCTCGTGCAAAAGAAATGAGTCTCGCTCGCAAAGTTGCGGAAGAAACCCCAGACGTCGACGAAGCAAAGATTAAAAAATACACAGACGCTATTGAGCAAAGAAAATACAAAGCTGACGCAGGCAAAATAGCAGACGGTATGGCAAAGGAAGCATTAATGGACGAGTTTGCAAGCAATCGTGGGTGAGAAATGACTTCACAAAGCTTGAGACTTGAGAAGTGAGAAACTTATGGATGAACTCATATCCCTTTTGGATCAATTCAACGCTATTTTAAAACAGCAAATTGAAGCATTAAATGAGTTTGTCATTGTTTTAGATCAAGAAGAAAATGCAATTCGACTCTATCAATTTCTCGAAATTGAAAAATCAGTTATTTTAAAAGATCAACATACTCAAATAGCAGCAGCACTCGAAGAAAAAAGAATTCAATTATTAAAAAGAATTTGCTACATGATTGCCTTTGATTCAAGAGGCCAAACTCTTTCTCTTCCGTTATTTAAAACTGTGTTCTCTTCATACTTAGAAAATGTAAAAACCATTTTACCAAAAAATATTGTTGAAAAATTGTATGAATTAAACACGAGTTTTATCGAAATTTCTAATGAGTTTTCTGATACTTTTCAACAAGCTTCTAAAAGAATTTATCGCAACCAACTTATTTTAAAAAAGGTGATTCGTCACGTCAATTTATCTATTAATTTGTTCCAGACGGCAGCGGAAGCAAGCACGAATTACGATGCCCTTGGCAAAACTCAATCGGTGTTTAGTCAACAAAACGCAGTCTCCTCTATTCGTGTTACGGTATAGTGTATGTCGGCAGGATCGCTAGCCAATATTTTAAATAAAGGAAGTGAGTCGCTAGAGAACTCTCGTGCAGCGATTGATGTGAGTGGGCATAATATTTCCAATGCTCACACGCCCGGATATAGTCGACAAATTGTTAATTTAGAAACAAAAGATCCTATTCAATATGGTTTGCATATTTTTGGTCAAGGAGCTCGCATACAATCTATTGCGAGAGTTCATGACTCATTTTTAGAGAGCCAAATTCAAAGAGAAGTTCAAGTTCAAAATAAAACAGACACCTTGTCAAAGGGGTTGCAAAAATTGGAAGGGTTATTTAATCCTGACTTAACATCGACAATTCGCGATAGATTAGTATCCTTTTCCAACGCCGTTCGGGAGCTGTCAAATTCACCAGAAGAACCCGCAGTGCGCATTAATGTTATTGAAAATGGCAAAGCACTGAGTCAAGCATTTAATGCTTCCTATGCTGGGGTGTTGCAAATTCAGGTTGATTCCGACGAATCTATTCATCAAAATATAACGTCATTAAATGAAAAGTTAGTTGAAATTGCACAGCTCAATGCTCAAGTTCGTGAAATGAGTGCAGGAGAAAAATCAGGGGTTAATGACTTAGAAGATAAGCAAGACAAGCTTGTAAAAGAGGTGGGTGAGCTTATTGATATCAATGTTTACAAAGATAACAACAATCAAATTACCGTTCGTGGTCCAAACGAATCTCTGCTTGTTGAAGGGAGACTGAACTCTCGTTTGAGTATGGAAAATAATTTTTCTGTGCAGAATCGATCGCGAATTTTAGTGTCAGAATTTGATAAACCAGTTTTTACAGATGTGACAGAAAAATTGCACAAAGGAAAAATTGGTGCACTGGTCGAACTACGTGATGTGCACGCACAAAGATTAAGAGAAAGTATTAACACTCTTGCAAAGGGTTTTGGTGAACAATTTAACTCCATTCATGAAGCAGGCTACGGAATTGATGATTTAGCTAATAAAAAAGGGAGACCTTTTTTTGCAGGTCTCAATGGGCCAGGAGAAGCTGGTCAAAACATTGCAGTTGATATGACTATTGTGGCTAATCCGAGTGCTGTTTCTGCGGCAATGAGCCCTGAAACATTTGGAGACAATGTTGTTGCGAATAAACTAGTAAAATTGTTTTATGATCCATGTTTAGTTGATAAATCAACAACATTGACTGGATTTTATGATAAAATGATATCGCAGCTGGGACACGATACGGCTCATGCAAAAGAGGAAGCTACGGCATCTCTCATCGTCTATGATAAATTAAAAGCGCAACGAGAGTCTCATTCGGGGGTGTCTTTGGATGAAGAAGCAGCAAATTTGTTGAAATATCAACATTTATTTAATGCCAGTTCTAAAATAATTACGACGGCCAATGAAATGTTTCAGACAGTGCTAGACTTGAAGAGATAATATTAGGGTGAATCTATGGCATCGACTAGAATTTCAGAAAATTATCGCTTTGATACAACTATTGATCGCATAGGAAATGCACGTACAGATGCAGATGGCGTTGGTGAAACAGCTTCATCTGGACGCAAAATTAAAAAAATTAGCGATGATCCCACATCTACCGTTAAGGTGTTGAGAAATAGAGCTGCACTGACGAATATTGACCAGTTTAAAAAAACAATTGAGTTTGGGAAAGAGTTTTTAACGAGAACAGAAGACACTCTTTCTTCAATTTACGATTCCCTGACCAGAGCAAAAGAACTCGCCATACAGCAAGGCAGCACCACTTATGACCAACCGGATAGATCTGCCGTTGCTGCGGAAATTAAGCAAATTATGTTGCACGTCACAAGGCTTGGAAATGCAAGGTACGGCGATAAGTATATATTTGGAGGTTTCCAAACCTCGAACCCTCCTCTCTCTCCCGATGGCAACTATTTAGGAGATGATGGACAGATTTTTATTCAAATGGATGAAGATAGTTTTCGTCCAATTAACATTAATGGCAGAACAGTGTTTGACGTTCCTCCCGAGGAAGAAAATACTCGTCCGCCACTTATCGCTGTATTGCAAAATTTACACGATTCACTTGATAATTATGATAAAGATAAATTGTATAAAGCCATGGATGATTTGGACAAGGGAATGAACACGGTACTCAAGGCACGGACATCATTAGGTGCAAGGAGAAATGCCATTGATGATGTTTCTGAGCGCCTTGAAAAAAGCGAAGTGCAATTGACGGTCGACAACAACAATTTAGAGTCTGCAGATATGGTAAAAACAGCTCTCGATTTAAAAAGAGCTGAAAGTGCTCTGCAATTTACGTTGCAGGCAAGTTCTAAAATGATTACTCCAAGCCTTTTGGACTTTTTAAAATAACTTTTGCAAAGGATTTAACTTTGAAAGGCCTTAAAGTTTTCTTACATCTTGAAGAAAAAATATTAGAAATAGTAAAGGCTATGGTGGAACAAAATTTTGTTTTGGTTGATAAGGAAACTCAATGCGATGTTTTTTTAACGGACGTTTATACAATTAAACATCAAGGCCCTGTCAATATTCTCGTTGTTGATTCCACTAAACTGCCAGAGTTTAAAGGTGTGGATGATTTATTAGGCTTTGAGCATTATGTTATTTTCAATGAGATGAGTTTTTTGGAAGAAAGAATCAGAAAAGCATTACTGCGCCATGAAAAAATAATGTATGATCAAAAAAACGATGACAACTATACGGGTGTGAATGCTTTAATTGATTTAAAAGACACAACGCTTGAAAATGGCTACAAACTCCCTCTTATAAGACACTTTGTTGTCAAAAGCTCCAGTGATAGGAAGCTTATGGCCGAATACCTTGAAAAGTTTTTTGAAGAAATTGAAACTATTTCAGGGTTTAAAAATCCTGTCGTTGTTCAATATGCCATTGAAATTCAAGAAGAGCTTTTAATGAATGCTATTTGGGATGCTAATCCGAAGCATTCACAGCAATTTCGTTCTATTCCCGTCGAACTTTTGCCTGAAGAAGAAGTGACTTTGCAATGGGCATTTAACGGCAAAGAACTTGCTATATCAGTTAAAGATCCCTTTGGCCGTATGGATCCTGAAGTTATGGAAAAATATATCAGCTTTATTTTTAGAACGGGTAAGAGTGTTGAGCACAGTTTGAACAACCAGCAAAAGGTCAGCGCGGGTCTTGGTATGTACATGATCATTCAGCGTGCGAATTTGCTTTCCGTTTTTATTTGTAGTGGTAGAATTACCGACGTTGGTGTTGTCCTTATTATCAAGGAGGGCAAGCGCTCAAGCGCAATCACTTCGAAGGCTATTGATATAATAAAAGTATAAAATCTATGTTATTTACAGAACTTTCTATTACGACACAGAGTTATCTCATTGAAAAATCAAAAAATAAAAGGATTGCTCTTCCCGAAGGGGAAGACCCACGTGTGCTTGAAGCCGCTCGAATTTTAAAAAATGAGTATCATGTGCAATGTGAATTAGGCTCACCAAAATACGGGCAAAGCCGTAAACAAAAAACCTTGAGTGTTTTGCATTCTGTCGCACAAAAAAAAGGAAAACCGTTGTCCGAAAAAATAGAGCAACTCGCCGAAGATGCAACTTTTGCTGCGGGTGCTGCTCTTTCTCTTGGTGAAGTCGATGCTGTCATTTCAGGTTGCTGCAACACAACTTCCCATGTTATTCGCGCAGCTTTGAACACTGTGGGCTTAAAAAAAGAGACAAAGATAATAACAAGCGCATTTCTTTTATCATTGCTAAAACCAACTCCTGGTGGAGAAAGTCTCGTATTATATTCTGACTGTGCTGTTATTCCAAAGCCAACGAGCGAAGAATTATGTTCCATTGCATACTTGGCAGGGCAGGCTTATTCCGTTTGGACAAACACAACCCCAAAAATTTCTTTTCTTAGTTTTTCTACAATGGGAAGCGCAGAGCATGCGGAAATTGATATTGTAAAACAGGCAACGAGTTTGTTTTGTAAAAATTATCCAGATATTTTATGTGATGGAGAAGTGCAATTTGATTCCGCATGTGTGCCTGATGTTTCTAAAAGAAAAAACCCGGGCAGTAAAATTTGTGGAGGAACAAACGTGTTTATTTTTCCTGACTTAAATTCAGGAAATATTGGCTATAAAATGACTCAGTATATTGGTGGAGCAAAAGCTTGGGGGCCAACGCTATTGGGTGCGGCAAAGCCTTTTTCTGACTTATCACGTGGTGCAAGTGCATTAGACATTGCGCATAGTGTAATTTTGGTTTTGGCGTTGGCAGTCTAATTTTGCTACAGGCATTTTAGGCAACTCAATATTTCGTACAAGGTGCAAACGTTTGAGTACGGTAATAAAAATCCAGGTTTGATCGAGCTGCCACCAGCGCCAGCCGTGTCTAGCGGCACGTGGTTGTGCGTGGTGGTTATTGTGCCAGCCTTCGCCAAAGGCAAGAATTCCGACCCACCAGTTGTTGCAAGATTTATCGGTGGTTATATTAGGCCGGCTTCCCCATGTGTGTGTGGCAGAATTAACAAGCCAAGTAACGTGGTAACCCACAACAAGGCGAACAAAAATTCCCCATACAACAAAGCTTGTGGCATTGAAAAAATCGAATCCTTGAGCAGAGCCGAGCAAGCCGCCGAGCCCAAACAATGTAAAGCCAACAACAAATTGTACGGGAATCATGTAGCGTTCTAAAAAAAGGAAGAATTTTCTTTTTGCAATATCGGGGCAGTAGTGAGCGGTTTCTTCAGAACTGTTGAGGTCATCTCGTCTATTAAAAATAAAGCCAATGTGGGAGTACCAAAAGCCTTTCGTAATATCATGGGGATCTTCGTGTTGGTCTGAATAAGCATGGTGAACACGGTGTTGACCTATCCAGGAAATGGGACCACCTTGGCAAGCAAGAGTGCCAAAAAAAGCAGCCATGTTTTCTATTATAGG
>JAZKEW010000035.1:40327-56951 GCA_040386785.1 Bdellovibrionota bacterium
GTTTGTTTTGAAAGCCTTATGCGTGAGAAGCCTGTGAAAACCAAAGGTAATTCCAACCATACCAACCAAGTAAAACATGATAATAAACACAGTAAAAGCTTGCCATGTGAAAAAGTACCAACAAAAACCTAATGCAATAAGGTGTACTGCTGTTATCCAAATAAAATTACCCCAGTGGAAATGGGACGAAGTGGCTGATTCTCTCAATTTCATACAAAAACTCCAAATAAAGAACTCTATAAATATCGTCTATAGAATTAAGATTGTTCCCCTGCTTTCATTTAAACGCTTATTATGAGGCTTTGAAAGACATTGTTGGTAAAAGAAATGTAAAGAGCTCCACAACACCAGGTAGTTCATGAGTTTTGGGCAAGTTTTCGCGTTAAAAGAGTCTCATAACTTAATAATTTAAATATGCTTTTTTTTATATATCAAAATATACTCAAATAAAAAATACATAATGTCGATATCCCTCATAGGAAGTACAAAGCGAGGGTAGCAAGTATGAATAAGCAACTTTTAAGTAATTTTTGGGTGTTATCGTTATCTATTGTGGGTGCGCTTGCTACTGCTGGCTGTGGAAATTCCACTGGTGAGGTGGGCTCATCCAAAGATGAGGGTATTGTTATTCCGAAGTTGAGTTTGAGTAATTTGAACAGCGCTGTTACCGTGACTAGTGTTCAAGCGACTTATGGTACGAGTGGTGGTGTTGGTACTTGCCTAGCTTCTCTAGGAGGAGGTAAACAATCTGCAGGAGCTCCGGGAGCATTAACTGGTTTGTTCATAGTCAGTGGAGACCAAGATTGTACCTTAACTGTTAGTGGAATTACGGCGTCATCTCCGGCGGGCACATTTACAGGAACCATGGATGTTGCTAGTGCTGCGAGCGGAGTTTATGCCTCTCCAGCCACATTCACCTGCCCTGCTGTAAGTTGTGGTGGGACAACCTATTACCTCTATGCGGCGGCTAAAATGGTTTGGTCTGGTAATTCAGGAACAGTCTCTATCAAATATTCAGACGATCTTGCCTCAGTGACAAGCCAAGGGGCAACGGGTGGTGCATTCGCCGTAGGGACTGTGGCTCATGGTACGACACGAATTCTTGCTCCAGACTATACGGGTGGTTATACCGCTGGAGCCAATTCTTACATGGTTGACGCTTCGGGTTATTTACAACCAAGCCCAACCGTAACAGGTCAATTTACATTCACAGCGGGATCGCGGACAGCGGAGGTGTGGGCTATATTTCCAAGCACCACAGTACCTAGTGAATTAAAAGGAGCGACAACAGGTTGCACCACTGGGTTTGGACTTGATGCGGCCACAATATCGAATTTAAGTGGTATTAACTTAGCGAGTAGTTTAATTTGCTTTGGGAATTATTTGACAAACACAAATGCTACTCCATTTGGCGGAAGTGGATCGTCTTACACACTCAACAATGTTTTTACAGCTGGTGTAACAACTGCGTCTTCCAGTGCTACGGCTGCGCTATCATCTCCCGCTGTTCCTATTCTTTTTGCGAGCAATGTGGGCTTGTTAGCAGCTGTTACTTCTAACGGGACACAACCTTGTGGAACTTACATTACAGGGACAGGACTTTATACAAGTCAAGTGAACGCAAGCTACTATACAAACTACGCCCCAGGAAACAACTCTCAATGTATGTCGGCAAATGTTGGTGGTTACTCTGGAGCTTCTGGTGTAAACGCGGCAAATAAATGGTACGTACCAAGTGCTATTAAGCCAGCAGGACTTTTATACTATGTTGTTTTTGCCCATATTGATCAGGAGACTCAAATTCCTAGCTTCCAAGTAATTGCGCTAACCATACCGTATCCATCTTAATTACGAGCGAATAAATTTCTTTTGCCTGAAAGCCATGCTTTTGGGCAATTTCTTTGCAGCATACTTTCAAAGGAATTTCATGCAGCTTGCTCATTAAAACAGCTTCTTTGGCCGCGAATTCCACTGTTACCTTAGCTTCCTCTAGAGTCATCAATTTATTTAAATTTACACAAATAACAAATTCTCCCTGCAACTCTTCCTGTTCTTGATAATACTCAAGAGCGTGGACAAGCGAGCTTCTCCTGTGTTCTTCAAATTTTTTGGAAATTTCTCGCGACACACAAAGTTCAATTTCATGAATTGCGGTAATTTTGTGTTGCGTGGTAAAAAATTCATGTAAATTTTTAAGGCTCTCACACACCCGTCTTGGGCTTTCAAAAAAAATAGCCACACAGGGTGAGGTGGAAACCCACAATTTAAATTCTGCAAATTGTTCAGATTTATTTTTAGACAAAAACCCAGAAAATAAGCTTCGTGGCTGTATAAATCCGCTGGCAGACAGTGCAGAGGTCATGCTGCAGGGGCCAGGGACTGTTATGATACGAATATTTTTTGCATGGGCCGCAGCAACAAAGTAAGAACCTGGGTCGCAAATAGCGGGGGTGCCTGCATCGGAAACTAAAGCAGCTGAGTGAGTTTCAGAAGATATGAGTTTATCCATTAAATAATCAATTTTATTTTTCTCATTATGAACGTGTAGGCTTTCAAGATTATTTTTAATGGCAAAGTGATTTAATAATTTTAAGGTATGGCGTGTGTCTTCGCATAAAATAAAGCTAACATTTTCCAATACGCTTTTTGCTTGAGGAGAGAAACTTGATAAATTACCAATGGGGGTAGAAACGATATAAAGGGTTGACTGTGACATTTGACCCATTAAAGAATTGGAGCGGGAAAAGGGACTCGAACCCTCGACCCTCGCCATGGCAAGGCGATGCTCTAGCCAACTGAGCTACTCCCGCACCTGAGAGTGAAAGAGTATTTACATGAAATGCAATGGAGGAGTCAAGTTTATTTCGACTAAAAAAATAAACTCAAATAACTCCATCTTGAAACTGAATTTTCCAACGACTTTTTCCTTCTATAATATAGTCTATGATAGAAATATTTTCCGTTTCTATTTTTGTGCGCAGATTTGAGCCCGTGTGAATTGGCCAATCGGTTAATTTTCTGCTCATTTTATTCTCAATAAAAGTAAAAACAGTATCGCTTACGCTCCAGCGGGTTTTATTCTTCTCAAATAAAAAACCAATGCGATTAAAGAGCGATTGAACTTGGCAATTTGAAGCATATTTTAAAATTTTTTGTACGTCTGGAGATTGGTCGCTTTTCTCACATAGGCGTACAAGTTCTGCAAAAGAAGGGCAATGCGCGGGTCTTTTTAAACAGTCGACAATTGATTTTTCAAAATTAGTGGCTAAAACTGGAAATTCCACGCCATATTCATTGAGGGTATAAGTTTCCAGGCCATGTGATTCAGGAGTTTGGCACCAAAAATACGTTCTATTTTCAAATTTAAAATGATTGAATTTCGTTGGGCTAACCTCATACACATATTCACTTTCTGCAGGAGTTTCTTTTGCGTGCAGTGCTAATGCTGATTTAAATCCAATGTAGCAGTAGGGAGCAAGTTTTGTTGCAATAGCAAAGGGAGATGTGATTATTTTTTGAGAATTCTCCCCTGTTTTAGCAATGCGATATAGCCCCTGTCGTATTTGGAAAATATATTGTCGCGCGGCGAGTTCACTTAACCTCTTGCGTAGTGTATTCCCAGTTGTCCCTAGTTTTTCTCTGGCCTCTTCTATGGTAAAAACTTGACCTTGTTTGAAATGCTCGAAAATTCTAGGTAGCTTCATCCCGTGACCTCGTTGCTTCGTGATTAATCTTCCTGCAAGTGTACCACAGAGAATTGACGACATTCTAACTGAACGACTCAGAAGATTATAGAGGTGTTAATATGTTGACGCTTAAAAGTTGGCGTGCTTTTTGGTTAACTCATTTTTTTGGAATATTAATTTTTTTCATTCCAATTGTTTCTTTAACAGTTCTGTTTTCTTCTGGTTTTGTGTATTTGGGAGAAGATACAACGTCTTTATTCACAATGGTTGTGAAAGCTCAACCCTATTTGGTTCTTTCTGCGGCACTTAAAATTATGGGTTTAACTTTAATTATTTGCTGTGCACTTCATTTTTTTTCCCTGTCGTTTAAATACAAATATAAAGTGATATTTGGGTTTATCTTTTTTTTGTGTGTCCTTCTTCGCATAATTTCTTTTTACCCTGCTATCGCTGAAAAGTGGTTTGTCGTGCATAATTTTGAATTTATGCGTCAATTTGTTCAAGACGTTTCAATGCTGTCATTAAATTCAAAATTGAGATCTCTCATAAACTGGTCGCCATTATTGTGTGGTGGTGTCGTCTTTATTATTAATTTTTTTAACTACATGCAAAGCCTTATGAAGCAAGGTCGCATTGTGCAAAAGACAAGAAATAGTATTTATATAGATGAACTCGATATTGTTTCAAAAACATTTTCAATTCAGGGTTTATCTTTTTTATTGTTTTTTATTTTTGGAGGGGTGTTTCTAACTTTTTTAAATGCATCTTTAAATATAAAATTACCTAAAAATAATACGAAGCAAAGTCAACCCAATATTTTTATTTTTGCAGCCGATAGCCTGCGTTATGATAGACTTTCTGAAAATAAATACGCCAAGGTTATGCCATATTTAACAAGCCAGCTGCAAAAGGCGAGTTTATTTGGCCCTATGCTTGTTGGTATCCCCCGTACATTTCCCAGTTGGGTTGAAATTGCTTCAGGTGTTTATTCTTTAAAAACTGGTGTGAGAACGATGTTTCCCTCGAAAAGTTCGAGGGAAGGTAAAAAAAACACGATTTTTGAATTGGCAAAACAAAATGGATATTCCACCCTTTTTATTTCCGATTTCGCCGGCGACATTTTTCCTCGCTATCCATTTGGAGGAACCCTTGTCGATGCTCCCACTTCTAATTTAAAAACATTGGTTGAAAATGGAATTATAACCGTTTTTAGTCCAATTCAAGCTGTTCTTGTGCTTCCTAATTTGCAAAGAATTTTACCAGCTCTCTTGGAAAGTCCTGAAATTGCCGATCCTCGTTTGGTTGCTAGTGCAATTTCTAAAAATTTATCTCTCGTCGCAAATTTAAATAAGCCAGTTTTTTTAACCGCATTTTTTTCTTCTGCGCATTTTCCTTATGCCTCTCCAGGGCCTTGGTATGGAAAATTTCAAACAGAGCCCATGGCGTTTCAAAAAATCCCCGATCAAGTTGTCAATAAAAATGCTTCCTACACGCTCAATCATCCAAGTACGCAAATGAAAGAACAAACCATTGCATTGTACAATGGGGGTTTGAACTCAATTGATTTTGTCCTTGAAAAACTTATGGGGGAGTTAGAAAATAAAGGTTGGTTAAATAATTCTATTATTCTTATTTTTGGTGACCATGGAGAAAATTTGTATGATGGTGACATGGGCATGGGGCACGGAGATGGCGTAGAAGGTGAATTTTCAAATGTGACACCACTGGTTATTTTTACTCGCGGTCAAGTTCAACCAAATCAATTCAATATAAACCCACAGCATTTAATAAAAACAGTTGATATCGCTCCAACTCTTGCCAAAAGATTGAATTTTAAATTTGACTACAAACAAAGTGATGGAGTGCCTCTTTTAGATAAAGTAACAGACACTCCTGATTTTCCTGAAAATAATGCTTATATGGAAACAGGAATTTGGTTTAATTCAGGAAAATTCACACCAGAAAATCAACCAAGAATAATTTATCCTGGAGTTGCAGCGCTTGTCGATATTGATCCTTCCATGGATTTTGAATTTTATTTAAGACCTTCTTACTACCAAGCTATTCCTGGAGTGAAGGAAAGGGCATGGATTAATTCTGAATACCGTCTTGTCGTCAGAACAACAAAAATTGGCGCGGGGCTATCCTTGTATTCTCGAGCAGATCGCTCAGCGCTACATGACCTCATTTCAAATCCTGAATACATGCCAATTGCGAATAAAATGTTGAATGAATTGAATCATTATCTTTTGTCTAGTGGCGTAGAAATTATTCCAAATTCTAATGGGTCGTTTTTTTATGCGGAGAATATCACCCAGTGAAATTCATAAGAATTAAATATTATTATTTTAAATATATCCTTAGGCCTTCTCGCACACTTAAGCTGTCATTGTCTTATTTATACGGTCGTATTATTTTATTTCTTGCGCTTAAAGGCATTAAAATTCCAGGCCTTGATAAAATTAAAAACAAATTGCCAAAAGCAGCTCTCGATATTTTTGAAAGAAAAGTGCTTATATATGAGATAAAAGGAGAACGATTTTCTTTTAGAAAAGGCCCTCTTTGGTTAAGAAAAACTTTTGAAAAAATTATTTTTATATTTGAAAAAAATAAGTTTTGGTTTTTCACTGTGTTAAAAACTTTAATTGCAGTTGTTGTGATTATTATTCCTATCGCATTATTTATAGTTTTGCGTGGTATGTTGCCTGTTCCAGAAAGGGTTAAATATACACGTGTCTCTACAACGTTGCCAGCAAAATCATTTTTACGCACAGATTGGCTTTACACAGAAGGTCCTTTTCGTAAAAAAGAGCCTAATGAAGTTTTGAATTATAATGTTATTGATCCAAAACATGCGCGTGGTGTGACAATAACTCCAGTTCTTGAACCTGATGCGCCAAATGGTCTTTATCATTTTGGAATAGGCTATTATCCATCAAAACTGAACTTAATGAGAGGTTTTTTGGTAGGGGAATCTACTCATTTAACGGTAAACCGGCAAAAAAATATTGTCATGGAAGTTGAAAAGGGAAATAGATTACGTATTCAATATTATTTATTTCCTTCTCAAGACTCTAAGGAACATCAATGTAAAATTGAATTAAAAGATGAAAATAACAATACTCTTGTTTCTACTCAAAAAACAACTTTGAATAAAAATTCATTGGATACAGAAAGAGGACTGACCCGCTCATTGCATGGGCTTTTTACGCCAGGCATTTTTCCAGAGTCCAGTAACATGAGTGAATTTATACTCAATTCAAAATCTCTTCCTGAAAAAATAATTGCAACGGTGACAGCAGTGGAGCCTATGCTTGATGATGCTCATCTTCACAAAGAGCAAGATAACAAAATAGCAGTGCATGACGTTACCAACGACAACTGTATTTTTGCTTTAGGTGATTTTAGTTTTGAAAGAGTCGTTGTGAACCCGCCAAAACGACGCGGAGTTATTTTTATTCTTGTCGATACCCTTCGTGCAGATACGGCTTATGACAAAGCAATTATGCCGAATTTAAATCAATTTGCCGATGACAATGGCGTGCAGTTTTTAGAGCATAGAGCTCAGGCGAACATGACGGTACCAAGCGTAGCGTCGCTTATGACGTCACGGTTTGCCAGAGAAGTTGGTCCAATTGCGTTTACTTACGCTGCAGGAACAAATTTGAGAAAAAATTTTTATGCGACACAAACACCTCTTTTGCCAACAAGCATGCAAAATTTAGGCTATCGAGTTGGGGGTATTGGTTGGTTGTCACTTTTTTCAGAGGCTATGGAGGGTGGAGTTGATTTCGGTTTTCACAATGCAATTGTTTCTGAAAACTCTGCCTATGAGGCAAGGCATATCACAGAATTAATGGGTTCTTGGCTTGAAAATTATGGTGAAGCTCCATTTTTTCTCTACTTGCATTACAACACCATGCATGGCCCCTACAAGCCGCCATTTGCCGCTATTAACTTGTCAAAATTTTTATCGAAGCCATTTGGACTCAATCAAAAAAAACAACTTTATGATGCCCTTGGGCGTTTTTGGGATGATGAGTTTTTAAATATCATTCAAAAATTAAAAGATCTTGGCATTTATAATGATGTCGATATCATAGTCACCGCCGATCATGGGGCTCAATTTTACAATCAACCTTGGAATAATTTAGCTGGTGTTGAGCAAGGCGTTACGGGTGGATATGCCGATAAAGGGCATACTTTGTTAGACGAAGAAGTCCGCGTCCCTCTTATTATGCATGTTGCAAATTCACAAAATTTATACGGTACTAAAGTTTCTATTCCAACAGCGCATGCCGATTTATTTCCAACAATTTACGACTTGGCTGGTGGAACCACTCCTGATTTAAGATGGAGGGGGATTGATTTAACACAAGCATTATTTTTACAAAATAAAACTTTCGCATCACTTTTGCAGAAGCGGGACACAATTTATTTCGATGCACATCGTTATGCGGGGATACTGTATTGGGGAGGGCAGTTTCAACGTTCTCCGAGAAAATATATTCGACAGTTTGATCCCGATAATGCCAAACTTTATCTGACACACAATCCTTGGAGTGTTGATATCCGTTGGTATCAGCCAGAAATTTTTACTACGGTTGATCTTATCAATCACACTGAAAATTGGGTACCCACATTAAAAGGAGACGAACTTAAAAATGTGCGAAAGGCTTATTTTATGCAAACGCCTTCAGACAAAGTTCTTCGCATCATTCCAAAGTATTCTGGTCAATTCAGTGCATTGGTTACAATAAAATATGACCAAAATACAAAAAAACCAGAGGTGATATTATCTCCAAGTGGAATTCATCTCGAAAAACAGGATAATTCTAATGTTATGCAGTTTAAATTTGACGGTGATGTCAAAACCAATGAAGCCATTTGGATTAATATGAGTAGCTCTAAATTAGAAAAAATATTTTTTGAAAAATCAATCACCCCTCTTATTTGTCAAAATGGAAACTTTATAAATTCTGAAAATATTCCAAGCTTATTTGAAAATAATGTTTGTCCATTTTTTTCACCACCAGAGGGCATTATTGAACAAAATTACTTGTTAAGTGAAAAGCCCGTCGTTATTCAAAAAAGTCTTTCAAGTGAGCAGGTTCAACAAATTGAAGGCAGCGGTGCAGGAGAAGCACTGCAAAAAGCCTTGAGAGAGTGGGGATATGCCAAATAACGTTTTAAGTATATTTAAAATTTTAGAAAATTTGTGGCCAAATGCACAGTGCGAACTTGAACATTACAACGAATTTCAGTTGCTTATTGCTGTGGTTTTAAGCGCACAAGCAACTGATAAATCGGTTAACAAAGCATTGCTCCCTATTTTAGCGGAAAATAAAAATTTTTCTGCACAACATTTGATAGACATGGGAGAACAGAATTTTCTGCAAGCTATTCGTAGCATTGGTCTTGCCCCCACTAAAGCAAAAAATTGTTATAAAATAGCCACTATTTTGCAAGAAAAATTTCAAGGAAAAGTTCCTTCTAACCGCGAAGAACTTGAAGCATTGCCTGGTGTGGGGAGAAAAACGGCAAATGTTGTGCTCAATGTATTATTTAAAATACCAACCATAGCCGTTGATACACATGTAGAAAGAGTTGCAAAAAGGCTTGGACTTGTTCCCTTGTCAGCTAGCCCCGTGAAAGTAGAAGAGGAGCTTTTAAAAATTGTTCCTAAAAAGTATAGACTACAGGCTCATCATTTGTTTATTTTTCATGGAAGATACCATTGTGTGGCAAGAAATCCCAAGTGTGCAACTTGTCCTTTAGAGCAGCTATGTGAAAAGAATATTTGAATTCTTACAATAAATTTTGCAATTCTTCTGTCTGTACTGCATTAGGAACTATTTCAATAATTCTACACTTATGATAAGGTTTTATTTGCGCAATATTTGTCACTTTTTCGTATTCTAAACCCCAGAACTTTGCAAAATGCTCGAAATTTAATTCGTGAATATTTTGACATAGAGTAGAAATATCACCTTTCAAAACTTGATTAAATATTCTACCTCCACCATTGTTTACAATAACAATATTCACATTTAAATTTTTTCTATGTTGTAAAACCCACAGGCTAGCTAAATCATACAGAGTGGTTAAATCGCCAAAAATTCCCCAGTTTTCTGGACTTTGTTCGTCTGCAAAGCCTAAAAAAGAAGAAATTTGCCCATCAATTCCATTTAATCCTCTTGAGGCATCAATATAAAAATTTTTATTTTCGAATTTTGCTGCTAAGTCCCAGTAACGAATGGGTAAACTATTGCCCAAATACACACGGGAATTTTCCTGAATAAGGGCTGATAAATAGAAATAAAGAGATTGTTCTGCTTCAGGGTAACATATAAATAAATCACACATATTAGAATACGAAATGTTGTCCAATTCAAGAAATTTTTTCATTTGTATGGAGTTGCTGTTCTTGCGAGGTATATTTGGAACGAAATTATCATAATCAATTGTTAAATGTTGTGCATCTGGCATACCCGAAAACGGCAATTCAGAAATTGAAAAAACAGAAATATGTTTTTGTGTTTCATCTAAATCTCTCCAAAACCTATGTGTGGGAGTTCCGCCAATTTTAATGACAGAATCAAATTCATACCCCGATTTGTTTGAATTTTCCCATATTTTATTGCCGCATTTAATTTTTAAATGGTTTAATTCAGAGCATTCTCTTAAATTAGAAATTGATTCTATGTACACGGGGCAATTTAAATCTTGTATAAATTTTATAATAGTTGATTTATCTTGCTTAAATATTTGTGAAACAATTACGAATGTTTTTTTATTTTTTTCAAGAAATAATTCTAGATTTTGTGTGTTTGTTACTTTGTTACTTTGCTGAGAAGCAGAAGCAACTATTTTTTTTATTGTGGTTAATTGACCGCTCTGCAGAGGCATTGGGAAACAAACATTGATGTGCACTGGACGGTTTTTAGGAATATCATCTAAATGAATGGTATCATTGACTTCTAAATCAAAACTTTTTGAAACATAAATTCCAAAAATATTTTTATGTTCAGCGCTCTGTGGAGCTCCCGTGTTGCGATAAGATTTTGGTCTATCTGCCGTTAACAAAACTAAAGGCAGTCCAGAATAATAGGATTCCATTGTTGCGGGTAGCAATTCTCCCACTGCTGTTCCTGAAGTTGTTATAATGGCAATTGGTTTTTTTAAAGATTTAATGCGACCGAGTGCATAAAAAGCAGCCGACCTTTCTTCAAAATGATTAAAGACAATTTTATGGTCACTTTCTATGCTACAAACAGCTTCGATGAGAGGAAAATCGCGGGCTCCTGCACAAACATAAAATTCCTCAACACCCCAAAATAAAAGCTTTTTTATGATTTCTGTTGCGTATTCTCTATTCATAAAATAATTCCTTTTATAAGAGTCGAAAACTTGACATCGTGTTACTTTAGTTCTCTGGTATAATGCCCTTCTCTTTCTGTCGAAAAATAGGTAACATGTAAAACGGAGGCAGCTTTTTATGAATCAGCCGATCAACAGAAGAGTGTTGGTGCAACCTCCGCTCTTCCGCTCCCTAGCAGGACAATCTGCAAATAGCTCAACAAATCAGTCTGCAAACAATTTGCTTGGACCGCGGGGCTCTTTAGTTTCTTCTCAAAATAATCAATCGTCGTTGCGAAGCTTTTTGCAAGCAAATAATACGATAGTAAATTTAAAGCGAGATAGATCACACCCCGATTCCGTTACAAAGCAACTCTCGCGGTTGGTTAAGAATAATTTAAGCCCAACTCAGAAAAGTAACTTACATAATTTAACTGCGCTTTTGAAGCTTGTCTCAACAGATAAATTTTCAGATATGATTAAACCCAAATTCAATTCATCTTCGTCAACAGGGAACGCGTATTCATCTAGCTTTTTTAGTCCGCCTGGTGGTTTAGACAATTCTTTAACCTATGAGGAGATTGTAGAATTTGTTCATGAAACTGAACTCTGTCCACATGGCCTTGAAGAAGAACTTGTCGATACTATTGTTGACCTATGCGAGCCAGGCCAAACTCACTATTTGGACTTAGAAAATATGCATGAGTTTAGTAGTTCAATAAAGCATATGTTGCACGAATTTGATGTGGAAGAACGTCCTTCAATTTTGGAAGAAATTGCAACACTTTTAGAAAATATGAAGAATACTCCGCTTATTGCCTCAGGGGAGCAAAAGAAAAAATTGCTTGATATTTTAAAAGATTCTGAAGATAAAAAAGAGAGTGAGCATTTTGATTTTGATTATTGGGAAATTAATGATATTTGACTAGAAAACAAAATGGTGGGTGCTTAGGGACTCGAACTCGACTGTATTACCTGACGCCCACAGCACGAAATAGTTCGCATTTTAGATATATAACTTATCAAAGAACTTCGCACAAAACAGATCAAAAAAGGTTAAAATTGAACTTGGAATAACTTGGGCGTAGAGCACTGGTTAGACCTTGTTGGAAGCACGCCCAACGGTAGGTTGGACGGAAGCTTTGGGGCTATTTCAAGGGCAAGTTGGGACAACTCCTCCCTTTTCCAAAGCTATTCTTGTTTCAAATGTCTGTGATGTGAATAAGTTCATGGAGTTGAGGTTAAATATTTTTTATGAACTTATTCTATTTATTTTCTGAAGTTTATATTGATTTCTTCATTGAAAGCCGATAGAGTGGGGATAAGGAGGTGCCTTATGAACTTTGACTCAACAAAACAAATAATTCAGGCTGCTACATACAAATTGAATATCAATAACAGCCATTTAGCTGGCATTCTTGGGGTTTCTGAAAGAACTCTATTTGATTGGATTCAAAAACCAGTGGAAGAAATACCGCCAAAAGGAAAAAGGCTTATCCGTTTAATGGAAGTTATTGAGTATATTGGCAAGTACTACCCCAACCAATCTTCTGCAAATAGAATGATGAGCATTTTGCAGGATGGGCGCGTTCCTATGGGTGGGGCGGATGAAGAAACAAATTCTATGGCCTTAATATCTTATGTTGCCGCATTTCCCGAAGAGCGCGGCTGGGTTGCCAATGTTGCGGCCGCCATAAAAGATTATATCTCCGAAGAAAATGGTGATGCTCGTGCAGCAGTTTGATAAATTAACAGACTATACAAAATACCTCGATAATTTAAATCAACATTTTTCTCTTAAAATTATGGGACAAAAAACATCCTCGACTTTTCATACTGCAACCATGCTTGCTGATATTTATGCTCAAACTGACAATCCAGATTTTGGCGTGCCAGCACAAGCGCCGTTTGGGCAAATTAGAAAAAGAGGAGTTATTCTCGAGCTGAGGCTACTTTCTCGCTTTTTATTGGTGCAATTATATCTCTTAGTTTCAGAAACGGTAATTCTACAAATCTATAAACCAACCATCCTCCAGCAATTGATATTACAATTGAAAATAAAACACATAAATAGCTTTGATTATATGAACTAAAATAACTTGAAAATAGTTTGAATGTTAAATAAATAAAAATTTTATGAGTAAGATAAATGGCGTATGACCATGTAGCTATTTTTGTAGCCATTGGAATTTGTATTTTATAAAGAAAACAATGTTGACTCAGAGCAGAAAGCACAAGTAAAAAACAACTCATAGCGACTATGGTAAAGTTAAATATTTCATTAAACATTTCAAAATCAGCCACCCCCCACAATGTGTAAGCGCTAAAAAGTCCTAATACGCCAAATACAAAATATAAATTGCTCCATTTAAATTGAGTTAATTTAAACCAAAGTGATTTATAATAATTTCTTAAAAAAGAGGTAAGTATTCCAAAAACTAGGCCATCTAACCTTGTATGAGTTGGATAATAAATAAATTTCATATAATTTTTCCCTATACCCCCAACGAACTCGAAATAGGAAAAAATTCTTAAAGATATAGAAAAAAACAAAATAGAGAAAAGAAGGTAAAAACAATATTTCTTGTTAAACCGAGTTAAAAAAGGCAAAAATATAAGAGGGAATAATATATAAAAATGTTCTTCAACACACAAAGACCATGCATGAGAAAAACCGCTTCCATGTAAGCCATAGTTCATAGTAAATATGAAAAATTTCCATATAGGAACTGTTAACTGTCTTT
Organism: Bdellovibrionota bacterium; assembly: GCA_040386785.1. Taxonomy (GTDB): domain Bacteria; phylum Bdellovibrionota_B; class Oligoflexia; order Silvanigrellales; family Silvanigrellaceae; genus Silvanigrella. Next base: position 54,117 of record JAZKEW010000035.1, read on the forward strand.
CATTAATTTTAGGAATAAGAAAATAAATAATAATAACAAAATAATAACTTGGTAAAGTTCTCAAAAATCGTCTTAAATAAAAATTTTTAATATTAAAACTTTCATTTTTACTCGTAATACTGAATATTTGATTTCCAATTAAATATCCACTTAATACAAAAAATAAGTCGACACCCTGTCCACCTAAATCATTAAATTTCCAAAATGGATTGAAGCCAGTAATGAAACCAAAGTGACTCATAAAAACGAGGATGATTGCGATAGCTCGGAGAATATCGAGGCCTTGAAGCCTTTTTTTAGGATGTATAGTCACAATTTATTTTTTCCCACAATACTTGGACGGAAAAAATTTCTGCACACGCGCACCAGTGATATCTCCAACATAAACTGATTTTTCAGCATCAATTGCTACCGCATGAGCCATTTCAAACTGTCCATCATAGTTCCCGAACTGTCCGACACGCAAAACAGGCATTCCATTTTTGGAAACGAGAGTCCATGCAGAACGATCAGGAGGATCTCGCGGCTGATCGCCACCGTCAGCAATGTAGGCATTTTCATCGGAATCAATTGCGATAGCGTATGGCCGACCGATTTTTTTATTTATCCACTGCGTTAAATAGTGCCCAGATGAATCGAAAACTTGAATACGGCTGTTCTGTCGATCAGCAACATACACTTTTCCTGTTGTATCAAGGGTAATTCCATGCGGAAGATGAAACTGCCCCTGACCAGATCCCTTTGTCCCCCACTGAAAGAGAAATTTTCCTGTTGGAGAAAATTTCATAACGCGAGAGTTTCCATAGCCATCACTGACATAAAATGAGCCATCTTTTGAAACCGCTACTGCCGTCGGCTGATCAAAATGCTCTGAATCATCTCCAACGACACCTCGTTTTCCGAGAGTCAGCAACATATGTCCATCTGGTGAAAATTTATACACTTGTTGCAGTGCTATATCGGTTAGCCAAACATTATCATGATCATCAATGGTTAATCCGTGCGGCATTGCGAATAAATTTTCTCCCCAACGTTTCAGCAACACGCCAGTACCACCGTCAAACACATCAATAGTTGGTCTTGTTATTGGTGTTAATTCAAGTTTATTTGAAAGTGGATACACACGGTTGGCTCGATGAAAAACAAAGACGTTTCCATGAGAATCAACTCCAACTCCTGAAACAGAGCCAAGCACTTCTCCCTCTGGAAGGATGGGCCAGCCATGTACAATATTGTATGAGGGGCATTTAACTTCGTTTGTGGTGAATTCTGCATGAACGTTTGTTGATACAACAGACACAGTGAGTAGAATTAATGCTATCAAAATTACGTATATTTGAATTTTCATCAATTTCATCCTATTTTCAGTAAAAATGTAGCCCAATTATTATTTTAATTTTTTATAATGCTCATAATTTGTTTTACCTGCATGTTGTTTGATAAATTCCCACGCCTCAATGGCATCTTTTCTTGTTTTTGATTTCTCATTCATAAAAAAGTCTCTTATGAATTGATTGTATTCAAATTGCGAATTAATTGTCGTTTTGTGATTTGGGTCTTTTTTCACGGACTCACTTTGAATCCAGCCTTCTACCAAATCTCCATAAGTAAGCTCTTTATCTTTTAAAAATGATTCTGATTTAAATTGTCGCAAATAAGAATTAAAATGAAAATGAGAGCCAATTTGTTCTATAAAAAACTTTCTTGTGTTGGTATCATTTTTATAATTTACAACCTTTGTCTTCAAATTTATTGGCTTATCACTGTCTCGCAAAGAAATATTTTGTCTCACTTTTTCTTCCTGCTTTTTACCCGTAGTCAAAAAACGCTTTATCCTTTTCGTCAGTTCTTCTTTTGAACCATGAGTGGGCAAAGCATTTGCAGAACAAAAATCAGAAAGTTCTTTTTTTAGCCAATAGAAAGATAAAAATTCGTCCAGTTGTGTCAAATTGGTTAAACAAGGTCTCATTTAAAAATAGGGGCTCCAATTTCGTAGTCTGCCAACAACAAGGGGATATCATCATTTGCAGGTTCATACGGATTTAACTTGTGGGATTCAAATAATTGTTTGAGTTCTTCTTGGTTTAAAAAGATTTTTGCATGGTCAATATACAAAGAACCAAGTAGATGCCTGAATTCATGCTGAAATATAACAGCACCTAAGCCGTCTAATTTTCCTGTTTTTTTGTGGCCATTTTCATCGTAAGCTTCGTATTCAATCCATTGATAAGTTGCAATGAGGCCTCGTGGTTTATCTAGCGCGCTCAGGCAGCCATGCCAGAAAGACATTTTTTCTTTTGATGCTGCAGTGATTCTGGGGTTGATAAAAACTTGTAGTGGTATTGATGGGAAATTTAAATACTTGTATCTCTCTGTGTCTTGACGGTATTCAATCATAAAAATTTGAAGAGGTTCTCCAATTTGATTTGCTGCTAATCCAATGCCTTTCCCTTGCAAATGCGCCTTCATAGAAGAAATAATTTTTTGAATTTTTGGAGCACCGATACTTTCAGCATCAACGGGTTTTGTCGGCTCGTAAAGAATTTTTTTTCCGATGCCACTTGAGTATTGAACAAATTCTTGTTTCAAATTTTCGTTATTCTGTTGTACGGTATTTTGTGACATAGTCGCACTTTCATTCGATGTTGTGCAAGAGTACGTGCCTACAATTGTTATGACCGCAATGAAAAAACGTGTCAAGCGAAGAAGCTGCATAGTTAAAACTCGTGAGGTCTTTACTTGAAAGGGCATTGATTGCTAATCCGTTCGTATAGAATGCTAATTATTTAACGACTGTCTTGAAATAGGCTCTCGGAGCCGGCAATACATTTTCAA
>JAZKEW010000036.1:0-7632 GCA_040386785.1 Bdellovibrionota bacterium
TTAAGTTAGCATCCAATTCTTTAATTGGTTCGCAAAATATTCTTCGTAGTGAGTTCGATTATAATAATTTTAAATGTGTTATTCAGTTGGCTAATTCTGCTACTTTCAACAACATAACGAAGGGCTCTTCTGTTGATATAGATGTGATTACAACTAGGTGTGATTTTAATTTACAAGAATTACAAAAAACTGTTGTTGAATTGCATGACATGGAAAAAAAGCTTTTTTTTAAGATTTTAAATTCTGATTTTTTAACAAAAAATTTTAATCCGGAGTACAGCTAGCATGATTATTCAATTTAATACATTATCTAGCACAGCTTCTCTTGGAAAAGTCAGCACTTGTTTGGAAATATTTTCACCAACTTCTTCAAACTCATCAAGACCAAGCAACTATAACTTTAAAGTATGCGCATCAGATACAAAATTGTATGGTTTTGAAAGTTCTAGCCAAAATTCTTCTTTATTGTATTATTTTATCCGTTCTTATATTGAAAAACAAGGTGCTTTATTTAGACAAGGGCGTTATCAACTAAAAACAAAGAAAGATTCAAATTATTTCGCATATATACAAATGAAAATTGAAGATCCTACTATTACACAAGAGTATCTTTCTAAACTAAAATTTTGAGGCCAGTTTTGTCTAAAAAAGAAATTTTTTTACATCCTTTCACACCTTTATATGGTCAGACTGAGCTTACAAATGATGATAAAAATGGCTTAAAATTAACCGACCTGAAAACTAAGTTCGATGTGTATAACGCTGAAGCAGAAAATATATCAAAAGCTTCCAATCATTTTTTAGGTCAAATATTATCAAATCATGAGATACTCGATGACCTTTGGTTGAGACAATTGCATAAATTAATGTTTGAAGATGTTTGGGAATGGGCTGGAAAATATAGACAAAGAGACACAAATATTGGCATTGATCCTGCTTATATTCAGGTAGATTTAAGAAAACTTTGTGATGACGCAAAAGTATGGTTAGAATATAACACATACTCAATAACAGAAATTATAATCAGATTCCATCATTTATTGCTAAAAATTCACCCCTTTCCTGATGGAAATGGCCGATGGGCAAGAATGGCATGTATGTGTCTCGCCAATGCAAATAGTCTTAAAATAGATTGGAGTAAAGTAAGCACAGAAGAAAATAAGCTTCAATATGTTGCAGCACTTAAACACGCTGATTATTATGCAGATTATCAAAAATTAATATCGCTTATGGCTCCTCTTTTTCAAGAAGAATTTTAATTTAAAAATATTTCTGCATTGCATCCTTGTACGTATCTGTCTTTTTCCATTTCTTTAAAAATTTATTAAATTTCGCAATTAAATTTGCATCTTGTTTTCTAGCTGCCACAGCCACATCTGTTTCAAAAACAGGATTTTTAAACAATCGCAACGTTTCAGAATGTGCTTTTTGGACTGGCACAAGCAAAGTTCTATCTTGTGCAATGGCGTTCACCTTACCCAATAAAAGCGCATTGATAAGCGTTGCATTGTCATCAAATTTCAACAATTTAAGATTTTTAGGTGGATGGCTAGAAAAATGAATATCGGCAACGGTGCCAGTTCTAATGGCAAGAGATTTATTTTTTTTATCCATATCTTGCAAGGATTCTTCAACTGGTAATAATACTTTGTTTGCAAGAATAGCATCGCCATTTTTTAAAATCGTGTCGGAAAAAAGCATTATTTTTTTTCTCTCTTTTGTAACCGACAAACCACCAGCAACTAAATCGCATTTATTGGAGAGTAAAGCAGGAATAACTCCATCCCAACGCATATCAACAATTTTTAAATTCGCCTGAATAGTTTTGGAAAAAGCTTGCAACATATCAATATCAAGACCAACCCATTTCCCGTCCGATGTTTTGGTTTCAAATGGAAAAAAATCGCCTGATGTGCATACGCGTAGCGTATTATTTTCAAGAGCATTTGAATTGAAACAAAATAAATTTATTATGAATGCAACAATTAAGAATTTAATTTGTCTATCTAATTTCAAATGTTATTCTCCTGCGCATCTTTATGATTCGTACTAGAAGATGCCTTTCTTTTCGGTTTAATTCTCGCACTTTTTGCAAGAACATCTGGAGCGTCAATTCCAAATAAACCGTGATTTAACTCATCTTCCTCAGGAATTAATTTCCCTGGATTGAGTATATTTTTAGGGTCTAAACTATTTTTTAATGCTTTCAGAGTTTTCACGCCAGTTGCTGTAATTTCCCTTTCAAGCCAAGGTGAATGCTCATAGCCTACCGCATGATGGTGAGTTAGAGTCGCTCCATTGTTCATAAAATTTTCCGTTACAAGCTTTTTATACTCATAATACTGTTCCATTTCTTTATTTTTAACTTGCTTTGCCGCATAGGTAAAATACAAACAAGCCCCTGTTTGGTATGTATGCGAAATATGGCAGCCAATATAGCCAGCACCACCAGCTTCTTGTGCAAATTTATTTTGAACACATTCAAGTGTTTTAGTATGAACGTTTAGAATGTTAGACCAAGTTGCTGCGGTTTCAGCCACATCGACCATAACACCATAGTCCATCACAAAGTCGCGCAAATAAGGGACATTGAATTTATCTTCAGACCATGTTTTTCCAACTCCAGAGCCAAGAGGAAACGCACGGTGCTTTTTAAGTATTTTGACCGCTTCTTGTGCGAGAAATTCCGTTGGTTTTGTTTCACCCTCAAAACCAACAATCATAATACACGGTGTTTTATAACCCGTTAATTTTAAAAAATTCTTAACTTGTTTTTGAATGACAGCTTCAATACCTTTTTTAGGACTTTTTAAATTAAAAGCAAGTTGAGTTTCCGCTTCATCTTGTAAGCGAATTAAGCTTGGAGCATAACCTTTATCTAAACATTCACAAATTGCAGCAACTCCTTTAGCAAAAGATGGGAATAAAAAACCTCGATAATCTTTTACAACAGGAGATTTATGCACACGCATTGTCGCTTCGGTAATAACACCAAGAATTCCTTCGGAGCCAGCAATAACTCGATTGAAATCGGGGCCAGCACTAGAAGCAGGAGTTGTTTTTGTGACAATTGTGCCAGTTGGAGTCACCATTTTTAAAGACACAACCATGTCTTCAATTTTACCATAAGCGTCTGACTGCATTCCCGCCGAACGAGTGGCTATCCACCCACCTAATGTCGAATACTCGAAGGAATCAGGGTAATGCCCAAGAGACCAGCCTTTTTCTTGTAAATCTTTTTCTAGCTTAGGCCCCAAAGCCCCTGCTTGTATAGTTGCAATTCTAGATTCAGCATCAATGCTTATAAGATTGTTCATTCTTTGCATGCTTAAAGTAACAATCATTCTTGAATTATTTTTACTATTTTTGCTGTCGCGAGGATCAACTCCTCCAACAATATTTGTTCCACCGCCAAATGGCACAACGCAAACGTCATGGTCATTTGCAATTTTAATGATAACTTCAACATCTTCATGAGATTGAGGAAATATGATGATATCGGGAGCTTTTTTAACAATACCTTTGCGCACGTAAAATAAATCAGCATAGGATTTTCCGTAAGAGTGTAACAAACGCTGATCATCATCCGTACTAAACTGTTCAGGCCTTAGCACTTTAGCTAAGTTCAACATAAATTGTTCGTCAATGTTAGGAGGAGCAAGTTTAACTTTTTCCCGCGCAACGGGCTCAGCGGTTTTATCATCGCTTTGTAAGCCAACTTTAGAACGTATAAATGGCCATAAATTTGGTTTATTTTCCATTGGAAATGTAAAATTTGGATTTCCCCAGCCCCACCATTTCATCATAATGCTTCTCCTTTATTCATTTGCTGACGTTCATATATCCTGTAAAAAATTGGTCTATCCTTATGAGGTTTTTGAGAGGAAGAAAATTTTTCTTGCCAAGACGAAATTACAAAGCTATTTTTACTTTGTAGAATAAGTTCTTGCAAGACCTTTCCATTCATTGAATTTTTAGAATTCTCGGACAGGCGATTATAAAATTGTTCTAAAGAATTTTCTCTTACCACAACAACATCAAGGGGTATTTTATCAAAATATCCACTGCCGTCATTGCAAATTATCCAGGGCCTTTCAAAAGCTGCAATTGGACATAACCATTCCGTGTCAATAAATAAAATACCCTTACGTTTATCTAAATTTTCAAGGTAGTTTCTCACATTTTTCGCAGAAATTTCACGTTCAAAAACACCTCGAAATGGATAAATAGGACTCTTACGCCACTCAGAACTGTTTAAGAAAAAAAACGACAGAATTAAACTAACAACACTGGTTTTAAAACAGAGACTCCTCATTTTTTGAAAAATATCTTCCGTTAAAAAAGCATATAGTCCAAGTGTTGTGAGTGCCCACCACTGAGAACCAAGCGCCCCAATGTAGTGAGTATTCGTTGCGTAAAGAAGGTTGTAGCTACTTAACCCTGCTTGTAAAAAATAGGGAATACAGCCTAATAAAATAAAAAAAGAAAGTCTTGCATATTGTGACGATTTAAAGGAAAAAATAAAAAATGGACCGCTGTAAAGTAATATTTTTAAAAATGTTTTTATTTTTTCTTTTTCAAAAACTTGAGACAAAACATACAATGGGTGCTGAATAAAATTGGAAATTATTCCAAATCCATCTCCTCCAATATTTCCATAACGGCTTGCATAATTATAAGGTAAATCGCTCCACCAGGGGCCTAAGTATTTTTGATAAAACGACAGAATTAAATACCCACTAGCGATGGCCAGTACGCTTAAAATAACTCGAGAGAAAGTGACCTTATGCTGGACAAATAAATAGCCTACATACGTTGTAAATATAGCCAGAAAAACTTCGCCGCATTGGGCCAATAAAAGCAACAGTATGACGGGAATAATTTTATTTTTTTGCGTGACAATGCAATAAATAATCCATGGAATAAATAACAATCCACCAAAAACAGGGGGGTGAACATCAAAGGAGAGAGGATTAATAGTCGCAAAACTCCAGACAAAAAGAGCCGTTGTGACATACTGCATTCTAAGGTATTTTGTCTGCGAAAAAAGAAATTGACTCAGTTTAAAGGCTCCGAGCGAGCCAATTAAAAAACCAAGCCCCTGCCAAAGCGCAGAAAGGACGCTACTCTTAACAACGAATGCTAAAGGAACCGCAGAGTATAGAATAGGCTCCCAGTGCTGCATAAGCATTGTGCTGTAAAAACGTTCTGAACTTGTTTTTAAAATTCCAGACGTTTTTGCTTGCGTGATAGCTTGCGTAAACCAATACAAATCGTAGCCAGGAGAAACAAAACGAGCCCAAGCATTCACACAACCGGCAAGAATGATTAAAAGAACCCATGCAAAAATAAGCGTAACCAGTGTTCTATGATTTAATTGTTTTGTTGCTCTATCTAAAAAAGAGTTCGGTTGCTTTAGGCAAATAGAAATAATACAAAGCCCAAAACCTATAAGGGAAATAGAAAAAGAGTTTGGCACAATAGAAGTGACAACGAGGACAAAAACCACAAGAATACCTGCGTTAACTATGGAACTCACCATATATTGACCTCATTATTATGTGACAAGGCTGGATCTACGATTGGCGGCAAGCTAACATAAGCGACTGTGTTTTTCAAACTTCGTACCACAGAAGGATTTTCTTGAAATGAGCATTTTTTCTCTCTCCAAAATAGAGTCAATTCTTATTTTCTCTATTTTTATTGTTTTCTGCTTAGTTATTTTTTCTATCGTCCCAAACTCTTTTTCTATTTCCCTTATAGGTTTTGGACTTAGCGTTATTTGGCTTACTTTTATTTTAAAAAATAAAAATTCCTGCATGCCGGAATTTTTATTTGAAAAGAAAATTTTTTTTATTGGCCTTTATTTTTGGCTTTTTTTGGTTCTTATTGCAGTTGGAATAGGAGCTTATGCACGTTTTATTTCTCCTGGCTACGATTTATATTGGTTTTCACAGGCCGTTACAAACGCTAAAATTGGAAACGGTTTACACATTTCCTCCGAACGAATTTTTCCCACACTGCTTGTGCAACACTGGGAACCCATTCTTTACACAATTATCCCATTTACGTTCTTTTTTTCTGGGGCTGTTTCAGCAGTTTTATGGCAAACGTTGGGACTCTGGGGCGGTACTATTGGCGCCTGGAAACTTTCTTCACTCGTATTTGAAAAAAGTGAGCTTAAAAATTTAAAATATTACCTCACAATTTTTTACGTTGTCAGTTGGGCAAATATAAATCCACTTTCCTTTGATATTCACCCGCCCGTCTTTGGTGCATTGTTATTTATACCTTGGATCATATTTTTTATTTTAAAACAAAAAAAAATTATTGCTATTTTGTTACTCCTTTTATTGATGCAATGTGGAGAAATATTTTTTGCCGTAGCGCCCGCATATTTTGTGTATTTAATTTTAGAAAAAAAAATAACGCCATCAAGAGCCGTAATCTCAATAATTTTTTATTTTTCAGGATTTCTTCTTATTGGTGTATACCAAAAATATATTGGACCAAAATGGTCCGGGTTATCGTTTGCATTTGCAGGACGTTATGGCTCTATCGGTGGAGATGGTATGGGCATTTTACAAACTTTTGTTCACCATCCCTTTGATGTTATTTCTCAGTTTATTGCTGCTAAAAAAATTAAAACTTTTTTAAAAATATTTATATATTATGGTTTATTACCCATTTTTTCTCTTCTATGCAAAAAATATCGTTTGTTAGCAGTCTGTATTTGGCTTGGTTGTTTACCTTATTTTATTCAAGTAGGAGTTGCTAATGATGTCGGTATGTCCAATACAAATATGCACTACATAGCCGCCCTTGGTTCACAGTGGTGGTGTTTATCTTTATTTGGTCTTTACGCCATCAACGAAAAATTTGTTTATTTTTCATTAAAAGAAAAATTGATTCTTCCTCTATTTTTAATTCTTTTTTTCTTAAACTCCTCCGAGTGGAGAAAAAGCCCGCTTTATCCTTTCCGTGGTTTCATAGAAAGAGAGCATGCAGACTCTGGAACCCGACAATATTTAGCATCATTGCCAAAATCCGAAGGAGTTTTGCTTGCAGGTGTTGAATGGTTGTGTCCATTAGCCGCAGATGAAAGATACTACACCCTGTGCTACGTTGGACACGAAGATTATTTACCAATTATGCCACTTGATACAATTATCGCTAGTCAAGAAGGCTTAAAATATGTATATAATAGTTTATCTCGCGATATAAAAAAAACGAAAAATGCAGAAATTATTCTCAGCATTCTTAGTGAAGACTTGCAAAAAATTCATTGGATAAAAATAGCAGATAAAGAGCAAAAAAATTCCGATGGTGTATCCACTCATTATTCTATTTGGCATAAACAATAGGACCATTTATGGAAGGTGAATTTTATGGAAAATAAGTTAATTTCAGTTATTGTCCCTTGTTATAATGAAAATGAAGTGATCATTGAAACGCATACAAGGCTCCGTGAAGTGTGTGAAAAAATATTTCACGACTATTCTGCAAAGTACGAAATAATTTACGTGAACGACGGCAGCAAAGACGGAACTTTAAAAATTCTTCAATTACTAGCAGAGGATCACAACTCTAACAATAAATACAGTGGAAAAATTGTGATTATTTCTTTGGCTA
>JAZKEW010000037.1:0-2395 GCA_040386785.1 Bdellovibrionota bacterium
AAATTTGAAAATATTAGTCTCAGCCAGAATGTATCCTTTAGCCAAGACAATTGTAGACTATCTTTTTAAAGAAAATAATAGCAACTTTCAAAAAGATGAGATTTTATTTTATAGGGGTCGGGTTTATAATGCTCTCAATGAGCCGCTGGTGGGTGCTGAAGGTTATAAAAGCCTAATTGAAAAATTCCCTAATTCATCATACATAAAATCAGCAAAAATGCGATATGCACTTTCATTGCAATATGCAGGTCAGTTTGAAAAAAGTGTTCAATATGTCACAGAAAATCGTATTTTTAGCAGCCAAAATGAAGAAAATGTATTTAAATTTTGGTCGTATTATTTAGGAAAAAATTATAAAAAATCAAATTCAATTTTAAATGAAATTCAAAAATCCACGGGCCAAGATACGACCTTATTTGCAAAATCTTTTTACTGGCAATTTGCGCTAAAAAAATTCCACCCTGAAACAAATTTTAACGGTAAAGCAGGCGTAGAGGGAAAAAATTTAGAAAATTTTGCAGCAAGCACTACAAACTACCCTTATCCAATTTTTGCCCGCACTTTTTTAAATAAGCCTAAAGAAAATTACAACATGATGGTTGAAGACTCAATTCAATTAAAGGAATTGGGTAGATTTGAAAAATTAATAGATGATGGTTTTTGTAAAGCAAACAAAAAAAATAAGAGTTGTTCAGCAAATAAAGCGGTTAAAAATAAACTATTTTTGATACCGGAACTTGTGCAAGCTCATTTGAACCAATTTGCAATTTTACAAATCAAGCCCTTGTTGAATCAATCTCTAAATAAAAAAGAAGAATTAAAGCTTGCTTACTACTCGTATTTAGTTTCTGACATTAACACGACAAATAAAATAATTAATCGTAATGAAAAATTTGATATAAAGAGATTTGAATTTGAAAAGCTTTCTGAAGATAAAAAAGTGCTTTATAAACTTAATTATCCTTTAGCATATTGGAGTCGTATTCAGCGAGCCTCTAATTTATTAAAGTTAGATCCTTTTTGGCTTTTGTCTATCATGCGTGCAGAGTCCTTGTATAATACCAATGCAGAAAGCCATGTGGGAGCAGTTGGGCTAATGCAAATTATGCCCTATACGGGAGTTAAAATATTAAATTATTTAACAGAACCTGATGATAAATTTTCTGTTAGTATGCTCCGTGATCCTGATAAATCAATTGTTTTTTCTGCGTGGTATTTAAAAATATTACTAGAAAATTATCAAGGGAATTATATTTTGGCAACAGCAGCTTATAATGCAGGGCCAGCAGCAATAAATAGATGGTTAAAACAAAATCCAAGTTTCAATACGGTGGAGTTTTTAGAAAATATTCCTTATAATGAAACAAAAAAATATGTTTCAATGATATTGGGAAGTATGGATATGTATTCTAGAATTTATCTTAATCGGCCTTTAGCTCTAAGATTTAATGTGAATAAACCGTTGCTAGATTTGCAGCATACAGATGATTTATTTTAAATAATTTCTCCAGCTATAAATGAGTCTGGCAGCTGGTTTAAAAATTCTGTAGCATCTGTTTTATTCACAATAAGCACAAAACCCATTCCCATATTCCAAACTGTAAAGGCTTCTTCTTGTGAAATATTGCCTAACTTTTGCAAGTGTTTCATAAAAAGTGGGGTAGGAATTTTTTCTTTTTCAATATGGTAATTGAGTCCTGGTTGTAGAACTCGTCCAATATTGGTTAGGCCTCCACCAGTAATATGTGACATGCCTTTTATTTTAATTTTTTTATGAACATCTAGGACGCTTTTAACATAAAGTTTTGTTGGCTCAGTTAGTAAACTACCCCACGATTTCCCTTCAAATTGACTCTTTAAATCAATATTTTTGTCTTTCAATATTTTGCGAACGAGTGAATAGCCGTTGGAGTGAAAGCCGCTGCTTGGCAAGCCAATAATGACGTCGCCTTTTACAATAGATTTTCCATCTACGAGGTCTTTATTGTAGACTTCTCCGACAGCAAAGCCTGCAAGATCAAATTTATTGCTGTCATAAAACCCAGGCATTTCTGCTGTTTCGCCGCCGAGTAAAATACAGCCAGATTCAGTGCAAGCACGGACAATTCCTTGTACAACTCTATGTGCCACTTCAACATTTAATTTTCCTGTGGCAAAATAATCGAGAAAAAAAAGCGGGCGAGCACCACAAACAATAAGGTCATTGACACTCATAGCAACGAGATCTTGGCCTAAATCTTCGTATCGCTCCATTTCAATGCCAAGTTCTAGTTTTGTGCCAACACCGTCGGTGCAGGCGACAAGAGAACGGTCAGCATCAAGCGGGTACAGGCCTGCAAAGCCACCAATGTTAGGGTTTATTTTTTTTATTTTGTCGACTAAAGCTTCGCCTGCT
>JAZKEW010000037.1:2405-3985 GCA_040386785.1 Bdellovibrionota bacterium
GGACTGTTCGTAGGTTTTGCTTGACATATTTGAAATCCTTTTTATTTGTTGCATCTGAATTAAGGTGTGTTGCCCTAGAAGTTGATGGCACAGCTTACTCAACTGGGCCCGAAAGTTTTAACTTTTCTAATTCTGAAAGTATAGCTTCCTCTTTTAATGAGCAAGTCTTGAAAAGAGCCCCCTCTTTTCGTGAGCAAGTCTTGAAAAGAGCCCCCTCTTTTGCTATAGTTCCTGATAAGGTGGGCATAATGGAAAGAGCAAGACTCAAGCACTTACAAGATTGGCTAAATTCAGGCGTATCAAGAAAGCCTCTCATTATAAGGGGAGCTCGCCAAGTTGGCAAAACATGGTTGGTGCGACAATTTGCAAAAGTGTGTGGCAGACAACTTATTGAACTCAACTTTGAAAAACAGCCAACTCTAGCGAGTCTTTTTGCACAAAAAGATCCACAACGTGTTCTTATCAATCTAGGCGTTGCCTTCAATCAAACTATCAATCCAGAAAATACTCTTTTGTTTTTAGATGAAATTCAAGCTGCTCCCGAAATATTGGGTGCGCTGCGTTGGTTTGCAGAAGATATGCCTGCGTTGCCTATTCTTGCTGCGGGCTCTTTGTTAGAGTTTTTGCTTGCAGATCACTCTTTTAGTATGCCCGTGGGTAGAATTAGCTATATGCATTTAGAACCTTTGTCTTTTGAAGAGTTTCTCTGGGCAAATGACAAAAAAAGTTTGTTTAATTATTTAGAAACATATCACTTTGATCACGATATTCCACTTGAAATTCATGAACAACTAGCAACTTTAATGAAGGAATATATTCTTATTGGAGGATTGCCTGCTGCGGTTTTAAATTGGACTACGGAGCGTTCTTTGTTGAATGTTGGGCAAATTCACCATGATTTGCTTGCAACATATCGAGATGATTTTTCTAAATACAAGGGACGTGTTGCCCTTGAAAGACTTCAAGAAGTCATGAGCGCAGTGCCTCAATTTATAGGGCAAAAATTTAAATACAGCCGTGTTAACTCCGAATCAAATTCCAGTTCCATTAAACAAGCTTTAGCTTTGTTAAAAAGAGCAAAATTGTGCCATCAAATTGAAGCCAGTGCAGCAAATGGTGTTCCCTTGGGAGCTGAAGTTTATGAAAAATACTTTAAAGTTATTTTTTTAGATGTTGGTTTAACAAGTGCGGCGCTCGGATTAACTCATCATCAAATTCACTCTATAAAGGAACTGAATTTAATTAATCAGGGCAATGTAGCAGAACAACTTGTCGGTCAATTATTACGAACAATTAGCCCTTATTATATTGAGCCACATTTGTATTACTGGCAACGAGAAGAGAAAGGTTCTAGTGCTGAAATTGATTATATTATTCAACATGAGAATCGAGTTATTCCCATTGAAGTGAAGGCGGGGAGTACGGGAGCTTTAAAATCGTTGCATTTGTTTATGGAATTAAAAAAGTTACCGCTTTCGGTAAGAATAAATTCCAATTATCCAAGCATTACAAAAGTAAAAGTGAAAGGTTCTTCCACAGAACAAGTAGAATATACTCTCTTGTCAATTCCTTTTTATTTA
>JAZKEW010000038.1:0-19286 GCA_040386785.1 Bdellovibrionota bacterium
TCTCGCTTACGCTCAACACAACTCAGACTTGACGTCTTCTTTTTGCATCAACCTCACCCTTTCAGGCTCGATTGACGCAGGTTCCCGCACTCTCTTGCTGCTCTTTTCTCTTGTCAAATAACTTCCATTTGGTGGCGGGGACAGGACTTGAACCTGCGGCCTTCGGGTTATGAGCCCGACGAGATACCAACTTCTCCACCCCGCGACTAACTGGCAGAAGGGGGTTCTACCTGCTAAAATCACCCCTGTCAAGCATATACGAAATATTTTTTTGAATGCCCCATGAGGCTTGAAGAAAATAAATAGAAATAAACTTAATGATGTTCGCATCATTCAATAAGTCATGTTAAATTCACAAGATCTATTTTTTTAGGAGTACCAAAAAATGAAAGTAATCCGCATAAGCCACCTAGGCGTCGCTCCAAAAGACATCAACCAAGCCCTATCCTTTTTTCAAGACACCCTTGGCCTATCACATGAAGGAAGTGAAAAGGTGGAAGATCAACTTGTCAATGTTGACTTTTTGCAATGTGAAAAATCAAGACTTGAGCTCTTAGCACCCACAAATTCAGAAAGCCCCATAGCAAAATTTTTAGAAACCAGAGGCTCCGGAATTCATCATGTAGCGCTTGAAGTTGATAACATCGAAGAATGGCTAAATCATTTGAAAAAAAATAAGATTCAGCTTATAGATGAAGCGCCAAGGCTTGGTGCGCATAATACGAAAATTATTTTTATCCACCCACGTGCCACTGGCGGAATTCTTGTAGAACTTGTTGAGGAATCAAAATGAATTTAAAATTTTATATCACTTTGCTAGCACTTTTTTTCTCTGTTATAAATTTCGTTTCATGCAAAACAGTGCCAATATCTGACCTAACTCAAGAAGATGGAATTGCAAGGATTAAAAAAAATTATGAGGCCAAAGAATGGACCGAAGTCATCAATAATGTTGACGAGTACAAAACTCGTTATCCATATTCACAATACACTCAAGACGCAGATTTAATGCAGGGTGACGCATACTATCAATCAGATCGCTATCCAGAAGCCATTGCTGTATATGAAGATTTTGTTAGGAAAAACCCTACCCATTCTCAGGTTGCTCTTGCAACTTACAGAATTAGCAAATGCTACGACTTTCAAGCACCTGAC
Organism: Bdellovibrionota bacterium; assembly: GCA_040386785.1. GTDB lineage: Bacteria > Bdellovibrionota_B > Oligoflexia > Silvanigrellales > Silvanigrellaceae > Silvanigrella. The sequence continues at coordinate 1,156 of JAZKEW010000038.1, forward strand.
AATATAGATAGAGATCAAGCAAATTCGAAAAAAGCTCTCGATAAATTTAATTATTACATACAAAATTTTCCAAAAACGGAATGGATTGATGAAGCTAAACAAAGAAGAGAAGTTTTGAATAGAAGAATTGCAGATCACAGCGAGTTTATTGCACAATTCTATTGGAAAAAAGATCAATACGCATCTGCACTTTCGCGTTACTTAGAAATTTTAAAATCTTATTCGAATTACGGTGACTTGGTTAAACTTGCAAAAGAACGCGCCAGTTTATGCTACCTAGAGCTTGCAAAAATACTAGAAAAAAACCCAACATCAGATGCCTTTGTGTTTTTTAAAAACGAAACTCCCGATACCCTCAAACAAAAAGCTGTAGAAATTAAGAATTAACCTTTTTGGTTGAGCAATTTGCCACCGCACCCGATTGAATTCCGCTATTTTCAAGCTCTGCTGCCGCTAAATGCCGAGAACGGTACATTTTAAAAGGATACGACTCCTTTGGCATTTTTGGAGCATAGCCCAATATTTGTTTGCAAAAAAAAGCCTTCAAAAATTTCTCAAACTTCAAAAATTCTTCATAAGCCTCTTTTGCAAAAGAACAGTTCACACAATTGAATAAAACACTATAAGGAGTATGCCATTGTCTTAAAATATTTTTCATTTTATCTTTCAGCACAAGAATATCTTCTTTGGTCACAAATTCTGTTTCTGCAAGAAGCTGAACTTCCATAACGTGAGCGTTAAAATCATTGTCTATTTGAATACGCGAACGAAGACTTTCTAAATCTCGTTTTAAGCCAGCTCCTTTAGCAAGCCCAGTTTGAAGAACAGCTTTGTCGTACCCCACAATAACTTCAAAATTAACCTTGGGAGGGCAAGAATTTTCATCGCAAAAACCAATTATTTTACGCATAAAAAAATTAGAAAAAAACTGCACTGTTTTGTCAAATGAACCTTGCATTTCTGGCACAATACTAAAGTTTCTTAAATCAAAAAGACAAGTATAAGGAGAATGCCACGATTTCAAATTTTTCGTCCACTGTTCTTTTAAATAAACAAGATCCTGTTCAGAGGCAATGGAAAAACCCTCAGGAAAGAAAATTTCTACCACACGCGCAGAAAAATGATTTTCAAAAACAATTTGTGGAGTCATAAAAAATACTTTCTATAATAAATAATAGTGTTATTCAATTCCAAACAACATGTCGGAGTATTTTGGATAAGGCCACAAATTAGCTGGAACAAGAGACTCAATATAATCTACAGCCTCACGCAGCTCTTCAAGTTTTGGTAATAAAATACTGTGTATATTATGACTCGCCACACTTAAATTATGATGCTCGAACGCTTCTCCTTCTGTTATTTTATTGTATTGTAATTCAAGAACAGAAAGCGTTGATTGCATTCTCATAGAAGCTTCACCGAAATCTGTAGCATATTTTTTTGCACAAGTTACCACATTCAATTCAGCGGCAAGCTTACTCGTTTCTAAGAGATTTTTGTGGTATTGAACGCAACTTGGCACAATTTGCGTCTTTACCATTTCAAGGGCACAATTAATTTCAATTAAACGTTGTTTTACAAAACGCTCTTCTTGAACCAAAAGTCGACTCTCAATATCTTCTCGATTAAACACCTTGGTATCAACTAAAAATTGCGTTTTAGATTGATCACGCAAAACTTCAAGAGCAGATGGCGTATTAGAAAAATTTGACAAACCACGCTTTTCGGCTTCTTCTCTCCACTCTGCAGAATAGCCATTGCCTTCAAAACGAATTTTTTTAGTTTCCTTAATAACTTCACGTAAAACATCGAGTAAATTTTCATTTGAAATAGATCCATTTGATGATTTAGCTTCGAGCTTCTTGTTTAATTTCGCAAGACCATTGCAAACAGCAGCATTTAAAATAGCTGTTGGATAATTAATAGCTGCACTTGAACCTACAGCTCGAAATTCAAATTTATTGCCGGTAAAAGCAAAAGGAGACGTGCGGTTTCTGTCAGTATTATCTTGTGCAACATCTTGAAGGTGAGAAACGCCAAGGTCAATCATAATTTTTTCTGCATTAACTTTATTGTCACTTCTCTCTTCTAGTATATTTAAAATATCATTTAAAGTTTTGCCCATAAAAATAGAAATGATTGCTGGAGGAGCCTCATTCGCACCAAGGCGGTGGTCGTTGCCTGCCGATGCAATTGAAGCTCTTAAAACATCTGCGTTATCATAAATACCTTGTAAAATGCCGCATAAAAAAGTGAGGAAAATAAGATTATCATGCGGCGTTGAGCCTGGTTCAAGCAAATTTCTACCCAAGGAGTCGAGCATAGACCAATTGACGTGTTTGCCACTGCCATTAACACCCGCAAAAGGTTTTTCATGCAACAAAGCGACAAATCCATGCCTGAGCGCAATGCTTTTTAAAAGTTTCATCGCAAGTTGATTGTGATCTGAGGCAATATTCGCACCCTCAAAAATTGGTGCAATTTCAAATTGTCCTGGCGCAACTTCGTTATGTCTCGTTTTAATTGGCACGCCTAATCTGTAAAGCTCAACTTCAAGTTCGTTGATAAATGCCTGAACACGACTTGGAATATTTCCGAAATAGTGATCTTCCAATTCCTGACCTTTGGCTGGCTTTCTCCCAAAAACAGTTCTTCCAGAAAACTTAAGGTCAAGCCTTTTCATAGCCAGTTTTTTATCCACAATAAAAAATTCTTGTTCAGCACCAATAGAAACACCCACGTGAGTGACTTTTTTTTCACTGATTAAATGAAGAGTTTTTGTTGCTTCTTTTGATAAAGATTCGTTAGAACGAAGTAAAGGGGTTTTAAAATCAAGCGCTTCACCATTGTAGCTTACAAATACAGATGGAATATAAAGCGTACTTCCATTGGGTTCTTCGATAATAAACATTGGGCTTGAAGGATCCCAGCTTGTATAACCGCGAGCTTCAAACGTAGAACGTATTCCGCCAGAAGGAAAACTTGAGGCATCGGGCTCACTTTGCAACAACTCCGGCCCTGTAAAACGCTCAATAGGTTGCCCTTGTTTGTCAAACCAAAGAAAAGCATCGTGCTTTTCGGCTGTGGATCCTGTTTGTGGCTGGAACCAGTGGCAATAGTGCGTCACCCCTTTTTCCATGGCCCACTCTCTTGCCGCCGCTGCAACTCGCTCAGCCATAGGCGCATCAATTTTACCACCAATTTTTGTTACGCGTGCAATAATTTCTAAATCTTGTGAAGATAATCTTTTGCTCATTGCCCGTAAATCGAAAACATTTTCTCCATAAAACTCTACAATACGAGCAAGTTTGCCTTCGGAGTTTTTTGGCCTGTCAACGCAACGAATAGATTCATCGGAACAATCATATGAAGACATAGTTTTACCCTTTAAATGTAAATATGGTGACACAATATAAGCTTTTTAATTGGTCGTTCGCACATAACACAAAATAAGTATTAAGGCAAAATAAAATGCGCCTGCGGGCTTGTCTTGATTTTTAAGCTTTTTACAATTAAAAGCGGAAAAGGCGGAGGTGGCGGAATGGTAGACGCGCTCGTTTCAGGTGCGAGTAACTGCAAAGTTGTTGGAGTTCGAGTCTCCTCCTCCGCACCAGATTGAATGCATGAAGACATTTGTAGTGGCAAACTTCGGTTCTGTTCACTTTACCATTACCCTTATATTATCCAACTTATTAACAGTTTGAGAAAAATAGCACTCTTGAACTACTAGCAAACAAATGCTAAGTATACAGACAAATAAAGTAAACTCGCACATTTTTCAATAGGAAGTTCATATGAGAGTACTTGGACTTGATTTAGGCACAGCTTCATTAGGCTGGGCATTGATGGAATGGGGCTCTAATGACACAGGGCAAGCACCTAGCCAAATAGTAGATTCAGGTGTTCGCATTTTTCCGGAAGGTGTGAAAAAGACAAAAACAGGAGAAGAAAGTTTATCTGCAGAAAGAAGAAGAAAAAGGAGCTTGCGACGCCAAATAGATCGCAGAGCGAGAAGAAGAAAAAAAATATTTTGGAAACTTTATTATTTAGGCTTGCTACCAAATCTAGAAGAAATAAATCTTTTTGAATCCAAAGGGATTGAATGTTCATTATCGAAAAATAGACCACAATATTTTTCAAAATTAGATTCTATTTTATTTTCAGAATGGAAATTAAGATGTGAGCAAAATTCAAATTTGTGGCACTTTTTAAAGGTGGGTGCAACACCAAATGGAGATCCAAAAGAAATAGCAGAATTTAATCACCGCTTAGCTATACGATTACCGTATTTGATTCGTTCTGTTGCTGCATCCGAATTTGTCTCCTCGTACTCTTTAGGGCGCGCTATTGCCCAATTAGCTACAAGACGTGGTTTTTTGAGCAATAGAAAAATAGATAATAATATTGAAAATAAGACAGAAAAAGATACTAAAGATGATTCTAAATTAAAAGAACGACAAGGACACTTATATTCTCGACTGAGACAATCAGAAAAAACATTGGGACAATTTTTAGCCAATCAAGAACCTATTGAACAAAAATTAAGAAAAATCCCCACAACTAGAGCTATGTTCAAAGAGGAATTTGATGCGATTCGTAAAGCACAAAAAAATAATCCTTACCTCCAATTAAAAGAAAAAGATTGGGAAGATTTAAGAAAACTCATTTTCTTTCAAAGACCTTTAAAATCGCAAAGACATTTGAGAAGTAAATGTTCTTTAGAAAAGAACAGAGAATGTTGCCCAAAAGCGCGTTTAGTAGCTCAAGAGTTTAGATTGCGCACAGCTTTACTCAATTTAAAATATAGAGATGATAATTACGAAGAATTTTCATTAACAAATGACCAACTAAATATATGTTTTAATCATGTATGGCAAGGAAAAAAATTAAATAGCAAAAATTTTAAATCAATTTTAGAATTGCCAAATAAATACAAATGGAATTTCGATACTGAAGAAGCCAAAAGTCTGAGTTCACCTTCGGTAGAAAAAATTGTAACAGCCCTAAAAGAAGAAGAGAATGGATCTGAGTTTTGGAATTCTGTGAATCAATATGAATTTGTGGATGAAATTTTAAGTTATGAACACCAAGAAGCCTTGGCAAAGTTTTTATTCAAGAAATATAGTCATGATAAAAACAATAAAATTACACTTTCAATAAAACAATGTGATGCTCTTTCTCAATTAAATTTTGAAGAAAATTTTTTTTCCTACTCATCAAAAGCGCTCAACAAATTATTACCTTATTTGCGTCAATGGAGACGTATAGACAAACCATTGGAACAAGAAGAAATCTTATTTGATGGAAGACTCTTAAAAGCAGGTCAGTCTATTCGAAATTTTTTTTATCCAGAAAAACACTCTGTTTTCAATACACTTTTACCTCTTCAAAGCATTGTTGGCATTGTTAGAAACCCTGTTGTCACAAGAAGCTTGAGTCAACTCAGATCCGTTGTCAATGCTATTATTTTAAGGCATGGATTGCCTGATTTTATTCGCGTTGAACTTGCCAGAGAAGTCAAAAAAACGTCTAAAGAGCGTGAAAAAATAAGGCAAAAAAATAATCAAAGAGAGAGTACTCGAGAAAAAATTAAAAATAAATTAAAACAAGATTGTCAAATTCAAGAGCCCAAACCATGGGATATTGAAAAATATTTATTGTGGATTGAGTGTGCAGAAAGATGCCCTTATACAGGTAAAACTATCCCTATTACGTCATTATTTAATCATGAATTTGAAGTGGAACATATTATTCCGCTGTCGCGTGGTGGGTTAGAAGACTCGTACGCTAATAAAACATTATGCCATGCCAGTGCAAACAAAAGGAAAGGAAATAAAACTCCATTTGAGGCATTTGGTCATGATTCAGAACATTGGAATGAAATTTTAACCCGCATTTCAAAATGGAAAGAGCATGACAGCGATCTTTTAAAGGGATACAGTTGGGGGCGTGAAGAAAAATTGCGTCGTTTTCGAGACATCAAACACCCTTCACTCGACAGTTTTATTGCAAGACAACTTACTGACACTCAGTATTCTTCAAAACTGGCACGAAAATATTTATCTAGTCTTTATGAAAATCCTAAATATGTCCAAGTTTCCCATGGAACTCTCACTTCTGTTTTGCGTAAGGTCACTGGAATTAGTGGGCTTTTAGGAGAAAAAGAAAATGGAAAAAAGAGCCGAGCCGACCACAGACACCACGTCATTGATGCAATGATGGTAGCGATGAGCACACCAGCACGAGTCAAAGCCCTAGCCGATCTGGTCGAAAAAAGTGAAACACAATCTCAAAGGCCATGGAAAGATTTGAAAAAAAATTTAGAAGAAACAACAAATATGCTCATTGATGGAGTTCAAAAAACAAGAATATCATTTGCCCAAAAACAACGAACAAGAGGTTCATTCCATTTGGATAACCCATATGGCACAAGAATATTTCAAGGAGAAAAAATTGCTGTCAGAAGTAAAGAAGTTGATATTCAAAACTTTCAAAGTAAATCAAACGATATTTCAAGTATTTTAGATATTCAGCTCGGAAAATTTATTTTAGGTAAAAATTTCGAAACCGAGGAAAGAACTGACATTGAGGGTGAAAAATTAAAGGTTTTAATTGGACCAAATCAAAAGCCAATTCATAAATTAAAAATGCGAGAAAAAAATTTGGACGCAAAACTTAGACTCAATGAACGCAATAATGGAAAAAATAATGAGAAAATTTTAGACAATGACGAAAACCATCACATTGAAATTTGGGCCACTCAAAACAAAAAAGGAGTTGTCAAATGGGAAGGACGAGTGATGAATATGCTAGAAGCCTGCATTCGAAAATCAAAAAAACAACCAATTTATAAAACCTTAGGACGTGTTGATGAAACTTTTGTGATGACTCTGCACAAAAACGACTTAATTGAGTGCGATGCCACAATAGCTAAGGGAAGGAGCACTGCCAAAGAAGCAGCTGTCTGGAGAGTGGATGGTTTTACTTCTGTAGGACAACTTCAGCTCCAAAGAAAAGAGGATTCATCAACAAGAGCGGCTTCCAAATCACTCTGGCAACCTAAGGCTGAGGGACTTCAAAAAGCCAATTCTCGTCGCATTTTTCTTGACGTTCTAGGATATCCTATTTTAAAAAAAGAACCTAAAAATGAATAGAATTATTGATATTTCTACAACAAAAACTCATCTCAGTATTTTCAATGGTTGTTTACTTGTGGAACAACCTCAACTATCCTCCTCGGTCTCGATTCCTTTGCCTGATATTTTAGTTGTTATTGTGGCTACTGATGCGGCGTCACTCACTCATGCTGTTTTGTCGGAACTAGCCACAGCAGGAATTCCATATATTGCCTGTGACAGAAAATATATGCCTTCTGGCATTTTATTACCGTATAGCTCTAATTCTTTACAAGGTGAACGTTTTTTAAAACAAATTGAATTTAAAAACCAAAGCATTTTGTGGCGCGAAATTATTTTAGGCAAACTAAAAAACACTGCTGCTGTTCTTAATTTATGGGGAAGATCTCCTGATTTTCAATATGCAATGATTGAAAAAATAAAAGCAGGATCTGATATTAATTTATGTGAAGCGATGGCCGCAAAAGATTCTTTTTCTCGACTATTTGGAATAGAATTTTCTCGTCGTGACGATGGTTTTCACGAGAATTCAAAATTAAATTATGGATATACAGTCCTGAGATCTCTTGTGGCGAGATTTGTTTGTGCATCAGGTTTACACCCAACATTAGGAGTCTATCACCACAACAAATACAATTCATTTGCACTTGCAGACGACTTTATGGAGCCTTTTCGACCTTTTATTGATCACCTTGTTCTAGAGATTTTAAACAATGGAAATCGTGGAGTAAATTTAGAACGAGAAGACAAATTGCATTTGAGTGGTGGAATTTTAGCTCGATGGATTTGCAATGACCAGAGCAGAACTTTGGTCAACTGGGTTGAACTTACCGTACGAGCATGGGCACAGTATATTTTTTCTTTTCAAGAAAAACCTATGGCAGCACCTCTTTTTGAAAAGCCAGAAAATTTTGATACCGGCGAACTCTTTGAAGAATAAAATAGCCCCTCCCTAAAAAAATAGGGGTGAGGCCGAAAGGTCACACTTGACCCACGTAGCAAAAACCTTTTACAGCTCTTACTCTTACTGAAACACCTGAAAAATTCCCAGAGGGTTCCAGCTTACTGACAGCTATTAAGGGTGCACTTGCGTTGTAACCCACCCTGCGTTCCCAAGTCAATTTTGTGGAGAGTAGGTTTTTGAAAAGTAAAATAAAATAGCCCCTCCCTAAAAAATAGGGGTGAGGCCAAAAGGTCACACTTGACCCACGTAGCAAAAACCTTTTACAGTTCTTACTCTTACTGAAACACCTGAAAAATTCCCAGAGGGTTCCAGCCGAGCGCCAACCAGTTTGACCGATACTCCGGTTGTAACCCACCCTGCGTTCCCAAGTCAAATTGCAAAATATTTCATCGGAAGAGCTTAACTTTCACCTATTAATACCGATTTTAATTATGTAAGAAATTTAACTCGATAAAGGAGTTATTAAAAATGAGGTCTGCGTACAAAGCTATGTGGTTATTTATTTTTTTTGATCTTCCTACTCTTTCTGCAGAGCAGAGAAAATTTCATACTAAATTTAGAAAAAATTTACAAAAAATGGGTTTTATGAGAGCCCAATTGTCAGTTTATATCAATCATTTTTCCTCAGAAGAAGCTACGTTATCTATTCGAAAAAAAATTAAAAATTTGCTTCCTGCCGAAGGACAGGTTAGGATTTTGCTTGTCACAGACAGACAATTCGGCAAAATGGAAATTTTAGATGCCAAGATTTTGTTAGAAAACGAAACACCTCTGCCACAAGTTTTGTTGTTTTGAACAATTCTTTTTTACTCTTAAATATTTTTTGATCGACATTTTAAATAAGGATAAAGAAACGCTAGGGAGCTTTTCATGCTTCATATAATTGAATGCATATTCATCTAAAAGGTTTCTTTTCATATCTTCAGCTGTAATTCTAAGTTTTGACTGTTTTATAGTAAGAAGTAAAATATAAATTCATTGTAAATACAAGAATAAGATACTACGAAAAAAGATTTAAAAAAAACTTAAGAGACACACTGATGCAGTTCTCGAAAGGCATTTGCGGCCGGATGAACAGAATTTATTTTCATTTGGAAATTGATTTTGAAATGACATGGAATTTTGTTTTTAGGCCGCCGCAACTCTGCCTTGAGGGGACTGCACACAGTGGGGCTCGGAGGTTAGTACTGAATTTCTGTATAGCTTTCCGCACTTGTTACTCAGTAACGAAATTACAGACAAATTGAGAATCGAACTCTCGTAAAAAATTCACGACGCCCAAATAAATAACGTCCTTGTGTATAAAAAAGTTTTATTTGATTTTATTGTATTTTAGATCGACAAGTTTCGCTTACATTGCCGTCGGTCGGACTCGCAGCAGCTGGTGAGGATTGAAATGTCACTAAAAATATATTCATATTTTATAAATTTGACTACCAATATAGACAATTAACGAGGCAAAAAAACAGGATAAAAACAACGCTATAATATGCGTAAAGCAGATAATAATGTTTGTTTTACTTTCATTTTTGGAAGAATAATTTATCTTGGCAAGAAAATTATTTTTATAATAAGCTCTTTTTTTCAAGACTTTTTTTTCAATAAAAAAAATTACAGAAATAAGTCCGGCCATACATGTATATTTCCCCCAAAAACCCCATGGCGGTATTGTTAAGTATATTGGAAACTCTATTTTATTATTAAGTCTTTTTTCAACATCTTTTTTAACTACAAAAGCAAGAAGAATAATTGTCATAAAAGTTATGACAACAAAAATAGCAGTAAATATCATAACCATAATTAAAACTTGTTTCGTCATTAGGTCATTCATATGCTACCTTATAGACGAATTTCCCCACTACTTTTCCGACTTTGTCACCTATAATGCTTCCTCCTATTGCAAGAGTCGGCGCTACAATGACAACGCATGGAGCGCAAACAGTCGCAGAAGCAAAACCTAGCACCCCACCAGCAAGTCCGCCTATTGAGGAAAAAATCAATCCTGCGCTATCTTCAAAAGCCAGCTCTTTCCAATTTTCACCTTTTTCATAAGCTCCTACAACCTCAACTGTGCTTGTTGCTATATCAAGCGCGATAAATCCTTTTCCAACATGCTCTCCGTACTTCATTAATTTAATCATTTTTGTGTAGTCTGAGCCTGCAATAACTAACGTATCCGAACCTGCAAACTTTGTAGCTGAGCGCATAGCGTTGCCGGCACTCGTTAGTGCCCTGAAACCTCGCCTGTAAGAAGTCTTTGTAAATTTTTTGTCTGCAAAGTGGGTCACTAATTTCTTTACAGATTTTGGTAATTCATGCTGTAATTGCTTATGAGCAGAAAGCACTTCTTGTTTTGCAATTTGCCTTGCCTCACGACCTGATGCTAATCCAAATTTTTTCAACGCTTGGTCTAATGAACGTGTTGCCACATAAACAGAAGCTCCATGTTCACCGCTTTTTTCTATTATATATTTTGAGGACTCCAATAGAGTATCTTTTTTTGGCGATTCTGTTAAATTTCCATGGAATTCTTGCCACCAATCAAATGTAGCTACCGATGTCGCAAGCATTTTTTGAGGTCCCAATGCCTTCATCCCTTGATGAAGAACGCTTTGAGTGTCTCTCAGATGATGAATTCCATGAATGGGAGATGTTGCCAAGACATAACAAAGACCTGCACTAGGGGCTTCTTGATCCACAATATGCCCATAAACGGAGGAAGAATAAGCAGGAAGAAGAACCCAAGAATTTAAAGGCAACAAGCCTCTTGTTACATTCCCATTATGCTCATTCATGCCTCTAATGGCTTCAGAAATTGCGTTTCTTTTATGAGGTGTGCAGAATTCAGGATAAAAATCTTCAATTAAATCGTCTATCTTTTGATGAGTATTTATTTGGTGCAGAATAATTTCATCTGGCATAATATCTCCTAAAAAATGCGCTATTGAATTTAGAATAAAAGCCAAAATGTAAATAATGAAATAAAGAAATTCTGTCAATAAGTGAAAAAATAGTTATAAAATATTTTATAACACCAATAAATAAAATAATTATTTACCAAAAAACTCAAAAAACCTTCTATAACCCAATACTCTCATGATAAATTTGATGAGATAAATTTGATAGCTCCCATTTGTCGTAATTTTTATTGATTTCCAAAAAATCATTTGTTAATCTTGCTGAAACCAGCCTGTCGATGCAGAGTCGCTAGTTAACTTAGAAACATTATATGGGAAGGGGTATTATGAAAGTAGATGGAAGAAACACTCCGGTAGTGGTGAGCTCTTCAAATCGTATTTTACAAACGCCTGTGGATACATCAGAAAATCCCACAACAAGAAACCGTTTTGGCTTTCTCAATCCCTCGCTTGTGGGTTCCCCTGATCATGCAATGCCTCCTGATACACGTCAACCACTCCTTCCCCCGCATAAAATTCCTCCCCAAACGCTAAATCCTACGGTTTGTCCCAACACCAGTGCTCTTCCAAGCCAAAAGCCTGAATTACCTGCTCAAGCACCATCTAAGCTCGGATTTTTCCGCAGATGCTTGAAATTTTGGGGAGCGATTGTTGATAAATCTGATAGACAGGAATTAAAAATTTGTCCCGAATATTTAACAAAAAAAGCCACGTCAGTTCAGGTTTTAAAAGGGGTTGCTGAGGTTTGTATCAAAGTCCCTCCTGCAGTATGTGGTATTGCTTTGGGGGTTGTGGGAGGTTTAGTTGGAGGAATCCTTGGTACTCTTGGTTCTTTTTTTCTGTGTGATTCGGAAGTGGCAAAATTTGGGGCTTCAATTGGATCTAGTCTACTTGGCGCCATCGGTTTCGTTGTTGGAGTTCCATTGGGAATCGTTTTGAGTGTCATATTCGCTCCACTCGGAGCTTTAGGTCGCTTTTTGAGGTGCTTTTAGACTGTTAGGCACAGCTTCTTGAATAGTCACTTTTTTCATAATATCCCCTATAGCACCAAGAGAAGCAAGCACCCCCGTCGCCTCATAAGGAATAAAAACTTTATCAGTATTTTTTTGGGTCATTTCGCCAAAGCGTTTTAAATATTCCATGGCAACAAGATAATTAGCAGCAACCTCTGGACCACCAAAAGCAGACTTGATCATTTCTATAGACTTTGCCTGCGCCGCAGCCACCGATTGAATCGCTTGCGCTTGCCCAAGTGCTCTCGAAATTGTGGCTTCTTGGTCGCCAAGTGCTTGGTTGATTTTTTCTTGCTTTTCTCCTTCAGAACGTTGAATACGAGAGGTCTTATCACCTTCAGCATTTAGTATCTGACTTTGCTTTGCTCCCTCTGCCGTTAACACGTTGGCTCTTCTTTCCCGTTCTGCTTGCATTTGTTTTTCCATAGCAAGCTGCACTTCCCGTGGAGGAGTGACATTTTTTAGCTCAACCCGATTGACGTTCAATCCCCATTTTATTGTTGCTTCATCAAGCACAACTTTGAGCCTAGAATTTATTGTATCTCGTCCACTTAACGTGTGATCAAGATCCATTTCACCGAGCAAACTTCTTAGTGTAGTTTGCGTGAGCTGAGCGACTGCAATGGGAAGGGTTTGAATTTCATAGACCGACTTCTTAACATCGGTAATTTGCACATAAATGATGGCATCGACAATAATACCAACGTTGTCTCGGGTAATAACTTGTTGTTCAGGAATGTCAATAACAACTTCACGTAAATCTATTCTGTCTACGGTTGTTATCATTCCGTTTTTACTCCAGACAATGGAGCGAGGCTGATCGACAAAAGGAATTAAAAAATTTAACCCCGAAGTGTAAATATTAAAAAATTTACCTAGGCGTTCTACCACAATACATTCCTGCTGCCGAATAACAACAATACTTTGTGACACAATGTACAAAACAATTAAAACCGCAATGATCAAGGCTATAGCAACGTACATAGAATAACTCCAATTATTTATTTTGTTAACAAAGCTTTTTTTTCTTTGCAGAAAAATGACTACTCACGGGGACACTCTAGCACAGTCCTTCTTAAACCTCATCAAAGTAATCTCACACCGCGTCCCAAGCCGCATCGGCGGCCCCCAAAAACCAGTCCCCTGGTTCACGTAAATATACTGATTGTTCTGAATTTTATATAATCCCACATTATATTTTTGATCTTTTTTAACAAGATATTTTATTGGCCAAATTTGCCCGCCATGGGTATGTCCCGAAATTTGCAAATTAATCCACGGGTATGGTTTTAAATATCGAGCATCTTTGGGTTGATGTGCCAACAAAATATTCACACAATTTTCAATAGGAGGTACATTGTCTATTTTCTCGCGGCTTTCATGCAAATGATCAATACTTTTATTGATTCGTTTGTCTTGATGGCGAGGAATTTTTTCATAATTCAGCCAATGTTTATCTTCAATACCTAAAATATTTAAAGTCACACCTTTGAATGTCAATATTTCCGATGAATTAGACAATACAAGCCAATTAAAATAATTTTTAAAATGATTTTTCCAGACCAGTGGCCCACTATAATATTCGTGGTTGCCTGTGATATAAATAATTTTTTCTTTTGCTTTTAAATCTTTTAAGGGTTCGATTTCTTTTTTAAGTTGTTTGAGAGAACCATCCATTAAATCGCCCGTTATAAAAATAACATCAGGATTTAATTTATTGACCATATCAACAAGACGTTGCATTTTCCTGCGCCCAATTAAACCAGAAACATGGATATCACTGAGCACAACTGCAACAAGATTTTCTATTTCATTTGGAATAGTGTTAGGCATTGGAACAAAAGTAGAAATAATAGCCGGTTTACGGAAGGCTTGAAAAATAGAGTAACCGATGACGCAAAACCCAAATACAGTTAACGAGGCACTCAATATTTTTTGAGAGTAACCAAAATAGGAAAAATACATTTGAATAGGAAAAGATAGCACACAAAGAATTAAAAATATAAAAAGACTCCCCATCCAAGTGAACATAATGGGTTCAATAATTTTTTTTAAAATTTGTGGCAAAATTCGGATAACAAAAAACCCTAAAAAAAACATGCCACAAAGCAATAAAAAACCAGACATCCAGAACGCATTGTTTGCGCCAATAAAAGGCTCAAATATTCTATGATAAATATAATAATGGCCAAGTATCATAAAACAAAGAGCAAAAATAAGTGCAATAAAAAATTTAATTATCATAATTTAATCAATCCACTGGCTATACAAAACATTGAAGGCCCCACTACCAGATCCAGAGACACCACCCGCACCACTACCAGAACCAGCTGCGCTCCCCGAACCAGCTCCTGAGGCTGAGCCAGTTCCTGAACCAGACCCCGATCCTCCACCCGCACCTGAACCACCGCTAGAGGGAAGATTAGCCGATAGCACAAGGACAAGTTTTTTTTCGAAATTATTCACAACGCCTCGACATTCAATTCGGTATATGGAATCGGTAACACCTAGAATTTTCGTTCGTATTTCATCTGCATCTTTATCTTCTGCATAGCTTTGAATATTTTTTTGAAACCAAGTACCAATACTATTTTGTGCAAAAGTATTTTTAAGTCGATAGTCATCAAAACTATCCCATTCTTGTTCTTGAACCTCTTGACTTCGGGGAACCATAAGTGACGCAATCAACTCCGTAGAAGCCGTATTGATATTCAACGAATTTTGCTGACCTGAAATTGGCCAAATAGTGAAATAGGGTAAGTACATATTATAAATATCATCCACCTCAAACCCAGGAATTCTGCGCAATTCTTCCACGGTTTCAAGTGCCCCATGCTTGGGTTTATATTTTAAATTTAAGTGATTGTAATCGGGCTCTACTCTTGAATTAAGACTTGTGTCAGAGGCTGAAATTTTAATGTATGCACTTAAATTATCAACCAACTGTGCAGGAGTGTAATTATATAGCGATAAAAATTTTTCACTCTCAGGAGAGGAAAAAATTCTAAGAAGAGCATTGCTTGCAGCACCTGCATAAGTACTTTGTAGTAAATTTAAATTAAATTTTGTATTTTCAGAAGAGATATTTAAGACAAAATAACCCTTCATAGCCCTTAGCCCCTCTAATATTTCAGGAGCAAGTGCTTCGGATAAATTAATTCCTGTAAGGCTTTCAATTTGGCTAAAACTTTCCGCTCCAATGGGCTGACCATTGAGAATACTATACATATTTTTTGGAATAGGGAGGGTAGCACCTTGGTAACTCGAGGATAAATTATTTAAAATGAGAAGAAATTTTGCAAACTCAACTCCAGTTCGAGCAGCCATCGTCGCTAAAAGTTGATCCTCCTGAACAATAGAGTTTTTTGCCGTGATTTGAGTTTGATAAACAATATCACCAACTATAGCCATAATCATAGCAATAAAAACCATGACAAAAATAAGGGCAAAACCTTTTTGTTTTTGAGAATTTATTTTCATTTGACTTCTATCTAATTCCACTTATATTCCGCCCAAGTTGGTTTATTCGCTTCTTGTTGTCCTTGCGCATTGATTAAATAAACAATGCTATCAAGTGTATTTATTTTTTTCTTCCAGTCTTTATTATTTAATTGAGCCTGTCCTTTATTTTCTACAGAATAAGCAGACAAATGAACTTTAACCAACTTAGGCAGCTTATTTTGAGTGTCGTTGGCCTGAGTGTCCCAATCCGTCACATATTTATTACCATCCCAAAATTCAACGTGAAAACTTTCAACGTCATCAAGTAAAATTTGCGAAAGCCCAATATCATTTCCCTCAATACTGTCCACTAAATCCGTATCAACAACTCGATAGAGTATCCTCTTACTTGAATCATTTGGATTTGTGTCCGTATAGTAGCGAACAAATGCCTGATTAGACTGATTTGAGCCACTGATATAAGATTGAAATGCAAATGTAAAAAAAATAAGATTTTCTTGTTTAAGATAAAATTGAGGAGCAACTGGCCTATAGGATAAATTTAGTGAAGTATTTTTTGAATCAGGCAAATACGCACCCTGTAAGTCTTTTGAAATTCTATTCAGAGCAGCATCAAGAGAATGTGCATCCGTATTTAAATCTCCTAATTTTTGTCTTGTTGCAATTTGATCGGACAAGATATTGATTGTGATAATCCCAATGGTAGAAAGAATGCTAAGAGCAAGAATGATTTCTAGTAATGTAAAACCTTTTTGCTTTATCAATTTGTGCTCCCACTTCCGCTTCCACTCCCTTTACCCCCACCAAGATTTGGTAACTTTAAATTCGCAAAAGCAATATTATCTATAAGAAATAATCCATCGCTCAAAGATTTGCTTTCAGAACCCATCATCCAGCTCACGTTTATAAAAACATTTGCAAAATGGCTTTGGTTTGCAGTGCCTGAAATGGAAGAGTTTTCTACCGCACCTGGACTTTGTGTTACAGGAATATTGTCAAGAATTTGCGCCATTGGACCAATGGACTGCTCAACATTTAAGTGCTCATTGCCATTAGAATTTGCAAGATTATAAAATTTTAACGCCGTAATTAAAAACTGCGACGGCTTTAGTTTATTTAAGTCTTTTCTTGTGATGAGTGCAGAAAAACTCGCATCGCCCGTCCACGTAAATTGTGATTTTTCTGCAATAGCAGGAAAACCACCCACCTCGAGCAAATAATCAATTTGCGCCGTAGCTTGCCGCATTGTCCAAACAGCTCGCAATTTTTGCATGCTATCTTGCGCGACGTAAACAATTGAAGATTGCAACGCCACTAGACTTGCAAGCATTGCAGATAAAATTCCAACCGCGAGTATGCACTCAAGAATAGTAAAACCACTCTGCTTAAGCACACACATGTGGTTTTTATTTTTTGGGCAATTTAAAATTTGCATCTTGAAAGCCTTCAAGTAAGTTTGTCACGCCCGTTAAAGTATTTAAGTTTAAAGTATACTTGAGTCCATCTTCAGAGATCATGTTATCACTATTTTTAATACCAAGTTGAATAGATGTTGGAGTTGCGGTTCCATTCGGTAAAAAATAAATATAACCATACTTAGTTTCTTTTGAATCAGTCGATTGTGCAACAGACGCATATTCCAACGAAGTTGTGCTCAAGCCCGAAATAAATTTCGCGACAACCACACTTCCAAGCAAAGATTTTTTTGAAATGACGCCATCACTCACTTCAATCCATTTAGCAGGAATTAATATTTTTTTTTGCACGACAGGAATACTTCGTAGAGTATAAAAAATTGGATTATCTTCGCTACTGTATGGAGATGCTCTGTGATCTCCATTTTTTGCTTTTTCCTCGAGAGACTCGAGAAGTCGTTTTTTACTACTTTCTTGTAACGTATTTTTATCATTATCAAATAAAGGGGGTCTCCCGTTAAAGCCTGGAGGCGCTTGTTCCACCCAAAAAGCGCCTTTTCGAATATCTATGACCATGCGCTGCACACGGCCCGAAAAAACTGCATTGTCGTACGCAGAGCGGATTGCGGAAGAAAAATTTCGAATAGAAGTTGACATTTGGGAATCAATAGTGACATTTAGGTTTGGGAGAATAACAGAAGCTATACCACCAATAAGTGCCAGCACAAGAATAATTTCGAGCAGAGTAAAACCACGTTGTTTCATACGACTTTCATCAAGCCTTAAGATTCGTATCAGTTAGCAGCTCCATCGGCTTCAGCGCAACTATCTAGCTTTTTCCCGCTAAGGTAACAGATAGAAGCAGCTGTGCCTGGCTGCCCTTCTTTGCCCATAGAAATAACAAGAGGGCCTTTTGGTGTGAGTTTGTAGTCGAACGGGTTGCCCCAACCATCTTTGAGATCATCATCTGTCGCAATAGGAACTCCACCAGAACTTGCAGTTAATGCTTGTAAGCCCTGTGCCGTTGTTGGAAATTTATTGTCGTGGGCCAACTGATATTGAATCATTTTTGATTGCAAAGTAAACGCTTTGGTATCAGTAATTCCAACTTTTGCATTGTCCGTTCCTCCGGACAAGCGGTTGACAATAATACCAACCAACGTTCCAATAATGGCAATAACAATAATAATTTCTAGCAAAGAAAAACCTTGCTGAGACACAAC
>JAZKEW010000039.1:0-10332 GCA_040386785.1 Bdellovibrionota bacterium
CGAATATAGGGGCCATGTTGGTCAATTAAATTTTCAAGCGAAAGACAAGTGTCAATAAAAGATTCCACTTCGTCGTGGCCAACTTCTTCTATATAACGACGAATTCTGCTGCCATGATTGGCCATTTCGTCAAGCATTTTTCGGTTGGTATGAGCAAAACAATAATTATTTTTAAAAAAATCGCAGTGCCCATACACATGGGCAATAACAGTTTTTTGATCCACCAGAGAATTACTTCTCAATAAATAGGCATAACAGGGGTCATTATTTATCACCATCTCATATATTAACGACAAACCATATTCATAACTTTTTGACAGACTTTCGTATTCCATGCCAAATCGCCAATGGGGATAACGGGTAGGAAAGCCGCCGTAGGCTGCAATTTCACTCATTTGTTGATAATCAACCATTTCAAATATGGTTTGAAAAAAATCAAGACCCAAATTTTTTGCATGGGCTTCAATTTCAAATACAATGTCTCGAAGTTCGGGAGTGAGTTCGCTGGTTAAACGAGAATCCATGACCATAATTATTGCCCCCTGCCTAAAAAAGATTTTAGCGCGTTCATAATGCCGTCTTTATCTTTAATTTGATGCATAATAACTTTTTCATTTTCTTCACCATAGTGCTTTTCTAAATCTTTTAAAAATTGCCCACTACCGTAACGACTTTCCACTTGCCCATAAGCAAACAAATTGGTTGCAGGTAATAAAACGCTGTCTAATAAATTCATACATTCGTTGGTATCATTGCCGCTCCAATTATCGCCGTCTGAAAAATGAAACATATAAATATTCCATTCAGAAGGAGGGTAATTTTCATTGACAATTTTTTCACATAATTTATATGCACTGCTAATTAAAGTACCACCCGATTCTTTTGTATGATAAAATGTATTTTCATCTACTTCTCTTGCAATGGCATCGTGAATAATAAAACGGGTGTCTAAATTATCATAATTAGACTTTAACCAGGTATTCAGCCAAAAAGAGGTGAGTCGCACAATTTCTTTTTGCTCGTCTCCCATGGAACCAGAGACGTCCATCATATAAATAATCACCGCACTCGCTTCTGGTTTTTCTTCTACGCGAAAACTACGATAACGTTTATCTTCTTTAATTGGCACAACAATTGGCCGTATGCCTGCATAATCACCCATACTAATTTGACGCTTTAAAGCTTCTTTGTAAGTGCGTTTAAAATTTCTTAAACTTTCGGGCCCATTTCTCAACACACCTTGGTATTTGTATTTTTTTTGTGTGATATTTTTTTTACCCTTGTTCTCAATACGCGGAAGACCAAGCTCTTCTCCCAATATTCCGGCGAGTTCTTCAAGGCTCACATCCACTTCCATGCTATGTTCCCCAGGGTTTTGCCCCGCCTCACCTTCCCCTGGTTGCGGCTGTCCTTGACTGGTAGGATCGCCTGGTTCGCCGGGACCTTGTCCAACACCCCGTTGCTGACTTCCGCCAAATTCAAAGCGGGGTAAATCAATACGAGGGAGGGGAATGGTCACTTTTTTATTTCCCTGCCTACCAATGAGTTCTCCAGATGAAATAAACTTTTTGAGGTTTTCTTTGATTTTACCTCTCACGATTTTCCGAAAGCGGTTGACATCGGTTTCCATTTTCATAAGGATCTCCAATTGGTGGGGGTAAGGGCTTGTAGAATTGTATCACAATTCATTCTAAAAACGACATAAGGAAAAAAATTTGAAAATTGGAATATTACACACAGCATTTATTGGAGATGTCATTTTATCTGGGCTCTTGGTTGAAGCCATTCACGCCGCAGGACATGAAATTATTTACTTTACCAAAAAAAATACTTGCATTATTTTTGCTCACGATGTGCGTGTAAAAAAGGTTGTTGAAATTCATAAAGGCAAGGGACTTGGCAAAATATTTGCAATTAAAAAAATTGCCGCACAAATTCAAAAAGAGTGTCTCGATGTCCTTATTGTTCCACACAAATCAGCGACGTCAACGTTGTGTGCGACCCTCGCTAATGTCAAACAAACAATTGGATTTGAAAATGCAGCTTTATCTTTTTTATATAGTAATAAAGTTCCATTTGAAAAAAATGCGCATGAATGCGTGCGTTACTTAGCCCTACTTAAAGACATTGTTCCAAAAGAATTACTAAATATATATAGAAAACTTTCTCGCCCAGTTTTAAAATACAATCATGAAATATACTCTCAATTTGATAATAAATTTGCAGACTATAAGTTTAATTCTCAACCTCCCATACCGTTTACGCAAATTAAAGAGAATTTTTTTATTCTTGCTGTAGGTTCTGTTTGGAAAACAAAAAAATACCCAATTGAATATTGGACTGAAGTTGCTTTTCAGTTTTTACTAAAACATGAAAATTATTATTGTGTTTTAACAGGTGGTGGTGCAGATGAGCAGGATGCAAATCTTTTTATAAAATTATTTTATGAAAAATGCATTTCTCATGATCACCATAGTGTAGAAAAAAGATTAGTCTCTGCTGTGAATTTATTTTCGTTACTCGAATTTGCTCTTTTTACTTCCTATGCAAAATTTGTGCTTTCAAACGACTCTTCGCCTGTTCATTTTGCTTCTGCTTTTAATGTGCCAGTTCTTGCTGTTTTTGGGCCTACTGTGCCTGAATTTGGCTTTGCGCCGACGTCTAGCAAGAATGTGGTTGTTTCCTATGTCGATGAAGCAGGAAAGAGGCTTCCTTGCCAACCGTGCTCTATTCATGGAAAAAATGTATGCCCTAAAGGGCATTTTAAATGTATGAAGAATTTAAAACCAGAGACGGTTATGACGGGGGTTGAAAAGCTATTGCATGACAACCATTAAATCGTACAAAACTTAGCCAATATTCCACAATCGACTAAATATTATACACATTTCTCGCTTATGTTTTTTAATTTATTTAATAATATTAAATTGTTATATGTTGGAACGAAAATTGCTTAAAAGGTTCCTATGGTTTCAATGCTTGCGCAAGCTCACATTGAAAGAAAGGATACCATTATGAAGAAGCTTATTATCTCCACCACGTTGCTGTGTCTACCAGCAAATTTGCAAGTTTACTCTAGCCAATCTCTACTCGTAAAAGAAATTGCTCCTCTCCTTACCAAGAAGAAAGCTCCTAACCCAGTTGTCGTCACTGTGCCTAAAACCTTGAGCCCCAGAACAGTTGCTCGCATGATTGAAAACGCCGGCTTCCCAAAGGAAGTGGTTCCCGTCATGACTTGCCTTGCTGAGTATGAATCTAACTTTAAACCGCATGCTATTAACAAAAACACAAATAACACTCATGATTATGGCTTATTGCAAATCAATAGCCTTTGGCTCAAAAAAGAAGGCTGCAACTTAAGCGCCAATGACCTACTAAATCCTGAAAAAAATGTTGCTTGTGCCTATAAAGTATACAAAACACAAGGCCTAACCGCGTGGACCACCTACAACAAGTTTAAACACACTTGCCTTGCTTATGAAGTGAACGGCATGAATCACAAAACTTTACTTGCTGAAGCGAAAATTATTGAAAATGAAGAGTTGATGTAATTAAAAAGTAAATTTATTGGGCCTAAGCTGCAATAAAAACTCTTCACATGGAAGACAAAGGACACTTTTCTGCATAATTCTTTCTTTTCCTCGGTACAATAAAATTCCTTTAGCCATAGGGTAGTCTTCCAAAAAAGATTGCAATGATTTCGTATCTCCGAGTCCTATTTTTGCACTGTTTTTAACTTCAATTGCCCATATGCCATCTGGCCCATACACAACAAAGTCAACCTCAACCCCAGAGCGAGTTCTCCAAAAACTCAATGTGTAACTTTCTTTCTGAAAGTCTGTCCATGCACGAAGGTGTTGTGCAACAAGGCCTTCAAGGGATGCTCCTTCAATTTCTTCTGGCTTGTCCAAGGGACCTTTAGGCCTTAAAGCATAAAAAACTCCCGGGTCAAAAAAATAAAATTTTGGGTGTGCGGTGAGTTCTCTTTTGGCTTTTTTTGTAAACACAGGAAGGTGAAAACCCAGTAAAAAATCTTCAAGAATGTCAATATAATTTTCCACTGTTTTCCGCTTTACCTGGCATTCTGCAGCAATATTTGTGGTATTAATAATAGAGGCATGAGAAAAAGTCATGACTTCTAAAAATCGAGTAAAATTTTCTAAATTTCTCACGACTCCTTCTGCATGAATTTCTTCTTTTAAGTAAAGATTAATATAAGCTTGAAGAATATCTTGAGCTTCATTTTGTTTTTGATAGGTTAGCGGGAGTAAGCCATTTTTTAAAGATACTTCTAAAGAAAAGTTGTCTCCAAGTTCTGCTGCGACAAATGGGTGCATAATGCAACGAAGAGCTCTTCCTCCAAGTAAATTTGCTTGAGTATTTTTTAGTTTACGAGCACTAGAGCCTGTTAAAATAAATTGATAATTATTTTTTTCTTCTAAAATGCTATGAACAACTGTCAATAGCTCCGGCGCTTTCTGGATCTCATCAATAATAATAATTTTTTTGTTGGTATTGGCAGCAATCATGTCGAAAAGGCGCTCAGGATATGAGTTGAGAGTTCGTTGAATATCTGGCTTGAGAAGGTCAATTAATAAAGCCTTGTCCTCAAAATTTTTTTTCAACCAAGTCGATTTGCCTGTGCCACGTGGTCCAAGAAGAAAAAAACTGAGCTTAGGAATTTCAAAAAATCGATTAATAACGGGTGGTTTCACTTTAACTCCTCGTTCTGAGACTCAAATTGGCATCGCTAATGCCAATTTGAGTCTCAGAATGGCATTAGCGATGCCAATTTGCAAGTAGTCACATAATTTTATCCCCCTTAACAAACAATTCACTCGGCAATTCCCTCAAATTATATTGACTTGCCATAGATCGGCAATAAGCCCCTGCCTCGAAAAACGCTATCACATCATTTTTAACCATATTCGGCAAACTCGAATTCTTAGACAAAAAATCACCGCTTTCACACACTGGCCCCACCACTCTCCAGTTTGACAATTCTAAATTTTGAGCTGATATCTGCGTAAGTTGTGCAAAATTAACCAATTCAGCATAATGCTCCGCGCCATATAAACTTGGGCGAGGAAAGTCATTCATGGCGCCATCAACGTAACAAAATTGGTAGCGTTGTTCATCTTGCGCATTTATTTTTGTGTATAAAACTGTCGTAAGAAAAATTGTAGAGCTTGCCACCACACTACGCCCAGGCTCAAGGCAGACAAAAAGATTTGAAAAATCTTTTTTCCACAAAAGAGAAAGCTGTGGATAAAATGCACTCTTATTTTTTATGCTCTCGCATAAAAAATTCACATGCTTTGCAATATCTTCTCCATTTTGAGGAACTCCCTGTAATGGAACTCCAAGCCCACCACCTAAATCGAGATGATTTATAAATACTTGCTGCTCAAACAAAAACTGCGCACAATCGAAAACACTTTTTACCGTGTGAACAAAAATTTCTTTTTCCATAAGTTGTGAGCCAATATGCACATGAATTCCCTTTAAAGGTTCAATCCATTGCAAAAATTGTTCCGTAGAATATTCCTGCTGTTTAGACAGCAACCAATCTTTAAATTGAGAAAAAAGAATTCCAAATTTAGAATCTAATGCTCCTGTTTTTAAATGAGGGTGAGTTTCTATTGCTAGACATGGATTTAACCGCAAAGAAATTATTGGAGTTGTTTTTAATTCAGTTTTTTTAGTTAAAATAAAATTGAGAATGTCTTCTAATTCTTGTAAGTGCTCACAGTTTAAATAGCCAAGACCATTTAATATTGTGTGTTTCCATTCCTCTTCTTTTTTACCCACACCAGCAAAACAAATATTTTTCGGCTCATAGCCAGCACAAAGTGCCGCCTTCCATTCCCCAATAGAAACAATATCAATTCCACCACCTGCAAGCAAAACTTCTTTTAAAATGGGCTGCGAAAAATTTGCTTTACATGCATAAAAAATATTTGAATTTTTAAAATGAGATTGAAGGGTATTTTTATATTTTTGTATTCGCTCCGCCACAGCACTAAGACTCGTCACGTAAAGTGGAGTTTGACCTTGTTTTAGGATGTCGGACAGAGAAACATTTTCAACATAGAGCCCCTGCCCATGAGTACGTTGAGCAAGAGGCTTAAGAGAAATAAATGGGCGCATGTTAGGTTCTTTCTACAGTGGAGAGAGGGCTCAAGAATGATAGGATAAAGTCTGCCCAAGTTAAATTCTCTCAAAAACACCTCCCATGTCAAAAAAATATTTAAAGTTTAAATTTTCATTCCGAATAGAAGCGTGGGCAAGATCGATTCAACTAACTTGAAAGGAAATAAAATGAAAAAAATTTTATTATTCACCCCTGTGGCTTTTTTACTCTTTGGCTGTTCTTCAACTTCGCTAGATCCAGGAGCAGAATCTGTTCGAATTATGCAAAGTGAACCAAAGGGGTGTAAATACTTGGGAGAAGTGACAGGAAATCAAGGAAATTCCTTTACAGGAAGCTGGACAAGCAACTCGAATTTAGAGACTGGTGCGCGTAATGATATGAAAAATAAAGCGAACGCGATGCATGGAAATGTTATTGTTATGCTTACAAATAGAGCTGGGGTAACGGGTTCTATGAACAATGGCAGTGGTGGCTCTGAGCAAACTAATGTGACTTACACTGGAACAGTTTTTGATTGTCCACCAGAAAAATGATTCATAAAACAAAAAAAGAGCCCCTCTGTTTTGTGTTTTGGTGGGATTGAATTAGATTTAATGTGGTGAGAACTTATGGAAGACAATGCTAAGGCATGATTTCAGATGAAGTAAAGAAGCTCTGTTAGTAGTGTTACTACGATGATTCTGCGAGCGCAAACATTGAATTTGATGTCTTGAATACTTACAGTCTCACAAACACTATAAGAGTCTATAATTACTGAAAAAAAGAGAAATCATGCCATAAAATAAGACTAAAATATTTTTTAGAAAATAAATTTGTCCAATTATATTACAGCCCCATAGCTTTACGAAGATAATCTTATAAAATAAAAATTTAAAATTGTTCAGCCGCACAAATTAAGAAAGTTGAGTCATTTTGAGCAGATAAGACAGCAGAACAACAAGCTGGAATAAAAAGACATTGACCATCGGTCACAGAATAAATTTGTCCATTTAGATTTAAATCACAAATTCCATTGACTAAAAACAATATTTGATAAAAATTGCGCTTTTTCAGACTGTACTCACGTAAACTATTTAAGCTAACACGCACGGCATAAAAATCGGGGAATTTACAAACAAGTTCCACTTGATAATGTTCTGTTTGCTCTAATTTTTGCAATTCCTCTTTTCTTGGGGCTTGCGCCTTCATAAGCTCCAAAGCAAGTTTTGTATCCCAATGATTTTGAGTGAGAACTTTTTGCGCAAAACTTATGATTAAACGCTCATAGGTGGGTGTTTGAAATTCAATCACCCGCACCCCATGTTGTAAAGCATGAGGAACTAAAATAGGCACAGCAATCACATCTCCAATTTGTAAATTAAGATACCCTGCAAATTCATCCATATTTTTACGTAACAATAATTCTTGCTCAATAAGTTCCTGCGGAATTTTATTTTTTTCTTCAATGGCATCTATTTTTCTTCTTATCACCTCATACTTTTCAATAGCTTCTAGAAATTCATGTTTCAGTTGTGGAATATTATTTTTGTATTGTTCAATTTTTTCCTGACTAATACCCATTTTAATTTGACCAACTTTTGCACTTATGTCCGTAACAACATATACCTCATTTTTTTCTTGATGGAGTTCGTAATATAAATCCCCAACAACTTCTTGAGGAAGTGGATCAAGTATTTTTATGAGTACTAAATTTTTACTTGCATATTTTTCACCCAACATTCTTTCTGGCAGCGCTGCTAAAAACCACGGAACAGGAATGCTCGACTTTGAATGGGCACTTGAAATTTTTGACACCCCTCGTTTTTCAACACCTGTGTACCAAATTTCTTGCCCCCAAGGCTTTGGAATATGCACTGGGTCTAAAAAAAACGGCTCATTTAAAGAAAATAAAAATGGCAATTCATTAAATTGTTTTTCTAATTGTGCATAATAAAATTCATCAAAATTAACGGTTATGGTTTTATTATTTATGATAAAATTATCGCCTGTTTTTTGCTGACAGAGTTCTTGTTTATTCGAAATAGAAATTTTTTCAACTTGCAATTGTTTCGATAATAAATAAGCAATCTCTAGCTGCTGTGAATTTTCACTCCAAGGTTGCTGCAAACAAACATGACAAATAATAAGTGCCTGTGTTATGGACAAATTATTTAAAAATTCTTGCACAGATGTCACAAAATTTTCGGGAGAACTCTCAAATTGCGCGAAAACAACTGCGCAAGAATGTTTATTCTCTCTTTTATATTCTAAATTATTCATATTTCAACCTCTTTGACACGCAGGACAATACCAACTCCCTCGTCCACCTTGCACAACTCGTACAATTTTTCCTGTACATTTTTTATGAGAGCAATTTTGTCCATGACGCTCATACACCAAATGCAAATTTTGAAAATTGCCCTTTTCTCCGTTTAAAGTTCTATACGTAGATATACTAGAACCACCTTGTTCAATCGCCTGCTGTAAAAGCGCAGGAATGCACTTGGCAAGCTTGCGCCACTCCTGAGCAACAACGGCATGACAAGGCAACAAAGGAGAGATTCCCGCTCTAAAAAGCGCTTCACACACATAAATATTCCCAAGTCCACCAATCAGTTGTTGATCCATTAACATGTCCTTTACAGACCGATTTAAGGAACTTATTTTTTGTGACAAAAAAAGATTTTTTAAATCAACCTCATTCAAGGGATCACAAAACTGCACCTGTGTTTCATGCGGGCGGACTTTCCAAAATCCGAAGCGACGGGCATCAACATAACCAAGAATCTTATTGTCTTCAAAATTTAAAGTCACATGTTCATGTTTTTCAGGCTTTTCCAAAATTGCTGGCTTAAAGCAACCGCTCATGCCAAGACTCACATTGACTGAACCCTTTTGAGTTTGGAGCACAAGTTGTTTCCCTTCTCGAAAGCAAGCAATAAGCTTTGTGCCCCTGGCAAAAATAGCTTCCAATTGTTTTTGTTCAAATGGATAGCGCAAATTTGCTCTATGAAAGGTGATTTTTTCAACACTCAAACCAACGTAGTTTTTTTCAATGGCGTAAACAAAATTTTGCACTTCTGGTAGTTCTGGCATACAAATTCCCAACCCTGTTAAAAATAGCCCACACGCAAACTCTGCGTTGGCTTACACTATAAAAAATACATTAGACTGTCCAAGCAAGGGAGAAAGATATGGCTACCGTCTTTAGAATTGCAACCGAGCAAGCCATTAAAGAAATTGTTGAAGAAAATTCCGTATCGGGACGATTTGGACTCATTGTGACCGAAGAAAATATTGCTGAAATTTCAAAGAAAGTTGTGGATTTATTTGAGATGACCCTTGAATTGCGTTCTAAAACTCAAGAACTTTTTAACCCTGCTACTATCACTACTGCTGCCGCAAAACAAAAATCACAAGAAAAGCTTCAGGAAGAAAAACATCCTTTTCCAAAAACCCGCAATGCATCTGAAATTTATAGCTTTCAAGACAGCAAAAAAGCGTACGGTGGCATTGAGAACACTCCATTGATGCCAAGCTTAGATGCAAAATTACCGCGCAAGCGTTTTGAATTAAGCCTAGAGGAAAAAGAGCGCTTTATGCGGAGGTGATTCAAGTTCAACATTGAAACTAAATTTTTACAGCGTAGTTGTTTACATCTGATGCAAGCGGCTTCACCCCACTCCTTTTCAATAGAGTTACCATTTTTAAAAATGCCGCTAAATCGCCATTTAATTCCACCTTACTTGTTAAAAAAGCAACTTTTGCTTTTAATTTTCCAAGTAAAAGTTTTTGTAGAGTAGAAGAATCGGTTGTAATTGTCGTTCTTGCCGTGTGCAAAATACAATTGCGAATCTCTTCTACTGTAATATGAAATGGACAATCAGCATCAACTTCAAATGCTAAATCTGGCGTATGTAAAAGAGAAACAGACCATGCCCCCTGCTCATCAACCATCACAATAAATCGCGGATTTTCATCTACAATGAATAAATAGTCACCGCGTAAGGTTGTTCTTTCCTGTTTGGAGAGTAATCTAAGTTCAGAACAAACCCAAAAACGAAAACCATTTGCAATTTCCCATAATTCTTTCACGCTATCTCCAATAAAAATTTGCTTTGGCAAAGGCACTGCGCATGGAAAATACAATTGGGCTCGCTGTCGTATCTTCCGTTTGAGTCGAGCGCTTGTGAGGCACA
>JAZKEW010000040.1:0-3161 GCA_040386785.1 Bdellovibrionota bacterium
TTCCATCGCCTGGGTATCGACTGAGATGCGGGTCAGAATCTTTTCATGACCAACCTTTTGTAGATTATTTGGATGGCTCTGATGTCAAGCTTGATGACCAAGAAGAAGCTTTGCTTAATATCATGAAACAAATGATTCGCAGTAAAGATGATAAAGATGTTCTTACTCTAGAAATTGGGCGAGCTTTGCTTGTTGCCTATAAAAGCCAAAATCTCAACAAGAAATTATTACTTCAAACTATTTTAGGCCTATTAGCAGAAATTACAGAAGGGAAGGCTGTGTTTGAAGGTTTGCAATTACAAACTTTATTGGCAGATATTAAGCATCCAAAGAAAAGTTTTTTTGTAGGAGCGTTGACCATAGCAAGTGCTTTTATCACTGCAATTGTTGCTTTTATTTCCCCATCAAAATTTCTTCCCATTGACCCCTTACCGTTAGGTGTGGGGGTTGGTTTAGGAATTTCAACTCAAGTGGCTGCTGATGCTTATGCTTCTAGAGTTAATTCAAGCGTTGATGACGTTCTCAAAAAAAGAGGAGACACTTACGACCTTATTGTTCGAGTTTTAGTTGATTGTGCACGTGAAACTATTAAAGAAATTGAACAAATTGAAATTGACCATGTCCTTAAAGCTGCTATTAACAAGTTTGGAGAAAAATATCCAGATCCAGATACCTCTAGGTCAGTTGTAGCTCCACCAGAAAAATTCCCTAATGTTGCTGAAGGGATAAAAGCGCCTCTCCTTCAA
Organism: Bdellovibrionota bacterium; assembly: GCA_040386785.1. Lineage (GTDB taxonomy): Bacteria > Bdellovibrionota_B > Oligoflexia > Silvanigrellales > Silvanigrellaceae > Silvanigrella. The sequence continues at coordinate 747 of JAZKEW010000040.1, forward strand.
AAACCAGCTCAACCAAGTAGCGATTTTTCAGGATTCTTCTATGTCCGCGAATGGGATAGAGGCCGTTCTCTCGCCTTGCCATAACACCTACCCAAACCTCATCCAAACTTTTTTTCCATAAAAAGCCATAGCAACTTTAGTCACCTTTTTCACCTTCCGCACCTTAAACTCTGTCATATAATTTTTTTCTTCAATTTGTTTTAAAGCAAGTCCCAATATTCTTGTGATAGTTGTTTTTGGAACGACTTTTAGTTTTTTGCGTGGCTTGTACACTTTGAGTTCAAAAATATATCCAGGTAAAGCGGTATTCCTTGGCAACAATAAAATATCAGCTCTTCCTAAACCTGTTTCACGGTTTGAGCGCACTTCGTATTCATGAGAAAGCCAACTCAAAAAACCTGCGGTAAAACAGTGAAAAGCATTTTCTGGCTGTTTTGCAAAATCATGATAACTCATGATTTGCAAGACAACTTCACTAAAATGTTTTTCAAAAGTTTTGATGTCACCTTTTTCAAGAGCATTTAAAATATCTTGAGAAATATTTCTGTTTAGCTTAGGTGCAACTTGTTGGATCCAAATATCCATCATATTTGAAAATATAATTTTAATTTCTTCATTTGGAATACCAAGGCTAATCGCCTATTAAGTTCCTCAGAAAAGCCTTCAAAACTAGCAAAATCTAAACTTTTTAACGTAATAAAAAATACAGGATATTTGTTCATATGAGCTAAGTATTTGCCATTGTCTTCAGTAAAAATTTTTAACCCCTCAAAAAGAGCTTTTGAACTAGGAGCATTGTAATCTAAAAAATTTTGCAACATAGACATATTTAATGTTTTGCCGAAGCGTCGAGGGTGTGTGAATAGTGTGACCTTAGAGCCTCTTTTTAAAATTTCACTAATAAGAAGAGATTTATCAATATAGCAGTAGTTGTATTCACGCATTTCTTTGAAATCAGTGACTCCAATGGGAATAGGGCGTTTGTCTTCTTGGATAGGCATTCATGTTCCTTTGCAACGCGACATTTAAAGCAATCTTGGTGTAATGACAACTTTCACTTTTAAAGCTATAACCCCATGAGGCTTGATTTTAAAAACTCTCCCCGGAATTCTATCATGAAGAAAAAAATTTTCCACTATTTATTTAGGCCTGCGTTCGCGTTTTGCATGCTATTAACACTATCTTATTTTATAAATAGTTATGCAGTTGAAATCAAAATATCTGGCACCATAAAAGAAAAAGGCAACGGCAAAGAAATTACCGATGCCACAATTATAAACGCATCCAAACGCGAACAATACGTTAATGTCGATGACAAAGGTCATTTTCAAATTCAATTGGAAGACTCTGTTGAAAAAATTATTGTTCGTTCCGACAATTATTACGACAAAACCATATACCTAGATGACTTAGAACCAAATCAAGAAAATAAAATTTATTTAGAATTACTACCAGACATTGTGGGCAGCGGTGTTATTCGCGCAAAACAAAAACAAGAAGTGTCGCAAACAAATTTAAGCCAAGAAGAACTGCGTTATACCGCTGGCAGTGGTGGCGATGCCGTAAAAAGCGTACAAACACTTCCATCCGTAGCACCTGCAAACGTAGGGAGTGCCAATATCGTTGTGCGTGGTGGCAACCCTGGCGACAATAAATATTTTTATGACGACTTACGGCTCCCATTTGTGTTTCACTTTGGTGGCGTGAATACCGTTATTCCAACAAAAATGATTGACTCTGTTGATTTCTACCCTGGCGGATTTAGTGCTCTGTACGGCAATGCCACTGGCGGGATTATTCAACTCAATAGCAAAAATTCTATTCCAGAACGTTTTTCTGGAGATATTGAAGCAGGGCTTACACAAAGTGGAATTTATTTAGAAGGCAATATTTTTGAAAATAAAAGTGATGCCACGACACAAACCTCACAAGAAGATAATCGTATAGGGTACCGCATGGGTTTGCGAAGAACTTATTATGAGTTGTATGCGCCAATTATCAATAGAGCTGCGAATATTGATTTTTTTACTTACCCTGTTTCCATGGATTATCAATTGGTTCTTGATGGTAAAATGAAAGACGGCACCTGGCAGGTTTATATGCTTGGCGCCTCCGATGACGTAGGCATATTAGGAAGTTTTGGTGATAGCCTTGATTCCTCTGGCAAAAACTCTTTTAGTTTTTCAAATTATTATGAAACAACTGGCGTTAAATATAATAAAAATTTAGGCAATGGTTTGGGTTTACAATTGAGTCTTCAGCAACTCTACAATGCTTTAAGTCAAAGTTTTTCTGACAATAATATCAATATTAAATCGTATACTTATTCATTAAAAACAGCGTTAACAAAGAATTTTAGTGAAAGCCATTTTTTAACTATTGGCATTGTGCCCGAATATGAAATTAATAAAATAA
>JAZKEW010000041.1:0-2247 GCA_040386785.1 Bdellovibrionota bacterium
AGTATACGTTTGGGTTGTCATACCATCTTGAGCTGTCACATCATACGATACCGGAGCAGTATAATCTTGTACCGATTGACCAGAAATTTGTGGAACCCCGTTTACCGCTACAGTGGCATTGGCGGACGTCTGAAAAATAGCAGCAAGAGACGACAGATCGGTTCCATTTGGAACACCTAAAGATATCACGCTGCCATTTATACTTCCCGTTACCGAAATGCTCGGTAAGGAAAATGAAACAATGTCATTGGCCACACTTGGCGGAACAACTGTTACAGAAACTGTGTAACTTTGGACTGTTATGCCATCTTGCGCCGTAACGCTGTATGATACCGGTGTGGTAAAATCATTCACCGTTTGGTTCGAAACTTGAGGAACCAGGCCAATTGCAACCGAAGCGTAGGGAGACAGTTGAAAATCCGCAATGAGAGAACTTACGACAGTACCGTATGGCACAACAACAGAAATGCTTGTTCCCGCTATTATGCCAGTTGCTGGAACGTTTAGAAATGAAAATGAAATCATATTAGCGGCCACACTTGCTGGGGCAATAGCAACTGTGACGGTGTAGACTCTTAAAGATGAATTTGCAGCAACAACCGTATAAACCACAGGTTGGCTAAAATCGTTTACTGAATTTGCATTTTGTGCAGTTTCATGAACACGAATACTTGCTCCTGCGTAGGTAATAACAGAGTAGAGTGAAGATAAATCTGTGCCGAAGGGCATGGTAACAGCAATAGACTGGCCTACTATGCTCCCTTGTATTGCACTTCCCCCCAAAGTTGTGCTCAAGGCAAAGGAGCTAATTGTGTTATCTGAATTTTGCGCAACTGTGACCTGAACAACATAAGTCTGTGTCGAAGCATCCTCTGCAGTGACGGTGTAAACTATTGGATTTGTAAAGTCATTTTTTGTTTTTCCAGAAATTTGTTTCGTTCCACCAACAACAACACTCGCCCCAGTTGTATCGAAAATGGCGAACAAAGATGTGGTATCCGAACCAAATGGCATTGCTATGGTAATGAGAGATCCTGTGATGGCACCCACCCTAGCATTAGAGCCGTCCTGGCTCGAGCTTATGGAGAAAACGGTAATTGATTTATTAGAACTCGTTTTTACAAAAAGTTTATCTGGGTTTTCTACATGAGAAAGAGGGGTTTTTTGAAGCTTTTTAAAACCAGAGTTGCCATCACAGCTTAAAAACAAAAACAAAAAAGCCATTATTATGCAGATTTTTTTTACTTTGTTTAAAATCGCTACAATACTTTCCATACGCTTTTCTCTCTGCTCCATACTTCATGTCGGATCTTATTTTTATAAGTGTAAGAGAAAAGAGATGTGCCAATAACTAGTTTGTCAACTATTCAAAATGATTCGAAATTTTTCAGAATTTAACTAATTTTTTTATTTGGTTTAATTTTTATTGTGTGCTCATCCACTCGTTGCAGGTTGGCATAATACATCACAATGCCATCAACAGTTTCTGCAAAGCACACCTGTGAAGTTGTAGCGGACATCCATTCAGCCACAGAAACATCCTGCATTGTTAAAGTAACAACATTCCCCGCACAAAATAATTTTTTCTGCCCTTCAGGAACAGTGATTTTTGGAACATAGGGAAGAATTTGCTCCGGCAAAATAATATTTTTTTGAATGTCTTCCATGCTAGGTTTTATATCTTGAGAAAATAAGACTGCATTATCAACACACCAAGGCTCAACATATTCTCTACGAAGAGAAAAACAATGCCCCACCGTGCCAATAGAAGCTGATAAATCGCGAGCAAGGGAACGCACGTAAGTACCCTTACCACACAACACTCTTAAAGTAACAAGGTTATTCTCTTCAGCATTAAGCTCAATATTTTCCAAGACATCTATTTTTTCAATCAACACTTTTCGTTTTTTTGTTTCAATACTCTGCGGCAATTTTCCCTCTGCACGCATGTACTCATACAAGGGTCTGCCTTGCATTTTGAGTGCACTATACACAGGAGGAACTTGCTCAATTTCACCCATAAATAAATTTAATTGTTGCTTTATTTTTTCAATATAATTTCCTGGAACAGGCTGCGTTTTCACAACTTGTCCGGCGGTGTCAAGAGTATCTGTTTCAATTCCAAGTTTAATTTGAAATAAATACTGTTTTTTGCCATCCATCATTTCATCGGATAATCGCGTAACTCCACCAATTAAAATAGGCAAAAGTCCACTTGCAAAGGGATCAAGCGTGCCTAAATGCCCC
>JAZKEW010000042.1:0-347 GCA_040386785.1 Bdellovibrionota bacterium
TGGGGCATGTTTTTCATTTCACCAAATTCAAGCGGAAATTAAGCCCCGTTAACAACTCCAAACTAGGAATATAATATCTAAAAGAATGTTCATGGTATTTAGAAAATAAATACTTTAGGTGAGTATTTTTATTAAGAATTTGATTAAAATTTTTTAAGATACTATTTATTTCATCAGGATGTTTTGACTTACTAAGACGTTTTCCAAGAGTAAGAAGTTCTCTTTGCTCATTATCATTTAGTGTCTTATCTACCTCTATGAAAAATTCTTTTAATTTTACATTGTCATTATTCATAAATTTAAAAAAGTTTTTATAGAAGAAGGCGGTGGAATTGCGTGGGACAATG
>JAZKEW010000042.1:357-16303 GCA_040386785.1 Bdellovibrionota bacterium
CTTTTTTAAGAAAAGATACTTTTGAAGTTGGTTTAAATTGTTCTTTTTGTTCCAGGTAGGACATTTTTTTTAATTGCTGCGTTTTTGTTGTAAGTTCAAGATTTTTTTGAACTAGTAGCTTTTTTTTTGCTACTAATTCATTTTTTAAACTTTTTATATTGCCGGAATTTTGGCCTTCTGTCGCTATATAAGCTAGCCGTTCAACAGTGAAAGTTTTTTCTTCTTTTTGAGTTGTCGTAACTTTATTTAATACGGTTTCGATTAACTTTATTATAGCGTTAGTTCTTTCTTTTTCAGCTTTTCCAGAAAAAAAATCTACATGCCGAATTTGAAAGAAAATTTTTCCAACTTCAGGAGATGTCTTGTACCCAAAAACGTTAATCCCCTCAAAACGACATGCAGCTCTTTTATAAACATCTTGCTCATTGACATTTGAAGGATGATTTTGTTTGACCTCATTTTGAGCATTAATGGCTCGTGTTAATGCTCTGTTAACTTGAATGTGTCTAGGACTCATTGAAGCAACTGCATCCAACCCCATACTATATCTCCCCTAAAAAACAGATATAAAAAACAAAAACAGCCTTCCACAAAAAGCTGCATACAGCCTCTTCTACACCCAATTTTTTTGAATGTAAACAAAACCAATGTGTCCACAAAATATAAATAACTTGTACAAAAATTGGCCAGTCGAGTTGACTAACTAGCCATCTTGTATTGAGGCATACGGATGTGGCATTACAAACGGTAGCCCACAACCTTAAAAAATTGCACTGGGCACAATTTACCGGTTAGCCAGTGTCCTTAACGCTTCCGACATTTTTGCGACTTTCAAACTAAATTCGCTTCTGAAACAATGAACAGTGAATAATTTAGATACCTACAAATTAGAAAGAACCTTAGAGAATTTCACCAAGGAGCCTTTTATGCCAAACGCCCATGCCCTTGAGCGTATTTCGGACAGCCTTCCTTTACTTCCCCTAAAGGACGTCGTTATCTTCCCGCAAATGATACTGCCTATCTTTGTTTCAGAAGATATCTGCTTGCGCGCCATAGATGAGGCACTCTCAAAGGACAGATTTATTTTTCTCTCTGCCTTTCAAAGTGACTTGGCAGGTGACAGCCTCGGCTGCCCAGAATTAAAAGTTTCCACGCAGGCCCCCTTCGACGTGTATGACATTGGCACTGTAGCCACCATATTGCGTACCCGAAAATTACCAGACGGGCGTACAAAAATACTCATTCAAGGAATTAGCAGGGCTTCTATTATTTCCTTAAGGCACGTTGAGCCGTATCCGCGTGTACAATTAAGGCTTCACTTAGAACAGGATTCAGAAAAAAATAATTTAAGTGAAAATTTATTTAAAACCATGAAAGAACAGCTTGAAAAAGTTGTGACCATTCGAAAATCTATAAGCCCAGATGTGCTTATGCTACTTGAAGATGTCGACTGCATTGGTAAATTTGCCGATTTAGTTGCAAGCCACTTCGGCCTGAAAATTGTCGAAGCACAAAAAGTACTTGGAACCTTTGACCCCGTAGTTCGATTGCACAAAGTTCAAGCTCTTATTATGCGCGAACTAGAACAAATTCCACCAAAAAATACGAAAGATGAAAGCTTTAAAAATCACAAAGAGTTTTATTTACGAGAACAAATGAAGTCCATTAAAAATGAATTAGGAGAAATGGACGGCAAAGATGAATTGGAAGACATTCGGGAAAAAATTGTGCAAGCGCAAATGAGCGAAGAAGCAAACACAGAATGCATCAAACAACTCAAACGTCTTGAGCGTATGAACCAAGATTCTAGTGAGGCCTCTTTAACTCGAACTTACTTAGAATGCATGGTGGAATTGCCCTGGCAAAAATACTCGGTCTCTAGCATTGGAATGACCCATTGCAAGAAGGTTCTCGATACCGATCATTATGGCCTTGATAAAATAAAAGACCGTATTTTAGAATATATTGCCGTTAAGAAACTCAATCCACAATTAAAAGGCCCTATTTTATGCTTTGTGGGTCCACCTGGCGTTGGCAAAACAAGCCTTGGCAAAAGTATTGCGAAAGCTTTAGGACGTAAATTTGCACGAATTAGCTTAGGAGGAGTGAGGGATGAGGCTGAAATTCGCGGGCATCGTAGAACCTACGTTGGAGCTCTGCCTGGACGAGTTATTCAAGCTCTCAAAACTGCCGGAGTTAAAAATCCCGTCCTTATGCTTGATGAAATGGATAAACTCGGCTCAGATTACAAAGGAGATCCCGCAAGTGCTCTATTAGAAGTGCTTGACCCTGAACAAAATCACAACTTTTCTGATCACTATGTTGCTGTGCCATTTGATTTAAGCCAAGTTATTTTTTTAGCAAATGCAAATAGACTAGACACAATTCCGCCAGCTCTACGTGATAGACTCGAAATTATCGAAATTTCAGGCTACACAGAAGAAGAAAAATCGGAAATTACAAGGCAATTTATTATTCCAAAAATTGTTGAACAAAGTGGTCTTTCAACCGATCTCGTGCAGTTTCATGACAACGCCGTAAGCCTTGTTATTCATTCTTATACACGGGAATCAGGGTTGCGCAGTCTCGAAAAAAATATTGCCATGATTGCTAGAAAACTCGCGCGTTATTACGCTGAAAATGATGAAAAAGGAAAAGTTCGTAAACCTGTTAAGGTAACAGCTAAAGTGGCCAAAGAATTGTTGGGAGAAGAACGCTATTTAAGCGAAGAACACAATATTCATAAAAAACACGTGGGTATTGCCGTGGGGCTTGCCTACACCCAAGTTGGTGGTGAAATTTTAGAGTTGGAAGTCAAACTTTTTAAAGGAAATGGCAAACTCACTCTTACTGGCCAACTTGGTGATGTCATGAAGGAATCAGCACAAACAGCTTTTAGTTGTATTCGCGGTTTGGCAAGTGAACTTAAAATAGACCCACAAAAATTTGCAGAATTTGATGTCCATTTACATGTTCCACAAGGAGCTATTCCTAAAGATGGGCCAAGTGCTGGTATTGGTATTGCTATGAGCTTGATTTCTGCATTTAGAAATGAACCACTGCGACAAGATATTGCTATGACTGGTGAAGTTAGTTTAAATGGTCGAGTTATGCCAATTGGTGGCGTGCGCGAAAAATTACTTGCGGCATTGAGAAATAATATTACAACCGTCTGTTTGCCAGAAAAAAATAAAGGATCTTTTGCTGAACTGCCAATAACAATTAAACGTAAAATAAATGTGTGTTTTGTTTCAAATATACTTGAAGTAGCAGAAATTTGTTTTGGAAATATTTCAAATATAAAACAGAACAATCATGAAATTTTGGAAGAAAATTCTTTACTAAAAAGTGTGCTTGAAGAAGGGGTGGGGGATGAGGTGAATGCTGCTTAACAACTAAATAGCACGTTGATCTACTTGACTCCACCTAATCTCAGCATACGTAATGAGTTTGATAAAGCCTCTACCCCTTCAGCGGTTTGTGTTTTTTTAACCACAGAAAACGCACTTTTTTTCTCAGAATTTCCTTGCTGTTGGTTAAGCGAAGAAGGTTCACTATCTGCCAGAGGAATTCTCTGTGTCAATTGTTCAATTGGTGTGTTTGCTGACCTAAAATACGATTCATTTTCGGAATGGGTAGTTTCAAGAGAGTTGGATCGCTCTCTTTCTTGGGTGGGAAACCCGTATTGAAACGAGTCATCTTTTGGCGTTTCTTTTTCTTCTAATTTTCTTTTTTTTGAATCATTTTCCACTTTGTTTAAAGGACTTTTAACTCTCACAGGATTTGCGGCTACTTTGAATTTCATTTTATAGTTCCTCCAGTTTTTAGGTTATCCTGTAATATAATTACATTAGGGTAATCTATTATTTCGTTCACTATTTTTGTCAAGTATTAAATTAACTGTCCTAAAATTTTAATGTTGAATTATTTTTTATATTGGCTTTCTTGAATTGACAAATGGAATCATGTACAAACTCTAAATGGAAACACATTTTAGGAAACTGTTATAAATGATTACCCTCGACAACCTCACAATGCGCTACGGCTCAAAAATATTATTTGAGAACATCACTTCTCGTTTTAAACCCGGATTCACCTACGGAATTATTGGAGCCAATGGCTCTGGAAAAACAACATTACTGCGAATTATTGCAGGACTTATTGAACCCGATAAAGGTTCTGTTAGCTACGCTAAAAATTCTAGGCTTGGCTATCTTAAGCAAGATCACTTTCAATACGACGAAGAAACTATTTTAAACACCGTAATTCAAGGGCATCAAATTCTGTGGGATGCCATGCGGCAAAAAGAAGAAATTTATGAACGCGGCACTTTTACCGATGAAGAAAATGAACGTCTAGGCGAACTTGAAATGATTGTTGCTGAAAATGATGGCTACGATGCCGAAGTGCGCGCCGTGTCTCTTCTCGAAGGGTTGGGAATTGGCGCAAATCAACACCAAGATAAAATGAAAACGCTTGCAGGTGGATATAAAGTTAAAGTTTTGCTAGCGCAGTGCTTGTTTCCAAATCCCTCTATTTTGCTTCTTGATGAGCCCACAAACAACTTGGACGTGCATTCCATCCGGTGGCTTGAAAATATGTTGAAACGTCGCGAGGGTGTCACCCTTATTGTTTCGCACGACAGGCATTTTTTAAATACAACATGTACTCATATGGCTGATGTCGACTGCAATACAATACAATTTTATACCGGAGATTATGACTACTACGTTGCTGCAAGTACGCTCGCACTTGAACAAAAACAACTTGGTAATATGAAAATAGATAAACGCAAGGTTGAGCTAGAGGCCTTTGTGGCGCGCTTTTCAGCTAATGCAAGCAAAAGTAGTCAAGCATCGAGTAGACAGAAGCTTCTCGAAAAACTTGAAAAACAAATTGAAGAAATTGTTCCGAGCCGTCGTCTTTATCCAAAATTTTTCTTTAAACAGACAAAACCCCTTGGCAAACAACTGTTGCAGGTCGAGGGAATATCAAAAACATTTCCTCCGTCAGAAGGAGAAAAAGGTCCTAAAACTCTCTATACCGATTTGCATTTTCATTTGAGCCCAGGAGATAGATTGGCTATTATTGGTGGAAATGGTGTTGGGAAAACCACATTACTTAAGATATTAATGGATGAAGTGCAGCCTGACAAAGGGAAAGTGACTTGGGGTGTCAGTGCTAATATTGGCTATTTTCCGCAAGATCACAAAGAAGTTTTGCCTTCGGGAACGACACCCTACAAATGGCTAGAGAGTTATGCTCCACAGGAAACGAATGAGTATTTACGAGGATTTCTCGGGCGTATGCTTTTTAAAGGACCAGAGCAAGACAAGCCGACAGATGCTTTGAGCGGTGGAGAACGAGCAAGAGTTCTTTTTTCAAAACTCATGATGGATGGCGCAAATGTCATGCTTCTTGATGAGCCTACGAACCACTTGGATTTAGAATCTATCACCGCACTGAATGATGCACTTAAGAGTTTTCCTGGTTCGCTTATTTTTGTGAGCCACGATTTAGATTTTATCAACTCACTAGCCAACCGTGTTTTGGAAATTACTCCCACAGGTTACCGGTTTATGGATTTGACTGAATTTGTTCCGTAATTGTTCTCTGTTTGCTAATACAAAGTTCAATCAATTATCAAACTCCACAATAGTAACACCATCGCCCCCTTCACCTTGTCTACCAGGTCTAAAGGCGAGTTTATAACTCGCTCTCTCTAAATATTTCCGCACGGCTTCCTTTATCTTTCCAAGCCCATGCCCATGGAGCACTACTACCTGTGAAACTTCCGTTCTCCACATTTTGTCTAGAGTAAGTTCAAGGTGGGAGAGGGCTTCATCCACCGTTTTTCCCCTTAAATCAATAGTATTGCCCGCATGAGGAAGGACTTGTTGGATGTCTAAATTCGTTGCGTTGTGGGTTTTTAATTTATGATTAGCTATTTTGTGTGAGCGTATTCCATTGGTCCCTGCGGTCAAGCCGCGGGATGACGTGGGTTTTTGTTTTGCTACATCTACAATTGTTTGCAATTGAGTGTGAAATAATTTGACTTTAATGGGTCCAAATTGACATTCAATTTGTCCTTTGCTATCTGCAGTTTTTAATACGATTCCCACTTCAGAAAATTTTTCAGCCTTAATGCGCATGCCCGTCTTCCAAAAATTAGCAGGTTTTTGTGGCTGTGTGTTCAAAGTTTTTACTTTAACTTTAGGACTTTCTTTGAGAAGTGAGCTTAAATCATCGTCTAAATCATCATCAATTTTATCAAAAGATTTGTGTAGCACATTGAGACTTTCTTGTGCTTCATCAATCAGTGCCCTGTGGGTTATTTGTTTAGGTTGTCTAAATTTTTCAGAAGTGTTTGCGGTATTTGGTAAAGTACGAGAATAATTTTCTAGTTTTAGAGTGGCGAGTTCTTCAAAACTAGAGAGTTTGCGTTTATTTTCTCGTGACGCTTCTACAGGTGTTTCCTTTTGTATTTTTTTCGTTGGTTCTTGAATGGTATCAAGGGATACTGAGGATTCTAAAGGGGTCGATGTTAAAAGGTTTTTTTGATATTGTCTGTCGCGAATGTCAAGCCTGTTTGCAAAGGCATTCAGACGTTTTGTTAATTTTGTACGATAACTTTCAACTAAGGTTTCTTTTATTTCGAGTAAGTATTGTTTTTCATGTTGTATTTTTGCAAGTTCATCTTGTATTTGTAAGGAGAGTTCTTGTTGCTGTTGCAATTCTTCTTTTATATTTATTTTTTGTTCTTGAAGCTCTTTGAGCATATTTTCCATACGTTCTGCTTCTGATCCATAATATTTTCGAGCCTGTGCAATAATTTGCAAATTAATTCCCATGCGTTCGCAAAGTTCAAGTGCATAGCTTTGTCCAGGAATTCCATTTAAAAGTTTGTATGTTGGACGCAAAAATTTTGCTTCAAATTCCATACTAGCGTTAAAAAAACGAGTGTCGTTGGCGGCAAGAGTTTTTAAACTAGAAAAGTGTGTGGTAATAATAACGGTTGAGTTTTTTTGTGCAAAATATTCAAGTACGGCACGAGCAAGTGCAACCCCAACAGCAGGGTCGGTGCCTACAAAGCCTTCATCAAGTAAAATAAGAGTTTTTGAATTAGCCAAACTCATAATTTTTTTAATTTGTTCCAAATGGCCAGAAAATGTGGATAAGTCTTCTTCTCTATTTTGATCATCTCCAAGAAGAACAAATACGTCTTCATATTCTATGCACTGCGCTTTTTCACAAGGCACAAAAAGCCCGCATTTTGCCATAAGAACAAACACTCCAACGGTTTTTAACACAATGGTTTTTCCGCCTGCATTTGGGCCGCTAAGCACAAATATATTGGAATTATCGAGTTCAATTGTGTTTGATACACAAGGTTTATTTTCAAGAATAAACAAAGGGTGGTTGGCGTTTTTAAAGTTAAATTTAAAATTTGATGGGGCTGTTTGTTCCGTAAAGTTGCATGGACTTGCGCTGAGTAAATTGACAAATTGTGCTCGTGCACGAATTTCGTCGATAGTTGTCAGTGCCTGTACCGTGCTAAAAATATCGTCACAATGCAATAAGCAATCGTCAGATAAATTTTTTATAATTTTATGTTCTTCAATTTGAATATCAAGTAAGGCTTTTTCTAGGGCTGCTTGCTCTGCGGCAAGTATTTTTGGCTCAATAAAAATAGTGGCGCCAGTTTGACTCACGCCGCGAGCAATTCCCTCCACATCATTTTTTCTGTCGGTGCGCACGGGCAAAACATAACGGCCATCTTTAAACATCCAAGTGGAATCTTGGACGGCATTTTTAATGGTGGAGTTTTTTAAAATATGCTCAAGACTTTCTGTTATTTTTCGCTTTGTGTGAGAGCAACGAGCATGTGCTGCAGAAAGCTCAGGAGTGGCATTTGGCAGAATTTCTCCTTCAGCATTCACACTTTTCACGAGTTTTTGTAGGAGGTTTTGGTGCGGTTTTAAGGCTTTAAAAATTTCAAACAGAGTTGGATTCGAAGTTTCATTAAAATGATTGTTTTTTGCAAAAGAATGTAGCGAAAAAGCCAGTTTTAAAACGGTAGAAATATGATAAAGTCCAATGGGAGAAAGAATCGCACCTCTGCCAAGTTGGTTTTTAAAACTGTCTAAATTAAAATTTTCTAAGATTAATTGACAACCTTTTTCAAATAGTTTTAGTATTTCTTCAGTGGCTTTTTTATAATACCGTGCAGGAATGTCCGAGCTATTCCACGGTGAGAGTAATTTTAAAATTTCTTTTGTGTGCTCAAATGTAGCAAGTTTAGACAAAAAATATGTTATTTTTGGCCACTCAAGTCGTGTCAAAGTTTCTTTGTGTGTGGCTTCTAAATCAATGTTTGAATTTGTTTGTAAACTATTTTCCATATGAGGGCCGACTCCTTTGTCAAGAGGTAAGCATTACTTAAATGAAGGCGTTAAACAAGACTCCTTCCGTAAATTTGAAAAAATAAAAAAGGGGCAGCGCTCCGTGCGGGGGCGTACCACGGACGATTGGCTTGTTGATGGTAGCAATGAAGAACAGTTGCAAATTTTGTTTGCTAAAGGCTTGCGTTTAGGGCGGGTGATTGAGGTGCAGAAACGCAACGTTTTTGTAGCCGATGAGGGGCTTGACGGTCTTCCTCAAACACAAAATTTATGGTTTTGTTCCATTGCCAAAAGGCATTTTCAACGGGCACATAAAGAACGCAACTTTGTGGTGGTGGGTGACAGAATTTTGTTTGAACCCGACGTGCATTTAGAATTTAATGCAGAAGGGGAACCTTTAAATACCGATCTTCCCCTTGGTGTCATTCAACATGCTCTTGAGCGTACGTCAAAAATTTCCCGTCGGGACCCCTCGCGGCCCGAGTGGGAGCATATCATGCTTGCGAATATTGATCTCATTGCCATTGTGGCCTCTGCGTTAAATCCTGAAGTGCGTTGGGGTTTAATTGACCGCTTTCTTGTGCAAGCAGAGCTTCAAAATATTCCTGCAGTTATTATTTTAAATAAGCATGATTTATTATCTAATCAAAAACTAGCCACAGCAGAATTCATTGAAAAATATAATAAAAGAATTTCTATTTATAAACAAATTGGCTATGAAATCGTTGAACTTTCTGCTCTGAGACGCAAAACTTATGCTGAGCAAATTAAACATATTCGCAAATTATTTAAAGGGAAACTTGTTGGGTTTGCAGGACATTCTGGAGTTGGCAAAAGTTCACTTGTAAACTTAATGAAGCCTGAATTTGAACAAATTGTTGATGAAAACCCCGATATTTTTTATAAAGGTCGCCATACAACCACATACAATAGTTTATTGCAATTGGGTATTGGAGCTTATGCTATTGACACCCCCGGAATTCGTACTTTTCAAATTGATTCTGTGAGTGCAATTCAACTTTCAAATTGTTTTCCTGAATTTAGAAATTTAAAATGCAAATACCGAGAATGTGCCCACGACTTAGAAGAGCATTGCACAATCAAACAAGCAGTGGCAGAAGGAAAAATATCGCAAGAACGCTATCGTAGCTATTTAGGCATATTAAAAGGAGTGAGTTTTCGCGAAGGTGAAATGCAAGATTCCTCCGACTCCCTTGTCATTGCTGATTTAAAAGCCCGTGCACAACAACGGGACGAAACCTTGTTGGAGGAGGAGAATGGAGACTAAGGAACTTGTTATCGTTGGCGGTGGTTTGAGTGGAATTTTGCTAGCATTAAAGCTTTCAAACAGTGAAAAATTCAAGAATCAATCTGTTACTTTAGTAGAAGAGCAACCAACCTTAGGGGGGAGGCTTTTTTTTGCATCGTCCCGTTCATTTTCAGGAAAAACACGTGGGCAAATTCAGGAAGAACTTTTGCAGGATGCCAGCAGCAATAAATTTCTAAGCGGCTTTGGTTTTGAACTTTTTGACTTGCAAACAAAAGAAAGTTTATTTCGTCATATTCAAAACTCACTGACAGAGGAAGAAAAGTCACGTCTAGAAAAATACTTATCAGAGTTTGAAAGCGAAGAACAAAATTTAGAAAAGCATAAATGTTACTTTGTTAAAAAAGAATTGACGTCTTCTTTGTCGCTGTTAAGTGGCTCATCTGAAATTTTAACTAAAAAAGAAGCCGATTATTTAAAATCTATTATGACAGCGGAGTTCGATGCAACAAATCCACTTTTTAGCAAAGGTTGGCAAGAATTAAGCAAGCAGGCAAGGGAAGGGCTGTCACAAATTTTTGAAGTGGTGGTTGGACAAAAATGGGAGTCCATTCCCTTTGTTGATTGTTGTGCTCATTTAAAAAGATTTTTTTTAGAAATGACGAATAATTATTTTTTACCCTTTGAACGCAAGGTGGCCATTGAAATATTTCTAGAAAAAATTTTAACAGAGAGAGGCGTTGAAATTAGAAATTTATGCAAGCTTGTGCGTGTTGAGCAAATGAAGAAAGAATTTTTTTCACTTACCCTAAGCGATGAAGTTGAACCACACAAAAATACTTTGCAAGCAAAGCATCTTGTGCTTGCATTGCCCTTAGCAAAATGTGCAGGCATACTGCCAAAAGAAATTTATGCAGCGGAGCAGTCTAAATTTGTTTCTAAAGTTCAGCCTCTTTCTCTTGTGGTGTATGAGCTTTCTCAATTTTTAAATTTTAAATCCACCTCTGTTACTTTAACTCTGAACGCTTATGACAAATTTATTTTTCCTGTGGAACGTGTGCAAGGTTTTCTCACTTCTGATGGCAGAATGCTGTTTTACACAGAGCTTGACTTTGAAGATTCTTTGCAATCGCCAGCTGTTCGTGAAGCGGTGAGTCGTTTAAAACGAGCCGCTGCCCGCTTACTCAACGAAGATGTCCTGAAAGAAATAAAAAAAGGTTTTCGCATTCCTCAGACACAATTTTCCGAGCGAGTCATTCTTTTGCCTGTAGCGCAAAGTGTGCCGTATTTTACAAAAGTGAACTTTGAATTAAAGCAAGTTGCTATGGGAACACCGCGTTTGTTTTGCTGCGGAGATAGTTTTTTTTCACTCGCTGCAGAGCCGTGGAAGCGTATAATACACAGTGTTCACGATATTGCCCACCTTTTAATTTGACGTCGCAATTGCTTTAGCATCAGTATTTTTTAGAATAGTTAAAGTAACTATTGTATAGAAGGAAATATTGATGAAAAAATCGCTGATTTCGTTTGTATTGGCGCAAGTATTTGCCCTTTGTTTTTTGCAAACAAATAGTTATGCCGTTGAGGCCAATATTAACGTGAATAATAAAAGCGCGCATAACAAAAGTAAGCTAAAAAAAGTAAATAAACATGCTGCTGTCGCTCATCCAGCTTCAAAGCCTAAAGTTCCACCTAAAACAGAGGAGCTATCAACTAAGGTTATTGAAGGTTCTCCAACGATGGTGTGTTTTTCTACAGATGATGTAAAGAAATTTGGCAAAACTGTGTTTGTCCCCCCTGGGCCCCAATCTAAAGCCTCGCCTTCAGAGCCTATGTCTTGTCCAGTTAGAGAGCCTATAACTTGTCCAGCCAGTGGAAAGGTTGTTGAAAAAGTCGTTGAAGAGAGGGTGGTTGAGAAAATTGTAGAGAAAGGGGCTAAGCCCTATGACACCAGTGTTTGGATGGGATATGAAGGGGTTTATGCAGTAGGAGATTTATCGAATTATGTTCCACAATTTTTTTCAGGCTATACTTTTGGAGTAAGCCAAACATTGATGCATTTAGATGGTACAAACGATTTGTATTTAGCGTTTAATTCAGACATTGCAAATACTGCTCAAACTCAGAAGGTGAAGGGGGAGCAGCTAGAATCTGTTTTTTACATGATTAATTTGCAATTTTTGGCTGGTTTAGAGCATTTTTTTAACTATAGGCCTTTGTCTGTTTATGCTGACGGTGGAATTGAAGTCATGCAAAAAGCCTTTTTAATTGCAAATCCAGGTGGATCAACAAATAGCTACTCTATTTTTTCAAGTGAGAATTTAGCAATTAATTTTGGTATGAATTATGTGTATAAATTAAATGAAAAGATGGGAATTTTAACGAGATTAAATGTTAGCACTTCGGTTGGATTGCCCAAAACTCAAGGGGTTTATTCTTCTAGTGGTGAACAGCTTGATTCTGTGGATCAGAATTCTATTATGGTGCGGCCGAGTCTTTCTTTTGGGTTGAGGTTTTAAGCTGGGTGTACTTTGAAAGATTGATGGGGTATTTGGAGAATAAACTGAAGTTAATAATCGTCAGGCTTATCTACTATTTCAGCATTTTTGGCACTTATTTCGAGTAATTCAATTTTTGATACTCCAAATTCATTTCCTTTAGAGAAAGAGAATCCTACGAAGCTGGTCTGAAAAGTTATTTTGTACTTAATCAGTACAGATGCATTCTCTTTCTCATTTTCATAATTTAGAGTAGCTATGACATGTGGTTCTTTTGAATTAGAAGCTTGTGTTGGAATTTCAAAAGTAAATTTACTAAGGTTACTAAAATCTTTAAAATGATAATAATTTTCCACCAAAGCAACTGTAAATTGAAACGTGACAACGGTTCTATATTTTTGGTTTATAAGAATTGGAATTATTTTTTTCTCCAATTCTTCTAGAGTAACATTGTAGCTATCAACTAGTTTTCCATCTTCATTTACAATATTTGTTATCAAGGTGGAAGTGTCCCCTACCTTGACAAATATATTATCGCTTCTTCCGTAATCTCTTTCAAATGCGTCTTTGTGGCTTAACTGAAGACCATCTTCACTATCACCCTTCACACCGCTCTGGAGTATTTCCTCAAAGCGTGCTCGAAAGTATTCGCTCTTTCCTAAGTCTTTTAAGTCACCTTTTTTCGTGACAGTCTTTATATCCCAAATGCCTGCCTGTCTGACCGGAGCATTTACTTTGCCACCGATACATTCAGTAGTTCCAAGAAAACTTCCTTCGTATTCGCAAGCTTCAGTGCTTCGTAATCCACAGAATGATGTAGAAGCAAAGATTTCGAGTCTTCCCTCTCCATATGGCAGGCCATTTTTAATTTTACCTTCATATTTCATTGTCGTTTTTGTCATGTTTGGAGGATTAAAAAATACAATTGAGCCTTTGCCTGTAGGAGAGAGAAGGTCTTGTAATAATGCAGGATTTACCATTTTTCCATTTTCAGTGAAAAATTGTTTATCATTTTCTGAAATAACACGCTCATGTTCTATTGTGATTATTTTGTCGCTTAGGCAGTACGTTCCTCCTGTCGTTTTTGTGAGAACGCCTTTGTCAAAAATAGCTTTAATTTGTATTCTGCCGCAATTTATTGTGACTTCTCCATGAATAGGAAGCCCTTTCACAAAATCTTTTGCCATTAAGGTTGCGTCTCTATCTTCATATTTTCCAAGCTTTATTTCTTTGCTCACTATTGGTTCTGTGGGCGGCGCGACAACGCTATTTTGCCATCGTGCTATCGTTTGTGTTCTGGTGGGTAAAGCAACTGGCTGATCCTGATGTATACGAGGAACTGTCTGATCCAGATGATTTATTGTTATACGAGACGAATTCATATTTACTCTCCTTTATTAAAGCTAAATCGCATTAGGTAAAAAAAATACCTAAACAAATACATATAAAGCATAAAATAGAAAACCAAAACTAATTATTTTTTGTGTATAAATATTAGACAACTAAGGGTTTGGTTAAGTGCTTGCTTTTTGGCTTACTAATTTTAAAGATCTGTTTTTTCAGGTTTCATTTGTACGTCATTTTGACGTACAAATGAGGGGGCATTTTTTGAAGTTTATTTTTGCAGAGACTATGGGTGAGGAAAACTCACTGCTTCTTCTTTTAAAAGCGCCTTACGAATTTCTTGCGCCCGCTCCTTACGCACTTGCAACGACTTTAAATTATTTTCTTCCATAATTTTTTTGCGCGAACGCTCCCGTTGTAAATAATAAGTATGACAATGAGGGCAGTAAGTATCTTTCTTGTAATTTTCGTGTTCCAAGTCCGCAGCCGTCAATGTGCGCCAACAGTTGTAACAAATACAGTACTTAGATTGCTCTAAATTTTTATCTACAGCCACACGGTAGTCAAACACAAAACAGTCACCGTCGTAGTGGTTGTCCTGTGCAGGGGCTTTTTGCGCAGTCTCTTCAAAATATTTTATAATACCACCTTTGACTTGGTACACATTTTCAAAGCCTTCTTGTTGCATAAATGCCGTTGCTTTTTCGCAACGTATGCCACCTGTGCAAAAAGTCACTATTTTTTTATTTTTATATTGGCTGAAGTTTTCTTTTACCCACTTAGGGAAGTTGCGAAATTCAGTTAAGTTTGGGTTAATGGCTCCACGGAAAGTCCCAATGTCCACTTCGTAGTTATTGCGTGTGTCAAGAACAACGAAGTCTTCCTTGTTGTCGAACCACTGTTTGAGTTCCAAAGGCTCAATGTACTTGCCCGTGTGTTCTGCGGGTTTAATGCTTTCCATGCCCAGAGGAATAACTTCTTTTTTAATTTTTACGAGCATTCTGCGAAAGGGAATGTGGTTGCTCACGCTTTTTTTAAATTCAATGTCCGTAAAACGAAGGTCTTTGTGCATAAACTGTATAAACTGCTCAATGCTTTGCTCAGCACCCACAAGGCATGAATTAATTCCTTCATAGGCCAAAATAATTGTGCCCTTTAAATTGAGACCCAAGCATAAGTCAAGCAGTGTTTGTCTTAACTCGGAGGGGTTTTCAATGGCTACAAATTTGTAGTAGGCGATATTCGTATATTGATTTATGTTTTCCATATTATTTCACCATATTTAATGAAAGCCTTACTACTAAGCAATCATTTCTTTGTACAATTTTGTGAGAAGCTCTTTGTCTTTGCGTTCCCAGGCTTCAAAAACACGGCGAGCTTCCCTGTTTTCAAGAGCTTTTTTGCGGAAGAAATCAACAAACGAGGCTTCGGAGTCTTGTGTGCGTAAATTTTGTACGTTTTCTGCATTGATAACTAGGGTGCTTGCGCCACGTTTGATGACGAGGTTGTTGCGGTTCCATTCGATGTTGACTGCTGTAGAGGTAAAAACCATAAAAAATTTCTCCAAATCATGAGAATAGGTGTAAAAACTAAAGACTAATATAATATTATGAGGGGTAAGACAAGAGGGTTATTTTCTCCAGTCCACTATCCGGAGACTGGGGACTCTTTCAAATTCTTTTGTGTTTGCAGTAACAAAAATAAAATTGTTTTCTGTGGCTGTTCCTGCAAGCAAAACATCGTATGCTCCGATAGGAGTCCCCTTTTCTTTTAAGTATGCCCGAATTTTTGCAGCCGCTATCGCGTATTCCTTTGTAAAAGGTAAAATTGAAATAGTTTCTGTAAATTCATGTACTATTTTTTGAATTTGAACTCTTTTGGCCGGGTTGAGTGCAAGGCCATATTCAATTTCCATAACTGTAATACTTGAAATGAAAATGTCATTAGGATTTATGGCTTTCAACTTATTTAGGGTGTTCAAATTTCCTTTTACAAAATCACTTACAACACAGGTATCTATTAGGTACTTCACTTAAAAAGCCTCATCATGTGGGTCAATCAATTCATTTCGATAAGATTCAAAAGCTGGAAAATCAGGTACTCCTTTAAAATTTAAAATGAGTTCGGGCCAGTGGTTCGTTTGAGAATGGTTTTCAAGCCATTCTTTAATAGCTTCACGAATAATAAAATTTCTAGATTTTCCTATTTCTTTCGATATGTTATCTAGATTATGACCTAGGGAATCTTCCAAATACACATTAACGTTCATGGCTCATCCTCCTGAAAATATAACATATTATATAACATGTTATATTTTTCGTCAAGAATAAAATCTTAATTAAGTGAAAAAATGGAGGGGTTGGTTTTTGACCTTAAGGCCATTTTTTTCATCGGCCGTCAAAAAAATTGGCGGTAAAATAGCTGTATATATATTC
>JAZKEW010000043.1:0-9997 GCA_040386785.1 Bdellovibrionota bacterium
CATTCTT
Organism: Bdellovibrionota bacterium; assembly: GCA_040386785.1. Lineage (GTDB taxonomy): Bacteria > Bdellovibrionota_B > Oligoflexia > Silvanigrellales > Silvanigrellaceae > Silvanigrella. Next base: position 8 of record JAZKEW010000043.1, read on the forward strand.
ATGAGTTTATTTTCCGTTTCATGGGAAGTTCCATTTTCAAAAGCAGTCAATTCTAAACCTAGGATATCGGATATTTTAGGAGTCACAATGGCTGAGGAGTGATAGCTTTTCGCTTGATAGAGTTTATTGTGTCCACTGGCAGAGGGCATTTCACGAGAATTAAGGTATATATTCGTATAATTATTTTCACCACCAACATTTTTGTATTCTGAGCGGGGAACTATTTTTATAATTTCAGCCGATTCTTCAGCCGCAGGTTGATAGCGAGATTTTTTAATAAAGTTACTGTGAGACAAGTTTTCAGACTGTTTCTCCGCCTGAATGGTTTGTAAACTACTAAAACCCTCAAATTCTGGTAGCTGTATTCCAAGCTCTTTGGCGTACAGCCTAACAAGGCCTCGGCCGTTTAAACCAGGAGGCAAAACATCCCAATCGCCCAATTCAATGGCGTCTATGTAGCGTTCTCGAATTTTTGCCTTCCTTGCAATAAATTCTTTTGTCATGGAATTATTTTCTCTCGCATTCCTTAGACGGGAGCCAACTGCACAAGCAGAACTATACTCAATGCCCAGTGCATTTTTTTCTACACAATTCAAAGTAGGTGGTTCGACTTCAGCAGTAGTGCTCATAATTATCCTTTAAACTTTATGACTGGCCGTGGTTTTCCGGCAGCTTCAGATTGTCCCACAAGACCTTCTCGTATCATTCTATCCATAATTCTCGCGGCCCTGTTATAACCAATACGAAACTCTCGTTGAATGCTAGACGTGCTCACATTTCCCGCTTCAAGCGCAAACTCCAGGGCTTTTTCAAATAAAGAATTTTCATCTAAAGCATCACTATCAACATTTTGTGCAGAATAATTCGATTCCTTATTCTTTTCATTCTTTTGCTTAATGTCAAGAGATACACGTTCTATATCCCTCATGATATCATTTTCGTAGAGAGCAGGATAAAGTGTGCGTAATTTATCCGACACGGAATTAATTTCTTTGTCATTCACAAAAGCACACTGTGCCCTTGTTACTTTACTCAATCCAGGAGGCAAGAACAACATATCTCCCTTGCCTAAAAGGCGTTCTGCCCCAATATTTTCAATTATCGTTCTGCTGTCGTGTCTTGAAGCAACCTGAAAACTGAGTCGGCAGGGTAAATTTGCTTTTATCACTCCTGTGAGAACGTCAACACTGGGGCGCTGAGTTGCAAGTATAAGGTGAATCCCGGCAGCCCTGGCTTTTTGAGCAAGGCGTTGGATGCTATCCTCAACGTCCTTTGGTGCAGTCATCATTAAATCACAGAGCTCATCCACAATGACTGCAATGTAGGGTAGAGGCTCAGAATTTTGTGTTGAATTTTCTATTTCTATAGCGGTATTATAAGCCATGATGTTTCGAACTTGCGCATTTTTCATAAGCAAATATCGACGTTCCATTTCTTGAATCACCCATTTTAAAGCTCCTGCGGCCTTCTCAGGATCTGTGACGACTGGCATTAACAAATGGCCAATGCCGTTGTAATTCGACAGTTCGAGCATTTTTGGATCGATAAGAATCAGCCTCAGTTGTCGTGGTGTTTTAGAAAGCAATAGGCTTAAAATCATTGTATTTATACACACACTTTTTCCTGAGCCAGTTGAGCCAGCGACTAAAATATGTGGCATTGTCGATAAATCAGTTACAAGCGGAGAGCCGTCAATATTTTTTCCCAATACGACAGGAAGAGGGGCATTTTGATTTTGAAATTGTGGCGACTCAAGAACTTCTCTCAAGGAAACAACTTCCCTAGTTGCTGCAGGGACCTCAATGCTCAACGTACTTTTTCCGGGCTGCAAATTAATAAGGAGACTTTGCGCTTTTAATGCAAGGGCCAAATCATCTTGCAGGACAAGTATTTTATTGACCTTAACACCAGAGGCAGGTTCAAATTCATGCACATTGATAACAGGGCCTGGTTGGCTTTTTTGGACAGCCCCCATGACTCCAAAAGTTGCTAATTTTTCTTCTATTAACAACGCTTCCTGTCTCAGTTTTTGATTTTCTAATTCATGATTTTTTTTGATTGTGGAACTCCTGTGATAATCAAGAAGTTCAAGAAGCGAATTAAAATCGTTTGGTTTTACAAAGGGCTGCGTGTTGCTTAAACCATATGTAAAATCGCGTGGGGGAGAAATATCAAACTGCGCCTCAGTATTCGAATTGTAAAAAGCCTTTTTGCTGGTTTCGGATTCCCTTTGTGGTTCTCTCTGTATAACAGTGTCTGCAATAGGTGGATTGTCTTCGTTTTTTTCTGAAAGAGAAATTTCTTTCACAGACTGCGCAAAATCTTTTAGTTTCCCAAATGGGAGTAGTGAAATTAACCAGAAAATGGATGACAGCGGTCGAATACCAAGAGCCAAAGTAAAACTAGAAAGAAAGCCTATACAAAGAGCTATGGTTGCCCCTGGTTTTCCTAAAAAGTTTTGTAGCCAATGAAAAACAGAAAAGCCAATAAGTCCTCCTGTGTATATATTCACCCCTCGAAAGTGAATTGTTGTTGCTATTGCTGTGGATAAAGCAAGGTAACAAACAATTAATTGAGGGTACCCAAAAATTCTTAAATAGAAACGACTTTTTTGTTTTGGTCTTCTAAATGTATTTAAAAGCTGTGCAATAAATACAAGTAAAAATAGAATGGCTCCTATGCCAAACAATTGAAAAGACCAGTCTGCAACAGTTGCTCCCAATGGGCCAAATGTGTTTGTGGTCCGATAGGTTAGATTTTGCATTTGAGAATTCAAATTAAACGGAGATGCATCGCTTGGATTATAGGTAATTATTGCAATAAGTGCACAGAAAACTAGCGCTAGTGATACAATATGAATGTATTCTTTAATGTATTCTTTATCATGCAGATCGTTTTTTTCCATGAGTCCTGCTAAGGATTGATTTGTTTTTTGATGCCTTTGAACTGATGCCATAATTCTTCTCACTTGTTGAGGAGCGCGCGCTCTTGCAGGTATAATCGTACCGGTTCATTCTGCCAGATTTTTCAGATAGGCTCTATCATGTTCCTTACTTTAACAATAATTTTTCTGGAGTTCAGTTTTAATGAAAAAATATTTTCTGGTAGGTCTTTTTTCTTTGGCAATTATTCTTGTGGTTGTTATTATTTTTTCTTATATTTACAAACGAGATAAAAATAAATTTGAACCAAGACTCTGGATTGGTTTTTTCGACTACAGGTTGAATTTTAGAGATGTGGGACAAAGTTTAAATCAATGTTTAAAAAAAGAAGTTTTTCAGACAGGCTTGGTTTATCGGTCCAATCGTTACTTTTCGGGATGGAGTTGTGATAAAATTCATAACCCAGATAAAATTTACTCTCTGAACTATAGCCCATGGCACCCCCACGCTTATTATTGTGAACAGAATAATAACAGGCACTTGACCGGTTTTCATCCAAATACAACTTTTGAAATCAGTGATATTGAACAGCTCTCCAACTGGCAGCGTCCAGAATTTAAAAATTCACTCTGCGTTTTTTTTAAAGAGACGCTGAACGATTTGGTGGAGCGGAAAAGTTTTTTAGTGCACTGCGATATGGGGCGAGATAGGACAGGCGCTTTTACTGCTATGTTCACAATGATGCTTGCAGAAGAACAAACACAAACAACTTCATTTGCCACGGAAGAGATGCAAGACGCTATAGAATGCGATTACGAAAAAACTCATTCTCTTGAAAAAGAAAAAATTGGTAGGATGAAAAACTTTTTAAAGCATATGGAAAAACAAGGTGGGGTTTCGCAATTTATTGAAAATGAGTGTGGGATAGATAAAAAAACGATGAAGTTAGGAGCGGAGAACTTTTTTAAATAGTCTGCGGGTCATATGCAGACAACTAAGCAATTTGTCTTTCTTCTTCTATTGTTGCTTGCAATTGCTGCTCAATGAGCGCTTTTTTTTGTTCATGTTTTTTGACTAGTTCGTCCACAATGCACGCGCAACAAATATTGCCAAAAACATTTACCATAGTTCTAAAGCGGTCAAGAATTCTATCAATGGGGAGTAAAACAGCGAGGGCTGAAGTAGGAATATTTACAGAGCGTAACACAGTAACCATGGTAATAAGCCCGCCTTCAGGAATTCCTGTGCAACCCATACCAGCGACAATGGATGTCACGAAAATAATCATTTGATCACCAAAAGAAAGGTGTCTTCCTAGAATTTGACTAAAAAACAGCGCAGCCGATGCTTCATACATCACGGTGCTGCCCAAGTTAATAGTCGAAGTAAAAGGCATGACAAAGCGGTTGACATCTTCACGAACTTTTTCTTTTTGAACGGCGTCCATGGAAACTGGAAGTGTTGCAAGTGTGCTTGCAGTACCAAAAGCTGTCGCTAATGAGTATGACGTTCCCTTCAAGAAATGTTTAGCGGCTCTTTTTGTAATAAGTTTAACAGCAAGGAGTTGCCATCCAAATTGAAGAAGAAGACCACACAAAAAGACAAGGACAAACATACTTAGGCCAATGATATCTTGTGCAAAATGATTTTGCTTTACAGATTCTGCAACCCCTGTGCCTAGCAATGAGAAGATGCCAATAGGGCTTAAGTTGATTACCCAGGTAATCATTTTTATGAAAATAACTTTTATTTCGGAAAGTAAATTGACGACTCCTTTAGCGGAATCTCCTAGGGAAGAGCACGCAATTGAAAACATAAGGGCGAATATAACAATGGGCATGACGTCAAATTTAACAGCGGCTTCTAAAATATTTGATGGAAATAAGCTAGTTATATAGCTGCCGAGAGTCACTGGTGTGTTGTTGTGAATTGTTGTTAAGTCGGCGGCATTTGCAATTAAGGATGGATTGATACCGAGGCCTGGGTTAAATACGTTGAACAGAGTCATACCAATAATGACTGCCGTGCAAACGCTCACCAAAATGTAACCCATGGTGAACACGCCAAGCGAGCCAAGTTTTTTTAGCCCTCCCATGGACGCGATGGAACTCACGAGTGCTGAGAATATGAGAGGAAGGACCAACATTTTTAGCAAATTAAAAAAAACTTCGCCAATCCAACGAATTGAGATCATGAATTCAGGAAAAAAGAACCCAAATAACACGCCAAATATAACCCCCAATAGGACGAGGATTGTGCTCAGACTTTTGTGGTGGTTTTTTTTTGTTTTTGCTACCATTAATAGCTCCCTATATAATTTTGTAATACTGATATCATTCAATTTCATCGAGTTAATCAATACAATTTTTTACCCTACAAAACAACTTCAAAAATTTTGACTCTGAAGTCATTCGCAACTATCACTTTACCTATAGGCCACGGTGAGGCATTCTTCAAGCTTGCCGGCCAGTGTAAAAAAAGCAGAAGGAGAAGTTATGTCTACCGAAATCTTAAGCCGCAATCTGGTTCCTGAAGCTGAAACTTGGAATTTGCAAGATTTATTTCTCAACTTCGACAGTTGGGATGACAACTTTTCCAAATTGCCTTCAGAAGACAGTCTTGAAACTTTCTTAAACGAAAGGTTCAAAGGCAAGCTGAACCAATCTCCTAGCGTTTTATTTGAGTGCTTGCAACACAAAGATTTTGTTTTTAGGCAATTGGAAAATTTATACGTTTATGCCCATCTTAGGCAGTCTGAAGATGTTGAAAACGCACAATCTAGCGAAAAATGCGGTAAAATTGATAACACCATGGCGCTCCTTTCCTCAAAATTTGCTTTTATAGAACCTGAAATTTTAACAATTTCAAAACTAGATGAGTGGATTTTAGTCGAGCCTCTTAAAACTTATGCTTATAAAATTAATGAGTTATTGCGAAAAAAAAGTCATATTTTATCTGAAAAAGAGGAGTCGCTGCTCTCAAGGCTGCAAGTGCCGCTGAGCGTTTACGATAATATTCATTCAAAATGGAACAACGTCGATTTAAAGTTCGCGCCGGCCAAGGATAAAGAAGGCAAAGAGCACCTGGTCACAAATTCTCGTTATAGCCTCAACCTTCAATCGCAAGATCGCACGTTACGAGAAAATAATTTTATTTCCTACTATTCTGAAGTAGCGAAGTGGCGAAATACAATAACAGAAAATTATTATGGAAATATGATAGCAGGGTCAACCCTGGCTAGTGTGCGAAATTTTAAAGGATATTTAGAAAGCTCTTTATTTGAAGATGACATACCTGTCAGTCTGTATGAAAATCTTATTCAAACTGTACGAAATAATTTAAATCTTCTTCACAAAAGTATGGGGCTTCGTAAAAATATTTTAAAAATAGATGCTGTTGCTCCTTACGATAGGTACGTCTCTTTATTTTCCCAGGAAAAAGAGCCTAAGTTTTCTTGGGAAGAAGGTTGTCATTTAGTTTTAGAGGCTATAAAGCCTATGGGCGAAGAATATGTTGCTATTGCTAGAAAGGGTTTAACGGTAGATCGGTGGGTTGATAGAGCTGAAAACAAAGGAAAACGATCGGGAGCTTTTTCTTGGGGCACTTACGATTCTCGTCCATATATGCTGCAAAGTTGGACAGGCACATTAGGCGATGTCTACACGCTTGCCCACGAGTTGGGTCATTCTATGCACAGTTATTATAGCCACCATAATCAGCCCTACCACACATCGAGTTACACTATTTTTGTCGCCGAGGTTGCCAGTACTCTTAATGAGGCTCTTTTATCTGATTATATTTTAACCCACCAACCAGAGTCTGTACTTGCAAAAATGGTGCTTTCAGAAAGTATTCAAAATTTTGAGGGAACTGTGTTGAGGCAGGTTTTGTTTGCTACTTTTGAGAAAGAAGCCGCACGAATATCAGACAACGGTGAAGTTTTTACACCCGATATGATGGAGGAGTTTTATTTAAATTTAAATAAAGAATGGTACGGAGACAGTTGTGTTTATCCTGATTTTAATAAACATGAATGGATGCGTATACCTCATTTTTATTCGGCATTTTATGTTTACAAGTATGCGACAAGTTATTGTGCGTCGCTTTCTCTTGCAGAGAAATTAAAAGATAATCCTACTTCAGGGCAGGAACGTATTTTTGCTCTCTTAAAAGCAGGAGGTTCTATGCCTTCTTTGGAGATTTTAAATCGTGCTGGGGTTAATTTGCTCAGTCCAGAGCCCATTGAAAATGCCTTTTTAAATTATAAAAGAAACTTAGAGAGAATTGAGAAAATATATTCATAGCCATGGGAGAAAAGAAATGGAAAATCAATTAAAAAAAACTAAATATTTTGACCGGGTAAAACAAAGTGTTGAATTTTTAGATAAATGGAATAATGGAGAAAAACCACCAGAACTCGCTTTGGTGCTCGGTTCTGGTCTTTCAAACGTCATACCAGACTATTCAAAAATGAAATGCGCGCATTTTGCAGAAATTCCTGGCTTTAAACCAGTCAATGTTCCTGGTCATGCTGGGGAAGTTAGGCTTGGTGACATATCTGGTGAATTGCCCGATGGCACAGAAAAACAACGTCAAGTTGTTATTTTGCAGGGAAGGAATCACGCTTACGAAGGAAATGATCCCGCTGAAGTGGTTCACAATATTCGAGCGCTTATCCATTGGGGAGTGAAAGGAATTATCCTCACAAATGCAGCAGGATGCCTAAATAGCAATTGGAAGTTGGGCAAAATGATGCTGATTTCTGATCAAATTAATACCACAGCCTTAAGCCCAATTTTTGGTGATTATGGTGTTGATTTCGGGCCTCGGTTTGTCGACATGAGCAACTGCTACAACCATTCCTGGCAGGTGCAATTCAAGGCCACAGCAACCGCTATGGATGAAGAATTGTATTCGGGTGTTTACTGTGGAGTTTTAGGCCCTCAATATGAAACTCCAGCAGAAATTAAAATGATAAAATCTTGTGGCGCACAGGCAGTAGGAATGAGCACAGTGCTCGAAACAATTGCGGCAAGACAAATGGGCGCAAAAGTCGCTGGAATAAGTTGTCTTACCAATTATGCGGCAGGCTTAGGACATAAACCCCTTGACCACGAAGATGTTACGACCATGGCGAAAAAGTTTGCCGTAAATGTTGCCAATATTGTTTTGAATACTGCTGTCAATTTAGAGGTATAAAGAATAATGCAAATACAAGTTAATGAAAAAATAATGGTTTCTAAAACACTTTTTAGCGAGCAACAAATAAAAGATAGAATTAAAGAACTTGCTCAAAAAATAAATCAAAATTTTGGCTCTCAAGAGCCTCTCGTTGTTCTCATTGTTTTAAATGGAGCGTTTATTTTTGCTGCTGATTTAGTTCGTTATTTAGTTATGCCTACAGAAATTGAAACAATTTGTCTAAAAAGTTATGAGGGGACAAATAGCTCAGGGGTGGTAAAACTTTTGACTCCTCTTTCAGAGAATTTAGAAGGCAAAAATATTCTTATTGTTGAAGATATTGTTGAAACGGGGCGCTCAATTGATTTTTTATTGTCGCAATTGAAGGCAAAAAAAGCAAAAAAAGTTGAAGTCTGCGCTTTATTGAATAAGCCAGAGTCCCATGAAATTCCAATGCAGATTGATTATTCAGGCTTTGATATTGGCAAAAATTTTGTGATTGGATATGGACTTGATTTAGATGGGCGTTATCGTAATTTGCCTTATATTGCAGAGCTTATGTCCTAAATTTTTATTTAACATGATGAATACCACCTTGAGGGCTTCCATTTTCCTTTTACAAAAAATCTGCAGTGATTAAATAATTTTTACATTCCATAATCTTATTGATTTTCAAAATCAAACAATATAGTACGGGTCCCTATTGTTTGGTAATGAAAGGACATTGGTATGAGTGTTGTCGGACTACGGAACCCTTGGAATATTATGACAACATTTTCGGGAAAGGCTACCGAATATCCAGTTGATGGTGCGCTAGAAAAATTGTTATTTGCAGCAGAACAATTCGGTAGCAATGAACCAGGTTCACACAAGCGAAAACGAGACGCTGAAGAAGAGTATTTGTGCAGCACAAATCCTGAATCAGAAACAGAGGAATGGCTACGCGACTCAGAACCTCTTTCCAAAAGAGTTCGTATCTTAGGAGAAATGGAATTTAAAGACGCTCTTCAAAGCATATGTGACTGTTTGCAAAGCCCTGATGGCAATCTTATGGATACACTTGTACTTCTTAATGGATTGTGTCAACAATCTCAGATCGAGAATGACTTATCCTTATTTTATAATGTTTTAGTTGAATGTTATTTGTCAGAAGCAATTGCAGAAATAGCCTCCGAATTTGTAACAACAACTGAACATTTGGACCCAAATCTAAAAAAGTTTTTAACAAATTTAGTTTTTGAAATATGTTCTAAAAATGGGATTCTTCCGATAGGTGATCTCGATACAAATTTAGTGTCAGTTCTTGGCTTTCAGGCTTTAGAAATAAAATACAGCTCAGGCGAAACCCCTAAAAAAATTTCAGATTTCCCTGATTGTTCTATTGTTGGAACGGGTGATACCCATGGAAATACTTTAAGAATTATTACGGATCTTGTTAAAACAGGTATGATTAAAGAATTGTCTGAAGATGTTTATAATGAGCTGTCAGAAATTATAGAAGAAGCTTCTAATGAAGAGCTGACGTTTGAAAGTTACAACAATTTTAAATGGATACTAAGCGAGTATCTTGAAGTTTTGAATAAAGAAACACTGTATTTGTTATTTGGGGATATTCTATCCGATAGGCAATCAAATGATATTTTGACTTTGGCATTGCTTAATGAACTGGATAATAAAGACTTGAATTTCGAAATTCTTCTTTCAAATCATGACTTGAATTTTATTCGAAGATATCTGGCTGGAGATTCAGGAATGAATGAAGAGATTTCATCTTCAATGCACAAGATGTATAAATTTTTTGAGACTCTTGATCCAGAAAAGAGCGGAAAAATTCAAGGTGATTTGAAAAAATTTGTTGAAAAAGTATATTTTCCAAAGTTACGTTTATTTAAATATGTCGAAAATTCAAAAATTTTTCTCTGTCATG
>JAZKEW010000044.1:0-16645 GCA_040386785.1 Bdellovibrionota bacterium
CAGGAAATTTAGTTGAAATTGCAGAAGTGTTGAGAGATTTGTCTTCCTTAAGTTCTGACAAAGAGCTTTCTTTTGGTGAGAAAAAAATGCTTGAGCGCGCTCGTAACATGCTTGTTGCTGAAATTTCTGTCGCGCGAGAAGAAGAAAAAAGTGTTATCGAGTTGGAGTTAAATCGAATTCTTTATTCTATGTGAGTTCTAGTCTTCAACGTTGCTCAAAAAATTCTGCGCAAATTCTTTAAAAGTGCCATCTTCAATTGAGGATCGCACTTTTTCCATTAGGCGCTCATAAAACCATGTATTGTGATAAGAAATTAATTTCCAGCCCGTAGGTTCTAGGCATTTTGTAAGTTGATGCAAATAAGCGCGCGTAAAATTTTTACAAACGTAGCACGCACAAGTTTGATCTATGGGTTCTTGAGCAGTGGCTAGTGCGAGCCGCCGCAGTTTAACTTTTCCACTAAATGTATAAGCAATTCCTTGCCGTGCATGATTGGTAGGAATAATGCAATCAAACATATCAATTCCCGCAAGCACACTTCGTATTAAATCGTGTGGTGTTCCAACCCCCATAAGGTAACGCGGTTTATTTGCGGGCAATAGTTGTGCGGTAAAATTTGTGAAGTGATCTCGCTCTGCATCGGTTTCTCCAACGGCAAGTCCGCCAATAGCGTACCCATCAAAATTCATTTCGCTCAATGCTTGTGCGCTCTCACGGCGTAAATCTTCAAAAATAGCGCCTTGAACAATGCCAAACAAAGAATTTTCTTCGCGAGTTTTTGCTTCTTTGCAGCGTTTTGCCCAACGATGGGTCCTGTGCATGGCGGTTGCGCACACGTCATAAGAGCTTGTGGATGGTTCGCAGATATCAAGAACCATCATAATATCGGAGCCAATAGTTTCTTGAAACGCAATATTGGATTCAGGTGTCATGCGAATATAGCGTTGGTCCACGTAACTTTTAAAGGTAACCGCTTTTTCAGTGATGGTTCTTTGGTGTGGCAGTGAAAACACCTGGAAGCCACCGCTATCAGTTAAGATGGGTTTTTGCCAACAAATTAAATTGTGATAGCCACCTAAATCTTTCAATACTTTTTCACCTGGTCGTAATAAAAGATGGTAGGTGTTTCCTAAAATAATTTGCACACCGATGTTATTTAATTCAAGGTGATCGAGAGTTCTTACTGCGCCAAAAGTACCCACGGGCATAAATACCGGAGTTTCTATAATTCCATGTGCAGTGGTAATTCGTCCGCGCCGAGCTTCCGATTGTGTGTCTTTCGTTATAAGTTCGAATTGTAGTGGCATATTATTGGATAAAACTTTTTAAATCAGCGACTTGATTGGGTCTAAATTCATACTTTAAAGCTTTGAAAATGCCAGGAGAGAAATCATCCCAAAATTTATATACTTTTTTAGAGTCACTGCTGCTTAATTCAAGTGTTATAGTGGGAATTGTCCTTTCATTACCGGCATAATTTCCAAGACTTCCTGGATAACTGCCGAGGTCTATAATTCTATAATTTCCAGCATTTCTTGAAATAATACGAGCGACTTCTTTCGCCTTTTTTTGCTCTTCACTTAATTTTGAATTTTTATTGAACAAACGTTTGTAGTCAAAATCGAGATCTAAAAAAGCAAGAGGGGCATGGATAGAGATAATTCTATCGGGTCTAAATTTTTCAATTAAATCTGTTTGAAAGCGAGTTCCTTGTTCAGAGTTCGCATAATAACCAGGAAATTTGCGTTTGTCTTTGACTCTGGCATTTAGCCACTCTTTTGTTGCGTAGCTATCCCATGTGCGAGTAGGAAAATTTCGATTTAAATCGACTCCGTTGGCATTTGTGCGTTTAAATGGATGGGCAAAAAAACCATCAGGGTTTACCAAAGGGGCAATAATAACACGGACGTCTCGATAAGTTTCAGGGTTGTCGTGAAGTGTTTTTGCTACTTTAAATGCCATATGAATTGGAGTGACTTCATCGGCGTGCACCCCTCCTAAAATAACTGTCGTGTTTTTTTTCTCAAAATCATCAGCAACATTTCCAGATGAATATTCCCAGTACAGCAAAGGTTTTCCCAGTTCACTGACGTAATCATATTTCCAAGGCAGACTTAAACATGGGCTTTCACCCCAGACTAATTTTTTATAGACGTAGTCTACTCTTGCACAAACATCGACAATATTTTTGAGAATTTTATTTTCTCGTTCTTCTTGAAAAATTTGAAATAAATTCACGGGCATACCCAAAATAGGGAGTACTTTTTCACTTATTTGAACAAAATTATTAAGGTCTTTCTGGTTGGAATTTTCCTCGAGTAATTGTCCATGAGACTTGAGTTGCAATAGTATTGACAAAAAAAACACAATTTTAGTTATTTTAAAATAAGTCAAGCTGTTCCACCTTGAGTGAGAGCAACTTCATGCGACACAATATTGAAAAATAATTGAGTCGACGGAGTGCTTAATGTATTTCAGCACCCATACTGGTTATAATCAAGACTTCCGTCAAGAAGCAAACTATGTTAATTAGAAAATCGAATGCAAATTTCGATTCTAATGGACAAAAAAAGGGCTTTGCAGGCCAATCGAGGAGCTTTATGAGTAATTCACCACAGTACAACGCTATCAAAAATTTCATCGAAGAAAAAATTGCACCTGGTATCATGGCTCATGGAGGAGAAGTGAGCATTGTAAGTCTTAATGATGGTATTCTAACCCTTTTGCTTTCGGGTTCTTGTGGAAGTTGTTCGGTCCAAGCGTATACTTCGGAATCCATATCGAACTTTCTTCTTGAAGAATTTCCCGACTTGGAAGATGTTATCGTTACAGAATAATATTGAGTATCAAATGGACGCTTTTATAGAAATTATTGAAAAATTGGTGGAAAGTGTCCCCGGTCAAACTTGGCTAGAGCAAAATCACTTTCCATTTAAGTCTTTGCAAAGTCCTAAGGCTAGAGTTTTCGATGTCTGTTTATTTGAAACAAATGCCCATGGTGCATATGGTTTTTTATGGATTGAATTTCAAGACTCTGACGATCTACTTATTTTTCCATTTAGTCTTGCTCGCTACAAAGAAGACGGAGATCTTATTTCCTTAACTCCATGGAGTTTAAGAAACGCTTCTTCAGACAATAATTTTTATGAATCTTGGCGAACGGCGCAAAAACAAAGAAATCCACTGTTAACAGCAAGAAAAGGGAATTTTCATCATACAAAGTACAGTGGTGAGCCAAGTTTTATTGCCATGAATATTTGGAGTGACCCACGCAATACATGCGTTAGACTTGATTTTCAAATTGCATATAAAATTTTTAGGACCTTAGAAAAAGGTTACCCACAGTCCATTGAAGTTGAGTTTTTGTCTTATTTAGGTAATCAATCTATTTTTACGAACTTTGCTAAACTCACCAGTGTTTTTGAGTATAGCTCAAAGGATATACCGAAGTCACACATTGCCATTGGAATGCGATATATTCCAAACAATGGAGTGCTATTCCCGCATTTCGTCTCACTGTTGCATAAAGCCCGTTTTCCAAAAAAACTAAAGGAACGTTCTTCTGCGCAATCTTGGCAAGAGTTGCTTCGCTTGACGGAATCTTTAGGTAGATTGTTGGGGGATTTTCACAAGGCCATGTCACTTGTGCCGCGTCATTCGGAATTAGCGCCAGAGCAATCGACAAAATCTTTAAGAGCTCATTGGCTTAAAATTGTTTTAACAAAGCTAGACGAGCGATTGAATAAAGTGCTTGCGTTACAAAAATTCTATCCGAATTTTTCTGGTATATTTTATTTATTGCCAGATTACATAAATAAAATGAAAGAAAGTATTGAGAATTTAGAAGATATTGGGTTGCGAATTCGAATTCATGGTAATTTTCATTTAGGTCATATTCTTATAGGGGCAGAAGATCCTGTTTTACTTGATTATGACGCCGATGATTTTGATGACACCGCATACAGAAGAATAAAGCAACCTTGTTTGAAAGATGTTGTGTCCATGATAATTGGACTTAGGTTTGCGTGGTATTTTACTGAGAGAAAATATTATTCATTGCTTTCAGATAAGCCAGAAAATTTAGATATGAAGTCTTTTACTTCAAACTCCTCTAAAGGAGTAAATCAATCCATTAATTCTGATCGACAACAACCATCCTTGCAAGAGCTCGAGAAAATTTTTCTTAAATTTTATAAAAATAGCCTTGATGAAAGCATTACTTCACTCGAGTTGCGGCCTAAAAATCCGGCGAAGGAAAAAGTTTTATTTAATTTTTGTTTTTTAATGCGAATCTTAAAAGAAATTGCAAGGGAACTCCCTGAAGGCAACCCTCGCCCGCGTTTGTGGCTCTATATCTTACAGGATTTTATGATGAGTGAAAATTCAGCCTAAATTATGCTTCACAAATTGTCGGATAGGATATAATTTGATTTGGTCGCGACGCTAGAGTCGTTTCAAGGAGAAAAACCATGGGTGCAAAAAAGTTGTTAACCATTGATGACTGGTTGAGTCTACCTGACGACGTAAGGTGTGAGTTGATAGAGGGAGATTTTGTTTATAAGGTGCTGCCAAGTTTCGCTCATGGAGAATTTCAACGAAGACTAGGCGGAGATTTAAATCCATTTGACAAAAAAAGTGGGGGAGATCCCCCCGGTGGTTGGTGGTTTGCCAGTGAAGTGGCCGTAATATATGGAAATCGTCCCAATGGTTTTATTCATGATATTGCTGGCTGGCGTAGGGAAAAACATACACAAAAGCCCCAAGGAAAAAAAGTCACCACAGTCCCTGACTGGGTTTGTGAAATACTTTCTGGTAATAAAACAAACGACTTAGTTACAAAAAAATGGGTTTTGCATGAGCATAAAGTAGAGTATTATTGGGTAGTCGATTTAGACTCTGAAATTATTTCTGTTTTTAAATGGGCTGAAAAAGGGTATATAAATGTTGCTGATGCTAAAAAAGGTGATACAAAAAGCCTTGAACCTTTTTTAGGTTTTGAGTTTAATTTTGCATTTTTATTTGGAGAGGATTGAAACGTTTCAACCCTCATTTGTTTTATTTTTTTTAAAGGATGTGTGTCATGGAAAGAACATTTTCAATTATTAAACCCGATGGCGTTAAGCGTAATCTTATTGGCAAAGTTTTGTCAAAAATGGAAGGCGCAGGACTGAAAGTTATTGCTTGCAAGCTTGTTCATATGTCTCGCAGACAGGCAGAACAGTTTTATGCAGTGCACGCACAAAGACCATTTTTTGGTGAATTGTGCGAATATATGATATCAGGTCCCGTTTTAGTTTCTGTACTAGAAGGAAAAAACGCAGTAAACGCATACCGAGATCTCATGGGTGCAACCGATCCTGCTAAAGCAGAAAAGGGGACTATTCGCGCGGAATTCGGACTGAGTATTGGTGAAAATACGGCTCACGGCTCCGATTCCGTTGAAAACGCAAAAGTTGAAATAGCTCATTTTTTTGCCGGAATTGAACTTGTAAACTCAAACATATAGTAATTAGAAGAGAAGGTTTTTTATGTCGAAAACATTGACTCAAGATATTGTGGCGCATATTTCTCACCAATTAACCATTGCTCCTCAGCAAATAACAAATACTCTGAATTTGCTTCTTGACGAATGCACAATTCCATTCATTGCGCGTTACCGAAAAGAGGTTACGGGTGGTCTTGATGAAGTACAAATTCGAGATATTCGTGATAATTATGAATATATTTGTGCAATTAATGAAAGAAAAGAAGCGATATTGCGTTCTATTTCTGAGCAAGGAAAATTGACTGACGAATTAAAAGCTAAAATTATTGCATGCAAACAAAAAGCAGTACTTGAAGATTTATATCTACCTTTTAAACCGAAAAAAAGAACTCGGGGCCAAATTGCGGTAGAAAAAGGCCTCGCCCCTCTTGCAGAACAAATTCTTCTGCAGGATTGTTCTATCTCTGATCTCGAAGCCGCATTTAATTCTTACGTTGGTAAACATGAAGATCTCAAAACGAAGGAAAACGTTATCCAGGGTGTGAAAGATTATATTTCTGAACACCTCTCAGAAATTGCTGAACTGCGAAATGAAGTGCGGCAATGGATTTATGAAAATGCAATATTTAAATCTGAAGTTAAAGAAGAATTTAAAGATAAAAAAACAAAATATAATAATTATTATGAATTTTCTGAACCGGTAAAAACGATTGCAGGCCATCGTCTCATGGCGTTGCGTCGTGGTGAAAAAGAAGAAATTTTAAAACTTACACTTGTCTTTGATGAGCAAATACCAATAAGTTTAATTTCGAATCAAATTATAAAACATTCTGAATCAGAGCAAATAAAAACCTTCTTACAAGAGTGTGTTGTTGACAGCTATTCAAGAATTATTTCTCCTAGCATTGAAACAGAAATTCGTCTTGAAACAAAAAATATAGCAGAAGAAGAGGCAATTTTTGTATTTAGTAAGAACCTGCGTAATTTATTATTGCTGCCTCCAATTCCAAAGCGCGTTGTGCTTGGAGTAGACCCTGGACTGCGAACAGGAAGCAAAATAGTTGTTGTTGATAAAACTGGTAAACTAATGGAGTACACAACAGTTTTTCCTCACCACGATCAAGATATGTTGCATGCTAAAAACAAAATAGCTTATGACACTCTTCTTAATTTAGTAAAAAAACACGGAGTTTCTTTAATTTCTATTGGAAATGGGACTGCTGGTCGTGAAATGGAAGCTTTTGTTGAAAAAGTTCTTGAACAAAATAAAGATTTAACTGTTCGAATTGTTATGGTGAATGAAGCAGGTGCGAGTGTCTATTCTGCCAGTGATACCGCTCGTGAAGAATTTCCTGATCTCGACATCACATACAGAGGAGCTGTGAGTATTGCTCGTCGTTTGCAAGATCCACTTGCAGAGCTCGTTAAAATAGATCCTAAAAGCATTGGTGTTGGGCAGTATCAACACGACGTCAACCAAAGTAAATTGAAAAAGCAACTTGGCGAAGTTGTCGAAAGTTGTGTGAACTATGTTGGAGTTAATTTAAATACCGCTAGTCCAAGCTTGTTGTCTTATGTGGCAGGTATTGGGGCAAGCCTTGCAAAAGGAATTGTGCGCCATCGTGATTCAAATGGTGAATTTAAAGCTCGAACTGATTTATTGAATATCCCTGGTTTTGGCTCAAAAACATTTGAACAAGCCGCAGGGTTCTTAAGAATTCCTGAGAGTGAAAATCCACTGGATAACACAGCTGTCCACCCAGAGTCTTACTCACTTATTCAAAAAATGGCAGAAAACTTATCTGTTTCACCGAAAGAACTAGTTGGAAATAAAGATAATGTTTCTAAAATTAATCTGGAATCATTTGTGACAGAACAAATTGGTCTTCCTACTTTGCAAGACATTATGAAAGAACTCTTTAAACCAGGAAGAGACCCTCGTGAAGATGGTGCTAAGCATTCCTATAATCGAGAAATTCGCGATTTTAATCAGTTGCAAGAAGGGCAAGTTCTCACAGGGACAGTGACAAATGTTACTAATTTTGGAGCATTTGTTGATATTGGAGTCCATCAAGATGGTCTGATTCATATTTCTGAACTTTCAAATCAATTTATAAAAGATGTGTCGCAACTTATTGGAGTTGGAGATTGCGTTAAGGTTAAAGTTATTGCTTTAGATAAAGAACGTAAGCGTATTTCTCTTTCA
This sequence comes from Bdellovibrionota bacterium, assembly GCA_040386785.1. Lineage (GTDB taxonomy): Bacteria > Bdellovibrionota_B > Oligoflexia > Silvanigrellales > Silvanigrellaceae > Silvanigrella. The sequence goes on from JAZKEW010000044.1 coordinate 7,692, forward strand.
AAAAGAGCTTGTGAAGAGGCAATACATGCCTCTTCCACTCAGACAGCGAAAACGACGAGACCTGCTGTTCATCAGCAACAAAAACCTGGAGCGAGTTCTATGCAGCACCAAAGACCAGAACAAAATAGAAATTATACGGAAAGAAAGCCGCAAAATTTTCTTGCTTCTGAAAAAAGGTTGATGCAAAAAAATAGCTTGCAAGATTCCAGTAGTGAAGAAGATAAAAAAGCTAGCGTGCAAGATTTGTTGAAAAAATTTAATTCGAATCGAGTCTAAAATGAAAAAGGAACCTTCTGAAACAAATGCAGTTTTTAGAAGAAAGGGTGATCTCGGAATCCCATTCATCATAGGTTTATTCGTGTTAGCAGCGGTTCTTGGTTGGGTTGTTTTTAGAAATTATATTCAATCCGAAAAATCTGTCACCGCTGCGCTTTCGCAAATAAAAATAGATGCTCCAAATTTGACAATAGAGCAATGTGCTCAAAAAAACATAGAGTGGTATTTGCATTGCGACGCCATGCAGCAAATATGCGATGACACAGTTTCTCGCATGATGAAAGTATGTCTTGTGTTAGGTGACAAAGCGTCTCAATGTTCTGTTTATGGCAACGAAGTTTTAGGATACAATTTTGGGGCCGAGCAGTGTAAACCCTATTTTAAAAATCGGAATCAAAAGAAAGCTTGTGCTGATACTTGGCAGGCAATTGCAGACTTTTGTAAGGCTGTTGCAAAGAGCACGAGTAAATAAAACATGTCCATTTTAACAATATCCACTATCAAAAATTATATTGAACTTACAAAGCCTCGTATTGCTTTTTTCTGTCTTATTATGACTGCTGGTGGAGTGATTCTTGCATCAGATAAAATTTCTATTTTATCTCTCATTATGACCTTTATAGGAACTGCCCTTTCTGTGGCATCAGCAAATACATTTAATATGGTTTATGAGCGACATACAGATCAATTTATGAAAAGAACTCAATTTAGGCCAATGGTTGTTGGTAAAATTAAGGTGAAGCATGCCCTCATTTTTGCATGTGTTCTCGCAGTGGTAAGTCTCACTTTACTCGTTTACTTTGTAAATATTTTAACTGCAGTGCTTGCTTTTGCTGCCATTGTCTTTTACGCGGCAATTTATACCCCTCTTAAGGTGAAAACCCCTCTAGCGCTTGTTATTGGCGCGGTACCAGGAGCAATTCCTCCTTTATTAGGTTGGACAGCTGTAGACAATAAGGTCACACCGGCGGCGCTAGCGTTATTTGGAGTGTTGTTTGCTTGGCAAATGCCGCATTTTATAGCCATAGCCATTTACCACAAAGCAGATTATGCAAAAGCAGGTATTCAAGTTGTTCCTGTTGTTCGCGGAGAACGTGCGGCGAAAATTCAAGCATTGTTGTGGACAATTTGTCTAGTTTTGATGAGTATGTTGCTTATTTATTTTAAACTTGGCGGTTATATTTATGCATTTTTTGCTGTTACTTTAGGTTTTTGGTTTTTATATCTTAGCCTTGTTGGTTTATTCAGAGTAACTCCCAATTGGCCACGGAAGTTTTTTATTGCTTCATTAATTTATTTACCAGCCTTAGTTTTAGGTCTTATTATTGATCGTTGTGCTAGTTTTCTAAAATTTTAATCTTTTTTATCCAGCTAATTTATTAACAGCTTCAACTAAACTTTCTGGCTTAAATGGCTTGATAATCCATCCTTTAGCGCCAGCTTCTTTTGCTTGTTGAATGAACTCAGGCGCCCCCTCCGTTGTGAGCATTAAAATTGGTGGGTGTGGTAAATCAGGGTTTCCATTAATTGCTTTGACCATTTCAATACCAGTTAATTCGGGCATGTTAACGTCGCTCACAATAACAGAGACGTCAGGGTTTTCTTTTAATTTTGCAATACCGTCAAGACCATCCACAGCCTCAATAACTTGATACCCTCCTTTTGTCAGCGTAAAGTTGACTTGTTGGCGGATAGTTTTTGCATCGTCTACAATCAAAATTTTCTTACTCATGTTTGTTTATCTCCATGTCGTTATTATTTTAATAATTTATCTAAGATGAGTGTACAGGATTCTTTATTCGTTTGCTACTTTTCAGTTTTCAAATAATTTGTTACTGTATACGGATAAATTGTATAAACACACATGAGACATTTTTTATTTACATACTTGCGAGTGAAAAATAAATCCGTTAGAACAGTGTCGCAACTATCGGACTGAGTCTAGCTATGTTCGGAAAACCTGATGTGGGTTCGGAGAAAGGTGATTTTTGTGGAACCAATATTTCCAAAATGGACAAATAAACTTCCTCTTCTGCTTGGAATTGGAATTCCAGTTCTTATTGCGCTTGTTGTTTTTTTGATCTGGTATTATTTTTCGCCAAAATATTTAAATGTCGGTTATCAGCCGCAACAGCCCGTGCTTTTTAGTCATAAATTGCATGCAGGACAAATGGGTCTCGACTGTCGTTATTGTCACAGTACGGTTGAAAAAACTTCTTTTGCTGCTTTACCTTCAACGGCAACATGCATGGGGTGTCACAATAAAGTGCTTCCAAATAGCCCACTCTTGCAAGTTGTTAGAGACAGCTACAAAAACAAAACTCCAATACCTTGGGTGCACGTTTACTCTCTGCCTCGCTATGCCCATTTTGACCATAGTGCGCACCTTACTGTGGGCGTTGGTTGTGTGAGCTGTCACAATAGAGTGGACAAAATGGACGTGGTTTACCAAGCGACACCGCTAAGCATGGGGTGGTGTTTAGAATGCCACAGAAATCCAACTCCACATTTGAGACCACAAAGTCAAATTACAAATATGCTCTATGATCCCGTTGCCGCAAATTACAATCCTTATTTTGACACGAGTCGAAGGGAAAGGTTTATTCAACCGCCTGAGTCCTGTGGGGCTTGTCATTATTAAGTTTAAATCGTCATAATCTTTTTTAATTAAGTAAGTGGAATTCATAACTATGACTGACAACGATGAAAATGAAAAGAAACGAGAAAATTATCTCAGCAAATTCGACTTAGAAGTGACACCAGGTGTTGGTAGGCGCAAATTTTTAGGCCTCATGGGTGCAAGCATGGCGCTTGCAGGTGCTGCAACTTCTGGGTGCATCCGTAGGCCTAAAGAATATATTTATCCTGATAATGAGAGACCTGAAAATACATTGCCAGGTGTTCCAAAAAATTATTCAACAACAGCATTAATTGGAAGTACGGTTCTTGGATTATCTGTAACAAGTACCGATGGCAGACCGACAAAAATTGATGGAAATTCTCGCCATCCAACAAGCAATCCAATTCCGCAGTCAAATATTGGCTCTTCCAATGCTTTTGCACAAGCAGAAATATTAAACTTATATGATCCTGAGCGAGGCCAACACTGTGTTAAAAATGGAAAAAATATTTCTAAACAAGATGCTTTAACTCAAATTAAAAACCTTGTTACTTTAACAAAGAACGAGCAGGGCAAGGGACTGGCGTTTGCTTATGAATCCTGTGCATCTCCCGCTTTTGCGGGTCAGCTAAATCAATTTCAAAAAATGTATCCAAAGGCCCTTTTTGTTGAACAAGATACCACTTATTCAGGAAATCGTTTAGAAGGACTTTCTCTTGTTACAGACCAAAATGTTGATGTGGCTTATAATTTATCCAAAGCAAATGTTATTTTAAGTGCTGATTCCGACTTTTTAAGTTTGGAAGGAGACAGCGTTAAGTACGCACGTCAGTTTGCTGAGAGTAGAAGAGTTCTCAACGAATATTCTACTATGAATAGGCTTTATTGCGTCGAATCAAATATGTCGTTGACGGGTTCCAATGCTGATCACAGATACACCATGCACAGCAATCTAATTGGTGATTTTTTATTACTGCTGCTAAAAGAACTCAATTTGAATTCAATTAAGCTGCCTTCAGGGTTTGAGATCCCTTTGTTTCCTAAAACTTCCTTTAATGATAAATTTAAGAAATGGGTAAAGGCTCTTGCAAAAGATCTCGCGTCACAAGCAGGCCACGGTGTTGTCATAGTTGGTGATAAACAACCTCAGTGGGTTCATGCTCTCGGTTTTGCAATTAATTGCGCCCTTGGTGCTGTGAGTTCTGAAATTGTAGCACTTGTACCAGTAAAAACTCGCCCAGTATTTGTTAAAAATATGTCCGCTCTTGTAGAAGAAATTCAACATAATGCTGTTCAAACTTTAATTATGATTGGCGGTAATCCTGCTTACGCTCAGCCCGCAGATTTTGGTTTTTCCAAGGCCCTAGCTAAGGTAACAAACTCGGTGTACTTAGGCTTGTTTCCTGATGAAACTGCTAAATTATCGACCTATTATGTTCCTCAAACACATTTTCTTGAGTCTTGGGGGGACATGTTATCTACAGAAGGTATTTCGTCTGTAAGACAGCCGTTAATCGCTCCATTATTTGATGAATGCGTGAATGAATATGAATTTGTTTCTCATTTAATTGATGAAAAACCATTGTCTGATTACGATATTGTGCGTTCAATTTTTGGAAACTCTTTTACTGAAGGGCAATGGCGTCAACACTTAAGTGATGGTGTTCTTAAGGATTCTCTTAAATATCAGCAGACTGAATTCAAATTTAATTTTTCACATATTTCTTCCTATTACGAAAAAAATATTGTTTTTGCAGAACCTACTGCGCAGAAGTTAAATATTGATTTTGTACTCGATAGTTCATTATATGATGGTCGTTATGCAAATAACGCGTGGCTGCAAGAGCTTTCAAATCCAATTCACAAATTGGTTTGGGACAATGCCTTTTTTATGAGTCCAAAAACTGCAAAAGCACTTGGCCTAAATGGAAAGCCTAAGCCTGGAAAATCGGCTGTGGACGTTATTAAAGTAACTTATAACAAGCGAGTATTGGAGGCAGCAGTATGGGAAGTTCCTGGAATTGCCGATTTTACTTTAGTCCTTTCTCTTGGCTACGGTAGAAGCTTCGGGAAAGTATCGCAGGGGTCGGGTTTTAACGCGAATTTAATTCGTACATCAAATGCTTGGACTGGAAATAACGTTATAGTTGAAAAAACTGGTAAGACTTATTCTTTAGTTTCTACGCAAGAGCATTCTTCTATGAGTGGAACACCCAAACTCAAAGAAGACAGACCGCCAGTTATCCGTGAAACAACATTTGAAAATTTTAAAAAAAAGCCCGCGTTTGTGCTCAACTACGAGCTACTCGACGTCAAAGAGCAAAAAAGCAATTTATTCCCATACCCCTCTAATCCAACTCAAGCTAAATGGTCTTGGCAACAATGGGGTATGACAATTGATTTAACCACGTGTATCGGCTGCAATGCTTGTACCGTTGCCTGCCAGGCAGAAAATAATATTTCTGTTGTGGGCAAAGAGGAAATCTTTAAAAATAGGGAAATGTCATGGATACGAATTGACCGTTACTTTGAAGGTAATGTGGATGCTCCCGAGGTTCGGACAGCATTTCAGCCTATGAATTGTCAGCATTGTGAAAATGCGCCATGTGAAGCTGTTTGTCCTGTGGCTGCTACAACGCATAGCCCAGATGGCCTCAACGACATGGCTTACAATCGTTGTGTTGGAACTCGTTATTGTGCAAATAACTGCCCTTATAAAGTTCGTCGCTATAATTTCTTTAACTATAGCAAAATTGATGATGAACGCAATCCGCTCTACGCAATGCAAAAAAATCCAAACGTGACTGTTCGTTTTCGAGGAGTTATGGAAAAATGTACATATTGTGTCCATAAAATAAATGCTGCAAAAATTAAAGCGAATCAAATTTCAAGCATGGGCATTGTTCCTGATGGAGGAATTGTCACGGCTTGTCAAAGTGCTTGCCCAACAAACTCAATCGTATTTGGTGATGTTGCTGATCCAAAATCAAAAGTTTCTAAATTAAAAGCCACTGCGCGAAATTACAGTTTGCTTGGTGAGCTCAATACCCGACCACGGACGACGTATCTTGCAAAGCTGAGAAACGTCAATCCTGAAATTGGATAACTAAGGAACATTATTATGACAAGTCATTCTTACGATGAAGGGAAAACCCCACAACCAGAAAATAAAAAACTGTATGGGGTTCTAGCAGAATTTAATAGTGCCGCAGAAGTATATGAGGCATGCAAAAAAGTAAGAGCAAAAGGCTTTACGAAATGGGATGCCTATTCACCCTTTCCAATTCATGGTCTTGATAAAGCTATGGGGCTTGGCCAAAGCAAATTGCCTTGGCTTGTGGGAGGAGTGGCACTTGTTTGTGGCCTTGGCGGTTTTTTGTTGTGGAGTTGGATGAACGCTGTCGATTACAAATACATTATTGCAGGCAAACCTTTTTACAGTTGGCCTGCATATTTTCTTCCCGGATTTGAATGCGCCGTGCTTTCTGCAGCGGCGACCTGTCTGTTTGGAATGCTTGCATTAAATCGTTTGCCCCAGCTTTATCATCCTCTTTTTAAATCGAGTATGTTTAATAAGGTAACAGATGATAAGTTTTTTATTTCAATTGAGAAGAATGATGCACAATTTCATTCAGACTCAATAGGCGAATTTTTACGTGAATTAGGCGCAAACAAAGTGGAATTTGTGGAAGAGTAATCTATGAAAAAATTAATCATTATTTCTACTGTTTTTGTTTTATCAGGCTGTCGAGGCGATAAAAGTTCCGCCCCACCCGTGCTTTTAATCAGAAACATGGTTGAACAAACGTCTTATGGTCCGCAGTCTAAAAATGAATTTTTTAAAGATAAAAAGTCAACTCGTGCTGCCGTAGCGGGAACAGTTGCAGAAGGGGAAGCGAATACGAATTCTCGACTCTACAAAGGAGTGGAAGAAAATACTTCGTCTTTGTGGGTCAAGCAGTTTCCTATTATTTTAACAGAGGAGGTCCTCAAAAGAGGACAAGATCGTTACAATATTTATTGCACGGCTTGCCATGGTTACACTGCAAATAACGATGGTTTAGCAACTCAAGCGGCAGGTGGATCTATCAGGCCTGCGAATTTACACGATAGCCAGTTTATTGAAATGCCTGTTGGTAAAATATATAACGCGGTGACAAATGGTGTGAATAATTGGAATATGCCGGGTTTTGCGGAACAAATAGATGTTCAGGATAGATGGGCTGTTGTCGCCTATGTGCGAGCTCTGCAGGCATCTCGTTTGGCGACAGCCAAAGATGTTCCTGCGAACGTTATTAAGTGAATTTAGAGTAGAGTGGGGCAATATAAATGAGTCATCATAATTCCGTTAAGCTATCACATGCCGATGCCTTGGTACCAGCACAGCATGTATTTAATAAACTTCCTTTAACTGGAACTATTATTGGCCTTGTCAGTCTGCTTGTGGCTTTTTATTTAGCAAAAAATGATGCGAGTTATTTTTTCTTTTCTTTTCATGTTAGTTGGTTATTTTTTTTAAGCTTGGCATTCGGAGCTGTTTTTTTTGTTCTTATTCAATTTGCCACAAAGGCAGGATGGAGCATTGTGGTGCGAAGGCTTGCAGAAAATGTTGCCATGACAATGCCTTTATTTATTATTTTATTTGTTGTGATTATTCTTGGTTCTCATACGCTTTTTCACCACTGGCTTTCTACTGAATCATTTACAGATCCAGTGTTAGCTCAAAAAAGATGGTATTTAAATTTACCATTTTTATATGTGAGAGCAGCAATTTATTTTGTTGCGTTTACCTCTGCTGCATATTATTTTGCTATTTATTCGATAAAACAAGACGCCTCGGGCAGCCACGCTATTACGCGCAAGTTGCAAAATGCAAGCTATCCGTTTCTTATTCTATTAGGTTTTTGCATTACCTTTTTTGCATTTGACTGGATCATGTCTCTCGATCCACATTGGTATTCCACAATTTTTGGTTTGTATTTTTTCGCGAGTTGCTACATGGCTTTTCTCGCATTTTTAGCAATTTTAACCAGAATGACTCAAAATATTCCAACATTAAATAAAGTTATTACCGTTGAGCACTATCATGATCTTGGTAAACTCATTTTTGGGCATTCCTGCTTTTGGGCCTATGCCGCCTACGCGCAATATTTACTTATTTGGTACGGAAATATTCCAGAAGAAACTAAGTGGTATTCCATAAGACAAACCCATGGCTGGTTTTGGGTGTGGTGTGTTCTTTGCGTTGGTCACTTTATTGTTCCGTTTCTTTTTCTCATGGCACGAAGTGCAAAGCGTTGTAAAACTATGGTTGTTCTTGTTGCAGTCTGGATGCTCGTCATGCATTTTATTGATTTGTATTGGCTAGTCGTTCCAACCAAGTATGAAGAGGGTTCTCATTTTTCATTTATTGATGTATTTTGCTTTTTAGGCGTAGGCGGATTATTTATCGCTCTATTTGCGGCGCTTGCAAGGCGCAAAGCACTGGTGCCAATTCAAGACCCCAGACTTCCTGAATCAATGAACTACGAAAACGTGTAAACAGGAGGGAAACAATGTTCTCTACATTCAATAAAGACAAATTTTTACATGGGGGTCATTCGCAGGAATTAGATGATGCCCCTGACAAACCGCCAACAAGACTCGTGGCCGTTGTTGTGACTGTTTCTTTTATATTTGTTTTTATTTTAATTGCTTTGTCCTTTCCTGTTATTGAAAATCTCTCAACAAAACAGGGAAATGAGGCTGATACAGGTATGGGAAATACGGAAAGAATTGTTTATATTTCAAACCAAAAAAAAATTATGTCGTCTTATGAAAAAATTGATGACAACCACTATCAAATTCCAATTATGCAGGCCATGAAAATGGTTGTAATGACTCAGGGTGATATTTCTAAAATTCAAGAAAAGTAGTTCAATGATGAAAAGAAGTTTATTTATTCTGCTCTGCTCAATTCTGTTTACGGATATGGCATATTCTTTTGATGAATCGACCATGCCGACGAGCCAATATAATGGCTCCATGCAGACAAATAATAAATTGCCTGTAAATGAAA
>JAZKEW010000044.1:16655-24590 GCA_040386785.1 Bdellovibrionota bacterium
CAAGCCACTGATACTCACTTTAAATTATTACCGCTGCACAACTTTGTGTTCAATTCAATTGGTGAATTTGGCAAAATCTATTGCACAACTCAATTGGCCCATTGGAAAAGATTTCAATATGGCAACTGTGAGTTTCGATCCCACGGATACGCGAGAAGGTTCAAAAAAAGCTCAGCAGGAATATCTGTCCATAGCTCATCAACCAACCGGTAATTGGAATTTTTACACTGGTACACAGGAAAATATTAGTAAACTTGCTCAACAAATTGGTTATTTTTATAAGTACGATCCAGTTTCTAAAGAGTTTGCGCACGCCGCAGCCATATTTTTTATTAGTCCAAATGGCAAAATTTCACGTTATTTATATGGCATTAATTACTCGCCCAACCAAATAAAGTTTTCACTAATGGATGCATCTGAAAATAAAATAGGGTCGCCAACGGATCAGGTTTTATTGACATGCTTTCACTACAATCCAACGTCGGGTAAATATGATTTATTTGCAGTTAATTTGCTTCGTGGTGGAGCTGCAGTTACGGTATTAATTCTAGGCATTGTTCTCTTTTATTTCATACGGCGAGACAAAAAAAAATTGCCTAAAATCTAAGTTTTTATTTTTTGAGGAGGAGTATTCTTCGTGTCATCTTCTGACCTAACATCAACACTTGGTACCTTCTGGTTGCCTCCAAACATTTCGCCAGTCACTGCGGGTCAAGACAATTTATTTTATTTTATTTACTATCTTTCCGTATTCTTTTTTATTCTTGTTTTAAGTTTCATGTTTTATTTTATGTGGAAATATCGTAAGAAAAAAGAAGACGAACCAACCAAATATATTCATGGAAACACAAAACTGGAAATATTTTGGAGCGTCGTTCCCGCAGTTTTATTTGTTATTATTTTTATTTGGGGATTGTACGGTTGGGTTTCCATAAGCGTGCCACCGCAGGACGCTATGGTTGTGCACGTGACTGCTCGAAAATGGGATTGGCTATTCACCGATGTTAAAACGGGTGCAGAAACTTCTAATCTTATTGTTCCAGTTAATAAGTCCGTCAAATTAATTATGTCCTCTGTCGATGTCACTCATGGTTTTTATGTCCCTGATTTTCGCGTCAATCGTGATGTGCTTCCAAGTCAATACACTGTGGTTTGGTTTAAGGCGGAAAAAGAGGGTACTTTTCCCATATTGTGCACGCAATATTGTGGAACAAAACACTCTCAAATGGTGCGTTATGTACAGGTTATGAATGAGTCTGCGTATCAAAAAGCCATGCTTGCTGCTCAAGGAGCTGGCTTAAGTCCTGCACAACTTGGTAAAAAAATATTTGAAGGAAAAGGAGCATGTGCATCCTGTCATGATATTTCACCTGAGCGTAAGCGGGTTGTGGGGCCTCCACTGTACGCTACTTATGGAGAGAAAATTAATATCACACTCGCAAATGGATCTGCTAAGACAGTTGAATTTGATGACAACTATATTCGTCAATCTATTCTCGATCCAAATTTCAGAAGTGTCGCAGGATATCCCAATGCAATGCCTTCCTATCAAGGACAATTAAACGATAAAGAAGTGACTGCAATCACTGAATATATTAAATCACTTAAGAAATAAACGGAGTTTTTGGAATGAACAATAAAGTAACAAAACAAATTATGAGTGGGGATATGCTTAGCTCCCATCATGATGCTCATCCGAATTACCTGACAGCATCCAGTGGTTTAAAGTCTTGGCTACTGACTGTCGATCACAAACGCATTGGAGTGATGTATTTTTTAGGTATTGCATTGTTCTTTCTCGCCGGCGGTTTTTTCGCTTTGCTGTTAAGAACCGAGCTCATGCTTCCGCGTATTCCAAATGCCACTGCAACATCTTATTTTATTAGCGCCGATCATTTCAACGAAGCTTTTACTTTCCACGGCGCAATTATGGTGTTTCTGGTTATTATTCCTTCTATTCCGGCCTCCCTTGGAAACTTTTTATTGCCTCTTATGCTTGGGGCAAAAGATGTTGCCTTTCCTAAATTAAATTTATTTAGTTACTACTTGTACTTGGCAGGAGCGGCTGTTCTTGTTTACACAGTTTTATTTGGTGGACTTGACACAGGTTGGACTTTTTACACCCCCTATAGCACATCAACACAGACTGCCGTTGTCGCTGCGGTGTTTGGTGCATTTATCGTTGGATTTTCTTCCATTTTAACCGGATTAAATTTTATTGTTACCACGCATAAACTCAGGGCTCCTGGTATGACCTGGGATCGCATGCCTTTGTTTGTGTGGGCTATTTACGCAACAAGTATTATTCAAGTCCTTGCGACACCAGTTTTGGCTGTTACTTTAGTTTTAGTAGCGCTAGAACGAATTTTTGGTATTGGAATTTTTGACTCTTCTCTCGGTGGTGATCCTGTTTTATTTCAAAACTTTTTTTGGTTTTATTCTCACCCCGCGGTTTATATTATGATTCTGCCTGCCTTTGGAGTTATGAGCGAACTTATTGCAACACACTCTAAAAAGAATATTTTTGGATATAAGGCTATTGCACTTTCTAGCGTTGCTATTGCGGTTATTGGATTTTTTGTTTGGGGCCACCACATGTTTACCAGTGGTCAAGCGCCGTGGGCGTCGGTGTTCTTTTCATTTTTAACTTATGCGGTTGCAGTTCCTACGGCCATAAAAGTTTTTAGCTGGGTTGCAACGCTTTACAAAGGCTCTATTCAATACACAACGCCAATGTGTTACGCGTTTGTCTTTCTTTTCTTGTTTTTAATTGGTGGACTAACAGGGGTATTTTTAGGCACACTTTCCGTTGATGTGCATTTGCACAACACTTATTTTGTGGTTGCGCATTTCCATTATGTGATGATGGGCGGAACGCTGATAGCATTTATTGGCGCAGTGTATAACTGGTGGCCAAAAATTACGGGCAAAAAGTACAGCGAATTTTGGGGGCGCATTGCTTGCTTAATGGTCTTTTTAGGTTTCAATTTAACCTTTTTCCCTCAGTTCATTATGGGAACGCAGGGTATGCCTCGTCGTTATTACGATTATTTGCCTGAATACTATATATATCATTTGCTTTCTTCTTTGGGATCTTACTTGCTTGGTGCAGGTTTATTTCTTGTTTTATTTAATTGGCTGCACTCCATTTTTTATGGGGCCAATGAAACTTCTGCGAATCCGTGGAAAGCAAAATCATTTGAGTGGACTGAAACAGCGATTGTTCCTATAGAACACAATTTCGAGAAGCAGCCTATTTCAACTCATGGACCTTATGACTTCGATCAGCTTGTCAAATCCAAAGGAGACCACTGATTTATGACACTTGAAACTCAAAAAGATGTAGCAGAACACCCTCCTTATTTAGCGCATCATTTTAAGAGCATGGACCAACAAACAGCCTCTGGAAAATTAGGGATGTGGATTTTCATGGGGCAGGAATTGTTGTTTTTTTCCGGTTTGTTTTGTGCCTATGGTTATTGCCGCTTTATGTACCCAGCAATGATAACAGAGACGCAAAAATACATGGACTGGCGACTAGGTGGTGTCAATAGTGTTATTCTATTAATTAGTTCATTAACTATGAGTTTATGTGTGCGAAGTGCACGTGTTAATAATAAATCTTTGAGCATAAAGTATTTGCTTGCCACCATGTTTTGTGGGCTTTTGTTTCTTGTAATTAAAGGGTACGAGTGGGCAACGCACTTTCACGAAGGGCTTTTTCCAGGTCGGTTTTACAGTCCAGACGCAGAAGTTCTTATTTCAAGCCATACTGCTCACGTCTTTTTTGGATTGTATTATACCATTACTGGTATGCACGGACTTCATATCGTGGTTGGTGTGGGCTTAATGCTTTGGTTGTTGAGACGCTCCCTACGGGGTGAGTTTAACTCAGAAAATTATGTGTCGTTAGAAAACGTCAGTTTATTTTGGCACCTTGTCGATTTAGTGTGGATATTTTTGTATCCAATACTTTATCTTGCTAAATAAAGAGGGTAAAAATATGAGCAATAATAACCACGAAGAACAGCATTTATTTTCGGTTAAATTTTATGTAAAAATATTTTTTATTCTGCTTGTCATGATTTTTATGAACATGGGAATTTCAAAATTACCCCTACCAAACGAATGGGTCACATTTCTTCTGCTTGTTGTTGCGACAACACAGGCTGTCATCGTGAGCCTATTTTTTATGGAACTTATTCACGAAGATAAATTCTATTCCTTTATTTGGGCTGGCGCTATTTTGTTTATGGTGTTGTTTTTTATTATCACCTTGTTCGAATTGAATGGACGTGGTGCTTTTGATAAAATGGAAGATATTCATTATATGCGTAGCATTGATCTCAATAATAATTACGCTCCTAGCGGTCCTGAAATGCAGCAAAAAAGCTCTCCTTCTCCTTCAGTTGAAGAGAAAAAATAAAACATTTAAGGTTTTTTCACTTCCACAGCCGGTATTGTTGGCTTTTCATTTGCCTCAGGAATAATTTCTTTTGCCATTGGAGCTGGTGTCTCCGCACTATGCTCACCATCAACTGATTGAGTTGGTTTTCCTGATTGCTTTGAAAAAACCCCTTGTGGTAAAGGCATTTGTTCATAAACATTGTCCTTCTTAAACTTGGGTAATTCTTTTGGCAGCAATGGATGGTAGCTTTGTTCGGACAGCACTTCGTATTGGGGTGCGCTTATATGTAAGTTCCCATTTTTATCAATATGAACATCCACCCCTTCCAAGTCTTGATCACGAATTGAGCTGACATTCTCTCCATTTAAATAAATCGTTCTTCCTGGAACGTACGTAGATTCAAAAGAGCTTTTGCTAACTAGTTTTGAAGGAGATGGTACGGAGTACTGCCCTCTTTGGCTCACAGAAATATTGCCGAAATCTTGCCTTGGTAAGGGGACTGCTCCAACTCTCTCCACACCAGGGGCCTTTAGAGCTTCTGGTTCAAAGGTTCTTTCGCTTATAAATTCATTTTGTGCATAACAATTTAAACTCATTAAGATAGATGCGGTAAAAATTTTATAAAAATATAATCTCATATTTTCCCTTACTAGAAGTCGTATTAGAGAGATTTCCATTTTTATTATAGTTTATTGCGACAAATATAGCGGTGCATATTTTGCTCAGTTCACGGTTTTAAGTTAGAGTTCAAGCGAACTTTTTAACATATAGGAGAGGTCTTATGTCTGACTACAAAATTAAAGATATTTCGCTTGCAGAACTTGGTCGAAAGCAAATTGAACTTGCAGAAAAAGAAATGCCTGGGCTTATGACCCTTAGGGAACGCTATGGCAAAACCAAGCCTCTTGCTGGTGCTCGAATTGCAGGTTGCCTTCACATGACTGTGGAAACTGCGGTTCTTATTGAAACGCTCAAAATATTAGGCGCCGATGTGCGTTGGTCAAGTTGCAATATTTTTTCAACTGTTGATGCCGCAGCAGCTGCTATGGCAAAAGCGGACGTTCCTGTTTTTGCTTGGAAAGGTGAAACGGAAGAAGAATATGTTTGGTGTATTGAACAAAGCTTGAAGTTCAGCAACAACCAAGGTCCGAATATGTTGCTCGATGATGGTGGCGATTTAACTGCGTTAGTTCACACTAAATTCCCACAATTTCTAAAAGACATTAAAGGTGTGTCTGAAGAAACCACAACAGGTGTTCATCATTTGCACTTAATGGCACAAGAAGGCGCGCTTAAAATGCCTGCAATTAATGTGAATGACAGTGTCACAAAAAGTAAATTCGACAACCTTTATGGGTGCCGTGAATCTTTGCCTGACGGTATTAAACGCGCCACTGATGTCATGATTGCCGGAAAAACAGTGACTGTTGCTGGGTTTGGAGATGTTGGAAAAGGTTGCGCTCATGCAATGCGTTCCCATGGCGCTCGCGTTTTAATTACTGAAATTGACCCCATCGTTGCTTTGCAAGCAGCTATGGAAGGGTACGAAGTGTTAACCATGGATGAAGCTCTTAAGGAGTCGCATATTTTTGTTACTGCAACAGGCTGCTGTGATGTTATTTCTGCTGCTCAAATGGCAAAAATGAAAGATCAAGCTATTGTTTGTAACATTGGACATTTTGATATTGAAATTGATGTGGCTGGTCTAAAAAAAGTTTCAGGCATTCAACAAATTAATATCAAACCACAGGTGGATAAATACCGCTTTCCTGATGGCCATGAAATTATTTTGTTGGCAGAAGGCCGTTTGGTCAATCTTGGTTGCGCGACTGGTCACCCTGCATTTGTGATGAGCACAAGCTTTACAAATCAAGTTCTTGCACAAATTGAATTATGGCAAAATAATGCACATTATAAGTCTGGACATGTTTATACTCTGCCTAAAAAACTAGATGAAGAAGTTGCTCGTTTGCATCTTGAAAAATTGGGAGTGCATTTAACTCGTTTAACAACAAAGCAGTCAGAGTATTTGCATTTACAAGTTGATGGCCCTTACAAAGCGGAGAGCTATAGGTACTAGTCCTGCTTAGCTTTTTTAACAACCTTAGCCTTGTTGGTTGTTGTTTTTTCCTTCACTTTTTTCTCTTTAGGGGCGTCACCACCTTGTTCTGGAGTGAGGCCTTTTCTGGAAACAAACTTAAACTCAAAGTTCCCATTGTCTTTTAAATTTAATATGGCGGCAAACGGGCGTCCTTTTTTAGACTTAAAGTCCATAATAGGAGGTGTTGATCCTGTTGTAATAAAGGATTTATATTCTTCCAAACTCATTGGCCTACCGCAAAGTTCTCTTGGCATACGAGAGAGGAGTTTTTTTATTTTTTTAGGTTTAGCTGTTTTCTTTTTCGTTGCAGCGTCTGGATTTGCTTTTTTTCGAGTCTTTTTGGGAGCAACTTCCTCTACTGGAGTAGTATCTGAAACAAGAGAATCAGGTTCTCCAAATTCGCACAAATAAGCATTTTCTGTGACTTTAATTTTTCCAGGCTTGTTTAAAAATGTTTGAGGTATAATTTCTTCGTGCAACACAACGGCATTTGCGCCGCTTAAAGATTCTTTTATTTCGCCACTGGCATCACAAAAGACAACCCCTTTTTCTGCAGAAATAGTGAGATACTCTTCAAATGAGGATGTGCCACTAGCATTGCTAAACTCAAATGGTCCAGCTACTTTTTTGCTTAGAACCTCTTCAACAACGCTTCTATCAATGTAGCGTAAATTTTTCTCTTTCCAAATAATGAAACGGCATTCTCCCTCTTTAGGTTCTTTTCCATTACTGCTATTGCTGCATTTGTAACCCCAGAAACCTTCCTGGATTTTTCCGTTTTTACAAGTTGGACAAACACCTAAACTAGGTTCATTTTTATAGATTGTGTCATACTCAAATGTACGAGCTTTTTCTACAATATTTGTTGTAAAAGAGCATCAACAGGAATACGAGTTAAAACATCCATAAGTCTGATGCTTTCCGCTGTGGCTTTTAAGGCCTTATTCATGCGCATGACATATTCTTTTGCAATAAGATTTTCAATAATATCTGCTCGTGTTGCTGGGGTTCCAATACCTTTATCTTTAAGAGCATCAGCTAAATCTTCGTCGGAAATTGATTTTCCGCAATGTTCCATTAAAGAAAGTAATTTTGCTTCCGTTAGCCTTGGTGGCGGTTTTGTTGCATTGTTTAAAGTATCTAGTTTTTCAACCTTGACAGGTGTTTCTGCTTCAGGATTTTTTTCATTTAGCTTCGGTAATTTGCTTTCTTCTTCCGTATCTAGACCATAAACTTCACGCCAACCAGGTTCTTGTAAGTCTTGTACGCGGGTACGAAAATGTTGCGCTCCAATTTTAGAAATTCGTTCTACTTTTGCCCACACGGCATAAGACATGAAAGCAGCTAAAAAGCGTTTTAACACCAAATCAAAAATTCGAGCATCATCGCCATCTAATTTTTCGGAAGGGAATTGTCCAGTTGGAAT
>JAZKEW010000044.1:24600-25298 GCA_040386785.1 Bdellovibrionota bacterium
ACAAATTTATCATTAAAAACTCTTTCTTTGTTTAGTAAACCAGTTTTTAGAATTTTTTTGCACACGACGGAATATTCGGTTGGAATGGCTGAAAATTCTCTTAGTACATTTGTAACGTTATCAAGATAGTCATTTGGCAAATAGCGAGAATCCGTACGAGGATAAGTTAATAATTTGTGTTTTTCATACAGTCTTTGTGCTGCTTGCAAAGTTCTTGATGCTGAAATTCCAAACTTCCGGTTGGCTTCCCGTTGCAAAAGAGTTAAGTCGAAGAGCTGCGGAGCAATTTCTTTGGATTCTTTTCTTGTTTCTTTTGCAGTGGCATGGGCTTTGTTTTTGTTAAAATCGGCTATAATTTCATCTAATTTTTCTTTTATAAAAATGCGATCTTCTTTTTCGCGAAGGCCTGCGGTTTCGTCATCTTCAACCTGCGGTTTTTTAAAACTGGGATCAAACCACGTCCCAGAATATTCGTGCGTGGGAGTTGAAAATCGCCCTTCTAAAGTAAAATAAGCTTCTGGGCGATGCTTTAAATACTCCAATTCTCGCTTTGCAATAAGTGCAAGGGTTGGTGTTTGAACTCTCCCGACAGACCACACCCCTTTTGTATTTCTGGTTTTTAGCCGTTTGGTAATAGCACGAGTTCCGTTCATGCCAATAAGCCAATCGCTCTCAGAACGACAACGGGCAGCGTCTCC
>JAZKEW010000045.1:0-12288 GCA_040386785.1 Bdellovibrionota bacterium
AACTGTTTCTTCCCACCTCAAGTCAGAAAAATTTCATGAATTTTTAAATCGCCTCCTTTTACAACACATTCGCAAACAAAATATTGAAAAAGATTATTATTTCAATTTTGAAGACGAACGCCTTGCCACATTTACCTCTGAACATTTTCAAATGCTACATGAAGTTTTTATGGAAATGTTTGGCAATCAAAAAACTTATTATTTTGACGAAATTCAAAATATTGAAAAATGGGAACTCTTTGTCAGGCGTTTATATAATGCGGGTAACAAAATATATGTTACAGGCTCCAATGCATCTTTATTTAGTGAAGAACTTGGCACCAGACTCACGGGACGTTATATTTCTGTGAGCATCTACCCTTTTTCCTTTGTTGAATTTGTTTCGTATCACGAACCAAATTTTGTTAAAAAAGAGATTATGTCCACAACACAAAAAGGGCTCATGCTAAATTTATTTTCACAGTACTGTAAAAGAGGCGGATTTCCCGAATATGTTAAGCATGGACAAACGAAATATCTGCAATCTTTATATGAAAGCCTTATTTATAAAGACATTATTGTTCGCTATAAAATAACAAACATAAAGCCACTAAAAGAACTCGTCTACTATTTAGCAAGCAATTGCAGCAAAGAAATGACTTACAGCTCTATCAAAAAATGGTTAGGAGTGGGAAGCGCTACGACAATTTCTGATTATTGCGGCTATCTGGAAAATAGCTTTTTGTGTTTTTTTATTCCCCGATACAACACCTCAGTAAAAGCACAAATGCTCTCACCTAAAAAGGTTTATTTTATTGACCATGAATTTGCACGCACCATTGGCTTTCGCTTTAGTGAAGACAGAGGAAGAATGCTTGAAAATATGGTTTTTATAGAGTTAAAAAGAAGAGGATTTGAAATTTTTTACCACAAAGAGAATAAAGAATGTGATTTTTTACTTAGAAAAAATGGCGTGGTAGAAGGTGCAATTCAAGTTTGCCTTCATTTGAACGATGAAAAAACAAAAAAAAGAGAGCACGATGGACTGCTTGAGGCCTTGGAACAACACTCTTTGCCTCAAGGTTTTATTCTCACAGAAAGAGATGACGAAACTCAGCAAGTTTTACATAAAACAGTTTCATACCAAATAGTGATAAAATCAATTTGGAAGTGGCTGTTGAATTAATTTGTCCAAGCCCGAGTATCCGAAGTTGGATTCTTTCCAATAGCATCTTTACGGCTTAATTTAATTTTGCCGCCTCTATCTAGCTCAATAACTTTTACCAAAATTTCTTCGCCTTCTTTAACCACATCTTCCGTTTTGTTCACACGGTTTGCAGCAAGCTGTGAAATATGCACAAGGCCTTCCACACCAGGTTTAATTTCAACAAAAGCACCGAAATCAGCTGTCTTTTTAACAACGCCAAGATAAATTTCACCAATTTCAGGATCCGTCGTTAGATATTGAATCATGCGTTTTGCTTTGATTGCTGCAGTGCCATTTGTAGAAGCAACACTAACAATACCTTCATCATTAACTTCTAGTTTACAGCCAGTATCAGCAACAATTTTCTTGATGTTTTTACCACCAGGACCAATTAAATCACGAACACGGTCAGATTTAATTTTAATTTGTTCAATGCGTGGAGCGAGATCACTTAAATCACTAGGACGTGAAATTGTATGCAACATTTTATCCAGAATTAAAAGACGGCCTACTTTAGCTTGCTCAAGAGCATTTTTTAAAATTTCAGTGGAAATACCACCAATTTTAATGTCCATTTGCATTGCAGTAATACCATTTTTTCCACCGGCAACTTTGAAATCCATATCACCTAAGTTGTCTTCGTCGCCTAAAATATCAGAAAGCACAGCATATTCTTTGCCTTCTAACACAAGTCCCATTGCAATTCCTGCAATGGGCTCTTTTAATGGAACACCAGCATTGAGCATAGCCATGGTTCCTGAACATACGGAAGCCATGGAGCTTGAACCGTTGCTCTCAGTAATTTCAGAAACAACACGAATAGAGTAAGGGAAGCGCTCTCTTAAAGGCAACGCGGCTTTCAAGGCGCGTTCTGCCAAGTTTCCATGACCAACTTCACGACGAGCAGGAGCTCCAAGACGCTTGACTTCACCAACAGAATAACCAGGCATATTGTAGTGCAACATGAAGGTTTTTTCGTTGAGCACGCTCGCAATAGATTCGTATTTTTGTGCGTCGTCACTCGTTCCTAAGGTAACAATACCAATGGATTGAGTTTCACCGCGAGTGAATAATGCAGAGCCGTGCGTACGTTTTAACACACCAATTTGACAGTCAATATTGCGAATATCTGTCGTCGTTCTACCGTCAATACGCTTATTGTCTTTAATAATGCTCGCACGCATTGTTTTGTATTCTTGCATTTCAAATAAATATTGAAATACTTTTTCAAGCTTGCTGTCGCCTTCTGGCACAAGTGCCGCTTTTGCTTCTTTTTTAATTTCATCGAGCTTAACTTTACGCTCTGATTTTTTAGCAATAGAATACGCATCTTTTAAAGCTTTTGCATATTTTTTAGAAAGTGCATTTCTTATTTCAACGTTGTCTGGTGCGTCTGGCACAACTCTTTTTTCTTTTCCACAAACTTTGCGGAACTCTTCTTGAATAGCGCAAAGTTTTTTAATTTCTTCATGCCCCACAGCGATAGCTTCTAAAATTTGTTCTTCAGATAAAAAGTTTGCCGCGGCTTCAACCATTAAAATAGCGTCTTTTGTACCAGCAATAACGAGATCGAGGTCGTAATTTGAAAGATTATCTTCAGGAGGATTAATGATATATTGGTTATTTTTAAACGCAATACGCACTCCTGCCACAGGACCAGCAAACGGAATGTCCGAAATAGTAAGCGCACAACTTGCACCTAAAATAGCAAGCATAGCAGGAGAAACAGTTGGGTCGTATGACATAACGGTTGCCACAACTTGTGTTTCCACTAAGTAAGTTTCAGGGAAAAGTGGGCGAATGGGCCTGTCGATAAGCCTACTAATAAGAACTTCTCTGTCCGTTGGCTTTGTTTCACGCTTAAAGTAGCCGCCAGGAATACGACCCGCAGCGTAAATTTTTTCAATGTAGTCTACGGAAAGTGGGAAAAAAGAGGCTGATGCTTGAGCTTCTTTTGCCGCTGTGGCCGTAACAAGAACCTGAGTTCCTTTGCAGGACACAAGAACAGCACCGCCAGCTTGCCGTGCAATTCGGCCCGTTTCAATAACAACTTCTTCTTCGCCAATGCGAAGAGTTTTTTCAATAACCTGAAACATGAATACTCCTATAATTCGCGTTTTTTCATACAAAACACGCTTTTTTTTACCGTTAAACGGCTTTCCTTTTGGATTCTCCAAAAGTCCCAATAGCAACTCTCTCTGCAATTGGCTTTTTTTGACATAATTTCGTCCGTGAAGAACTTATCAGAATTTCTGGCCTTTCAAAAGGTTTTATGAGACATATTTACGGCGATGAAAGCCTATCACCATTTGGCCAGGCGGACATCTTAACAAGCATTCACCCTCTACTTTTTTAAGGGATCTATTTTTATGGAAATATATAAAGTACTTCACTATGCACACGTTTTATTGAAAAAAAAATCAACTCCAGTCACCAAATTCACCGATCAATTGCGTGAGTTTGTTAAAAATTTGGTTACCACTGCTCATGCATTTGAAGGTGGCGGCATTGCCTCACCACAAGTTGGCGTGAATAAAAGAATATTTATTGGCGATTATACGCTAGCATTTGAAGGAAAACGTGGCTTTGAAAAAAAAGAAAATGATTTTCTTGTGTTTGATAAAGATGGAAATAAAATAGACGTTAAATTTCCCATGATTTTTATCAACCCTGAAATTGTTGAAAAGTCGGACCCTATTACTACGAACTGGGAAGGGTGCCTCTCTTTTCCAGATGCAGAGTCTTTTGAAATACCGCGCTTTAATACTATTTTATTGCGTGCGCAAAATGAATTTGGTGAATTTTTTACGGTTAAAACAACGCACTTGTATGCGGCTGTTAATTTTCAACATGAGGTGGACCACCTTGACGGGATTTTAATGATAGATCACTGGAATAAAAAAGATTATTCTGAAAAAGATATTGTAGCTGCAATTAAAGATCATGGGGATGATCCGAAAGAAAGAAAAAGGATTAAAAAATTAAAATTGATTGATGCAAATAAAATTAACTTTGATTTTATATAAATTAGACTTTTTTATCTTTGGGAATAATAGCTAAGTATGCTCGTAATGGCTTAAAATTAAAATCAGTGTCGTGAGTTTGCCTCAACCCGCTCTTACCAGTACGATTATCCAATACAACACGCTTAAGGCTTTTACCACTCACGTGACTACTTAAAGATGGTGGATAAGCCGAAGTCAACTCCGATGCAAAATAAGGCTTATTTAAATCGTGCCCCTGTACAATGATATCAATACCAGGTAAAAACTTTAGGGCTGTGTTGTACTCTTCATCAATACGAGTCCAGCAAAAATCACGCACTGCATGTTCTTCTAAAAAAAGCTTAAAGAGATCTTGATTTTTTTTAATTCCTTCAAATTCTTTCTTCAAATTTTGTAGCAGATCTGCTGTATTTTGAGACTTATTCACGAGAAATAAATCGCAAAGATTCATTATTTGCTTTTCTTTTACAGTAGCATGACATATAAAAAGACCTATTTCAGGCTTATAATCAAATAACTCTAAATGTTCTAAATAATTCTCATATAAAGCATCCATGTTATGAATAATATATCGTTGATGAAACAATAAAAAACTATACAAAGATTCGCAATATTCTTTATCTAACTCAATTAAGTAAGAATTTAAAAGATAATATTTTAAAAAGACAAGATCATGATTAGAAATCATAATTTTATACTTTAAATCCTTTTTTTTCATTTCAAAAAATAGAGTAAACATAAGATTGTCATTTCCTTGTCTCTCTGCCAATAAATCACCAATAAAAATGACTTGTGAAGGTTGTTTTGTCTTTGAAATTTCATTACAAAGAATTCTTTCAAACCGAAACAGTTGTAGATCTGTTAATCTATCTGCACAACTTATTATATCTATCAATTCATTCCAGATTTCTTGACTAGGAGTTTTAAAAACTCCTCCATAAATTAAGTCGTATAAAATACGCAAAACATTTCCATGCGCATCACCAATCATAATTTCTTTGGCGTTAAATATTTTTTGTGCTGGCGGTATTGATAAATTTTCGCTATAAATAATTTCTTCAGCTTCAACTCCTGTCGCAAGAGGAACTCGAATTGATTTAATATCCTCAATTGTCTTCGTTTGAAAATATCTACTAGCGTCAACCCAACCCTCATCCACAGGTGCTGCAATCTGTTTTGGAGAAGGCGATTGCAATGAAGATACTTGGCTATATAGCCAACTCGCGGTCGCATAGATTCCTGCTGCTGCATGCATATTTTTCTAACTCCACCGTCTCTTTTTGAGTTTTGAAAGAAGTTTATAAATTCCTGCTGAGCAAGGATGGTAATTTATTTTTTATCTTTTGTAAATAATTGATTTTTAAATAATGAATCTATACTTCTCTTTTTGACCTTTTTGGCTAGATCGCGTTGCTTGCAGGAAATACGTAAATATCATATGACTCTCACTCTGTTAAAAAGAGTTTAATGCAACGGATGGAGAAAACGGAATGAGACCATGCGCTTTTAGAAAAAAATTAGTCGCTGCCAAAATAAAATTAGTCGCTGCCCTATGCCTGGCTGCCTTCTGTGGACAAGCATTTTCATCCACGTCTCTCATGGTGAACGGCCATGCAGGACTGTTGGGGCAATATGCAACCAACATTCCCCCAACAAACTCCACCTATTTTGCACTTCGAGTTCCCATTGGACTCACCCTACAAGCAAGCCCCTCTGACAATTTAAATATTTATTTAGGCCTTGACTACGCCTATAATAATTACCCAAATACACCAACTTTACTTGGTCAAAACAGCACAACTGCCACCACAAATCCAGACGGACAATCCACCCCCATGCCCTTCGCCAACACCATAAATGCGCAAAATGGTTCGGGCGGTACTCCTTACGGCGAACAGGTTGACACTCCAACTCTCACAACAGCTTATTTTACTTACCAAACTCCAATGGGTTTATTAAAAGCCGGAAGAATGCCTCGAAATTGGGGGCTTGGTGTTTGGCATAACGACGAATGGAGTCCAACCGGAGGAGCCATTTCCACTTCCGATGCCATCGCTTTTACAACTGACCTTAATTTGTTTGATGTGAACGTTTATTATGAACGCTACGGCGAGGCCGTTGGCGGAAATTCGACCAATCAAAGCGCTGTGGCATATACGGCGGAAGCTCGCTTAAAAACAGACGCTGCCGATGCTCCAAGCACTGGCGTTTCACGGGAAATTGGTGTTGCCTTTTCTAAATTCGACCACGGCCAATCAAACACATCTCTCACAATATTGGATGGCTATGGGAAATTCTATCTTTCAAAATTTTTTGTTGGTGCAGAAGTTTTGTACCCAACAGGAACCACGCAAAATCCAAATTATCAGAGCCTAGGAGGGGCCGCTGATTGCCTCACCACTTCTGGAGTAGAATCACAGTCTCAGTCTAAAACTTGTAGCGCTCAAAGCTTTACTGCAATGGCCGCTTTGCTTAAAATGAAATATCAACTCGATAACGAAGAAAACACTTCTATTTTTGCAACGGAAACCGCGCAAAATTTAGTGGGAACCGCAGAAAGACAATCCTCGAACACACTTGGTTTTTGGGCTGGTTATGCAAGCGGTGGCGCTAATCAATTCTATACCGCCAACGACACTTCTTTAGGCGGTGGTGGCAACAATATAACCGCTATTATGATGAACCCTAATATTCAACCATCTTTCTTAATGTTCAACAATACAACTCCACCAATAAATGGAATGCCAACAGGCGCCATTACCAACACAACTTTTGCCCGCCTTGATTACACTTATGAATCTCCTGGGTTTGGATCTATTGGCCCAGTGCTGGTATGGGGTCGCTTAAACCACACAAACTCCCAGTATAATGCTGAAAATTCCCTATGCACTTCTCAAGCAATTGTAAGCTCAACTAGCGCAATAAACAGAATGTGTGTTGGTGGTTCAAGTAATCTTGGCGTGGAATTTGATATATCGTACCGTTATACAACTTTAGACAGAGTTAACGTTGGAGCAGACCTCGGCTACTGGGTTGTTGGCGATGCTTGGAAAGTTTATGGACAAGGAACACCAAATAGCACATACGGAACAAGAATTTTTACTGGCGTGCAGTTTTAATTATTTCCCAAGCTTTATTTAAATCTGCCATGGGCTGCATATTTTCACCGTTATTTTTATCTGGATGGTACTGTTGCGCGAGTTGCAGATAATTTTTTTTGATGTCCGCCAAATTCGTCGTACTCTCTGCGTTTAAAGTATTTAAAGCCCATGCCAAGGAATATGGACGGAGAGCTTCTTGTTGCTCATTAAATTTTATATGGTTGATTGTATTTTTTATTTCATCAAGTAAGATTTTTTTGCGGTTAAGGCGTTCCTGTTTTTCTAATTTTTTTTGGATTTTTTCATGATCGACAATTCTCTTCAAGAACGACTCCTGCATAATATTTTTTTCCTTGAGCTACTCGCCCGAGTTGGAATGAGTTTATTTTTTGGACTTTCTGTGTTTGGGTTTGCCATTGTCTTGCAATGCCAAGAAAAAAACGATCAATTCCCAACCATTATTTCCAACACATCCCGCATTCTGTTTTTACTCGGCACAATTTTAATACTTGTTTATGGCATTTTAGAGTATATTTTACCACTAAGTTCAATAACAGCAGAGCTTTATACCATAAGCAGCTTTATTTTTGCACTCGGAATTCTTATTTTCGACTCCAAGCGCAAAGAGTTCGCCCCTCTCGCGTTTACCATAAGCGCCATCATTTTTTTACTCATGACGAGTATCTCTTTTTTAGAACCCAAAATACTCCTGTCAGAAGTCAAAAGCGATTGGATGGTTGATATTCACATTGGTTTATCCATTCTCAGTGCAATATTTTTTGTCGCTTCTTTTTGCGCGTCTCTTCTATTTGTCATCAGTCATAATAATTTAAAAAGAAAAATCATTGAATTTAATTCAAAATCAACAAGCTTATCTACACTTGAAATTATTATTATTCGCTCCTCATTTGCTGGTCTTGCTTTTATCACGCTTGCTCTTATTACAGGAATCATTCTCGTCTTTGTAGGCAAAAATATATTACAAGTTGGACTTTTTAAAATATTTTGGGCATTTTTTGTATGGGCCTGGTATGTTATGACTATCTTTGGCCGCAGCTTTTGGGGCTGGAAAGGCCGCAAAGGCGCATGGCTCATTATTATTGGCTCCATACTTTTAATACTCGGCTTACTTGCGAATATAGTGGAGATTTAAAAAGATTAAATGAAAAGCATATTAATTTTACATACGGGTGGCACCTTTGGCATGAGTTTGGAAGAGAATCAAGCCTCCGTTCAAAACTCCGAGCATTTGTTAGAAAACCTGTTACGTTACGTCCCTGAAATTATTTCCATAGCAAATATAGATATTAAAATTTTATGTAATATTGACTCGTCCAATGCAACTCCAGAGATGTGGATTCGTATTGCCACAACAATATATGAGAGTTGGAATACTTTTGATGGATTTGTCGTTATTCACGGCACAGATACCATGGCGTGGAGTTCTTCTGCAGTTGCTTATTTTTTAAAAAATCTAACAAAACCGGTTGTTTTTACAGGTTCTCAGCGCCCTCTAACAGCGCTTAGGAATGATGCTCGCTCAAATATTATTGATGCCGTTGAGCTTGCCACATATGGCATTCCAGAAGTTATGTTGTGCTTTGAAAGCAAAGTGCACAGAGCGACACGTGCGACAAAATATAGTAATGAACATTTGCATGCATTTAAAAGCTATAATTCAGCACTTTTAGGACGATTTGGGGTTAATTTTAAACTCAATAAAAAAATATCCAGGGCAAACCCTCACAATATTCCAAAAACGCAACCAATTCTCAACACAGAAATAAATTCGAATATCATGACTCTTATTGCAGTTCCAGGTATACAACTCAGTGCAGAATTTATAAATAATATGATATTGAATTCAAATGGAATTATTATAAAAGGTTTTGGCGTTGGAACTTTATCCACGGCAGAATCATCATGGCTCGAACTTTGTCGCAAAGCTTGTGATAAAAAAATACCCGTTGTCATGGCAACACAATGTGAATCCGGATTTGTCAATTTGAACGTCTATGAAAATAGCAAAGTGTTTGCTGATTTAGGAGTTATGTCCTCGCTCGATATGACTTTTGAGGCTGTGTCTGTCAAACTTATGGTCATGCTTGGCCGCAATATTCCCTTTGAGAAAAGGCATGAGTTTTTTGCAACACCTCTTGCTTTTGAGTGCTAGAAAAAGACAAGGATATTATTTATGCCAAATTCAAATTCTCATTTCATGTTTTATGCAGGGCTGCACTTTAAAACCTGTCCCATAGAAATTCGAGAAGCTTGGAATGCAGTAACTCATCCTGAAACTGTTCAAGATTGTATTTATAAAGTTACAAAGCAAAATTTAGAATTTGTGAATATTGGAACCTGCAACCGTTTCGATATTTGTATTTTTGGTAAAGTAACAAGATCGCAAGTTCTAGAAATTTTCTATCAACTCGCTTTACCAAATTTCAACAAATACAATTTAACTCATCTCATTGAGCATCCTGAAAAAATATCCAATTATTTACAAATCTATACTGACGCAAATGCTCTTAAACATCTTTTTAAAATAACCGCAAGCCTTGATTCTTTAGTTGTTGGTGAACAACAAATATTAGGGCAAATTAAATCAGCTTTTAAAAAATGCTCTGAGCTTGGATTTGCTAGAAAAAATGCTCACAAAATTTTTACACAAAATTTTCGCGTGGCTAAAAAAATACGCAATGAAACTGATATAGGAAAAAATTCTGTTTCCGTAGGGCATGCCGTTATTGATACAACTCACCAAGTTTTTGAGTCGTTGCACGCTAAAAAAATTCTTATCATTGGCGCTGGCTCCATGGCAAAAATAATTGCTAAAAATTTTTTTTGCCATGGAGTAAAATCATTATATATTGCAAATAGGACCTTTGAAAAAGCAGAATTACTCGCAAATGATCTTCAATTTGCAATCCCTCAAAAATTGATTGAAACTCTAGAACAAATTCACCAGTATGATATCTGCGTTGTGGCTGCAAGCGGAAATGAAATCATCATTACAAATGAAACACTAAAAAATTTCAAAAAGAAGAGACAAGGAAATTTAACGATCTTTATTGATGTTAGTGTGCCACGAAAAATTGCTTCTGATGTCAATGACATTGACAACACTTTTGTTTTTTATATTGATGACCTTGATAAAATTATGGAACAAAATAGATCACTTAGACAACAGTCTGCCAAACAAGCCGAACATATTATAGAAGAAGAAGTTCAGAATTACATTCACCTTTGCAAACAAAAAGAAAATCTTCTACACGTTGCAAAAATGCACCGGTGGCTCAAAAAAACCATTACATACGAGGTCGAGCGCTACCTCTATAATTCTTCCCGTGGAAAAAATATTTTACCCAATGTCGTCGCTGATGCCGTAGCAAAAAGAATAGTTTCTTATTCGGCACAATTATCTCGTTTAAACACAAAGCTTGAAACACCTCCTCAAACTGTTGGAGAAATGCTGGAATTTTTATTCAAATTATCTGAGCAAGAAGAGCTGGAATTTACCAAAAATAAACCAATAGAAAATGTAATTCAATTGAAGCAAAAAAAGGCCCGTTAAAATGATGGAAGACACAATTTATATCGCAACCAGAAAAAGCGCCCTGGCTTTATGGCAAGCAGAAAAAGTACAACAACTCCTAAAAGAACAAGAAAAAAATTCGGAACTCATTCCTGTCGTTACAACTGGCGATAAAATGCAACACACACAACTATCCTCTGTGATGTTAGAACAAAATCAACCACATCATCTCACAACTGGTAAAGGCTTATTTATTAAAGAAGTGCAAGAAGCTCTGTTGAGCCATCAAGCGCATTTAGCCGTGCACAGCATGAAAGACTTACCAGTAGAACAAACCTCAGGGCTTATCATTGGGGCATTGCTACCACGAGCATCTCCATGCGATGTACTTGTTATTTCTCCACAAGTATTACAAGAAATAAACCTAACAAGCAGCGTAGTGGGAGAAATTCCATTTGAAACACTAAAATCCTTACTGCTAAAAAGTAAATTATTTTGCACATTACCTATTGGCACAACAAGCTCTCGCAGACAATTTCTTATGAGAAATTTATTTTCTTCACAGCTGAATTTACAAATATTGCGTGGTAATGTTGATTCCCGTTTGAAAAAAATAAATAACAATGAATTTTCCGCTATTTTGCTTGCACAGGCTGGACTTGAACGATTAAATTTATTTGACACAAAGTACATGGCTCCCTTACCTTTACACTCATTTATTCCTGCTACTGCCCAGGGAGTTATTGCCATAGAATGCACAAATGATAATAAAAATTTACTCCGTATTTTGCAAAAACTGAATTGCGCAGAAACGTGTCTATGCACTGCCATAGAAAGAACGGTGCTACATTTGTTAGATGGTGATTGCAATTCTTCCATTGGAATTCATTATTCTAAGCAGAGTATCAGCATAATCTACAAAAAAGCTGAAATTGAAAAAAGTTTACAAATTGCTGTTACTTTAGAAGATTTGGAAGAGCTAAAAACAATGTATACGAGCACAGGTGGAATTTACTCCTACTTCATAGAGCAAATGGCGAAGAGCTTGTTTACGGATAAAATAAAAGCCCTACTTTTAAAAGTAGGGCTTTACAGGACTAAAACTTAAAATATTCTTTTGTTGATTAACCCGCTGTAGAAGGAGCCGCAACCACTGGTGCTGCATCAACAAGTTCAATAATAGCTCGACGAGCGTGGTCTCCAGGGCGAAACCCTAGCTTTAATATACGAGTGTAACCACCA
Source organism: Bdellovibrionota bacterium (assembly GCA_040386785.1). GTDB lineage: Bacteria > Bdellovibrionota_B > Oligoflexia > Silvanigrellales > Silvanigrellaceae > Silvanigrella. The sequence continues at coordinate 12,070 of JAZKEW010000045.1, forward strand.
AGTCTGGTCGCATTTTTAGGCCCAACTGTAGTGAAAAGAATTCCCACAGAAGATTTCGTGTACAATTGAGCAGCCGCCTTCCGACGATTATTCACGCTGTCAACACGCGCCAAAGCAACCAATGGCTCAACAATTTTTCTTAGTTCCTTAGCACGTTCAATTGTTGTCACAATTGAACTGTTTTCTAACAATTGAGTTGCTAAACCTCTCAGTAGCGCC
>JAZKEW010000045.1:12298-34909 GCA_040386785.1 Bdellovibrionota bacterium
CAGAATCACGATTTAACTTTCTATGTTTTAGTCTATGTCTCATAACAATTCATCTCCTATTTGTAAGGCTTTTCTATTAAAAGCCGTACTAGATTCTTTCCCGAAGTTTCGTTGAATCTAACCCATCAATTTTCATGCCTAAGTGAAGCCCCATTTCAGAGAGTAAATCTTTAATTTCATTTAAAGTTTTACGACCGAAATTCTTCGTCTTCAGCATTTCCGACTCACTCCTAATGACAAGCTCACCAATATAGCGGATACCTGCATTTTCTAAGCAATTTGCAGCTCGCACTGACAACTCAAGCTCATCAACAGATTTATAAAGGTTTTCATTCAAACGCGCATCAATTTGTACAGAATCAGCAGACTGAATTTCATCATCAATTTCTTGAAAATTGATAAAAACAGAGAGTTGATCTTTTAAAATTTTTGCCGCATAAGCCAGAGCATCTTCAGCAGTTACAGCACCGTTCGTTAAAACTTCGAGAACAAGTTTATTAAAGTCCGACCGTTGCCCAACACGTGTATCTGTAACAGAAAAACTCACCTTTTTTACAGGAGAGAAAACTGCATCTATTGGAATAACACTTACTGGGAGAGTTTCTTTGATGAGATCGCTTGTCAAATAACCTTTACCAGAACGAATTAATATTTCCGCTTTAAATTTACCACCAGGAGCAACAGTACAAATAACGTGCGACGAGTTTAATATTCTTACTGAACCGTCAGAACGAATGTCTGCACCAGTCACAACCTTAGGCCCAACAACGTCGATAGTTGCTGTTTTTTCTCCCTCGACGTCAAGCCAGACATCAAGTGCTTTTAAGTTTAAAACAATTTCCGTAACATCTTCGGAGACGTCTGAAATTGTAGAAAATTCGTGTTCTATTCCGTCTATTTTAAGACCGACAACGGCAGCCCCTTGAAGGGAAGAAAGTAAAACCCGGCGAAGAGCATTGCCAAGTGTAACTCCGTAACCGCGTTCCAATGGTTTCGCTATAAAACGTCCAAATAAAGGAGATATATCTTCTTTTTCAATAAACTGTGGCTTTAACAAAGCTTTCCAGTTATTTTGCATTATCAACCCCACCCATTAACATTGATCCTGTTTATTTACACAAGTTTACTAACACAAAAACAAGCAAAGCTGCAAGTGACCGCTTCTAATAGCTAAAACACAGTTGTTTTAATTCTAAAGCAGTATATAAGCAAGCTTTACTTCGAATAGAGTTCAACAACCAATTGCTCACGCACAGGAATGTGAATATCCTCGCGAGGAGGAACTGCTAAAACTGAGCCTGTGAAGTTGGCATGGTCTGCTTTTAGCCAGCCAGGAACACCGTGCCCGTCACGTTTTGCTGTCTCGATAGCGAGAAGAACAAATGGAATTTTTCTACCAGATTCTGTGAGGGTTACTGTGTCTCCGACTTTTAAAACGGATGAAGGGATATTTCTTCTTTTTCCATTAACAAGAACGTGATTATGTCTCACGAGCTGTCTTGCCGCGTTGCGACTCAAACCAAAACCAAGGCGGTAGACGACGGAATCTAGGCGCAGCTCAAGGCTTTGCACAAGTGATTCGCCAGTTTTACCCTTACCATGAGCAGCTCTTTCAAAAATATTTCTGAATTGAGTCTCAAGTACGCTGTAAATTCTTCTTAATTTTTGTTTTTCGCGCAGCTGAACTCCATAATCGGACAACTTAGAACGAACCATTCCGTGTTGACCAGGAGCGCTTTTTCTTTTATCTACTGCACATTTGTCTGTATAACAACGCTCACCCTTGAGGTAGAGCTTTTCGCCTTCACGACGGCATAAACGACAAACCGGACCTGTATAACGTGCCACGTCTTTTCTCCAAAATAAAAATGATTAAGTCATCATCTAATAAAACAAATGGGACATACCCTAATCTCGCTTGAAATACTCCCCACAGCCGCGCGAAAAGAGTATTCTTGACGTGATGTTTTCTAAACTCTACGGCGTTTTGGTGGTCTACAGCCATTATGGGGAATTGGGGTGGAATCTTTTATAGAAGTCACCTTAATACCAGCTGCAGAAATAGCCCTAACTGCAGACTCGCGACCTGAACCAGGTCCGCAAACTACGATGGAGCAAATTTTCATTCCGTGTTCCATAGCTTTGCGCGTTGCATCTTCTGCTGCAACCTGTGCAGCAAATGGAGTACTGCGCTTGGAGCCTTTAAAACCCTTACTACCAGCACTTGACCACGCCAAAGCGTCGCCATTCGTGTCTGAAAAAGTAATAATTGTGTTGTTAAAGCTTGCCGAAATTGTCACAACACCAGTTTGTACGTTGCGCTTAACGCGCTTCTTTTTTGAAGCAAATTTATTGGACACGGATAACTCTCCTCACGTTATTTTTTCTTGTTTGCAACAGTTTTCTTGGGCCCTTTACGCGTACGAGAATTTGTTTTTGTTCTCTGACCACGAACAGGAAGCCCTTTCCTGTGACGCAACCCACGATAGCAACCAAGATCCATCAAACGTTTGATATTTGATTGAACTAAACGTCGAAGGTCACCTTCAACGGTATAACCACTATCAATTAATTTTCTGATTGAGTTAATCTGTTCATCATTTAGCTCAAATGCTCTCGTACTTAAACTAATATTGAGTGCAGTTAAAATTTTTCTAGCCGATTGACGGCCAATACCGTGAATATAAGTAAGAGAAATTTCAATTCTTTTGTTGCGAGGAACATCTACCCCTGCTATTCTAGCCATAATGTATTCCCTTTAATTAACCTTGACGCTGTTTATGTTTTTTGTTGACGCAAATCACCCGCAAAACACCTTTTCTACGCACAACCTTGCATTTATCACAAATGCATTTGACACTTGCCCTTACTTTCATTTAATAACTCCTCAATAAAAACAAATTATTTTGCTCTAAAAACAATTCTACCCCTAGTTAAGTCATATGGAGTAAGTTCTACACGAACTTTATCGCCAGCAGTAATGCTTATAAAGTTCATTTTCATCTTCCCAGAAACATGAGCAAGAATTTTATGGCCATTTTCTAGTTCAACTCTAAACATATTATTAGGAAGCTTTTCGGCTATTATCCCGTCCACTTCAAGTCGATCATCACGCTCAGACATGCAAATTAACTCTCCAACAAAGCGTCATCTTGGGTACCGCATTTTAAAACATAAATCAAGATGGATTTGAACATTATACTACTAAACAAGAGGCTACCCTCACATAAACAAACTCAGGAGGCATTAAAGCATCCACAAAACTGATAATATTCTTATCCTTATAAAAGGACACGAGAGGCAACGTTTCATTCAAATACAATTCATGTCTCCGGCGAACCGTTGCAGGCTCATCATCCTTACGCCGTGACATGGAACCAATTTCTCCGCAGGAATGGCATTTATAATTTGCAAGATTTGCAGAGTTCTCATGCTGAGTGTAGATTGACTCCACACTTCCACAAGAAGAACAAGTAAAACGGTTCTCACACCTTTTTACGAGTGTTTCTACTTTTGCATCAAAACAAATAACCTGTACGCTCTCAAACGCCATTTTCTCAATCAACAAATCTAAGTCTTTGCCTTGAGACAAATTTCGCGGCAAACCATCAAGCAAAATAGTTTCATCAGCCGAACAATTTAATGCGTTTAGTGAACTCTCTAAACACAAGAAAATAGTTTTATCATCAACCAAATTCCCTGCCTCAACAAGATTCTTTACCCGGTTGAAATATGCTTAAAACCCAAACGAGAACTCAGCAAAGAACATTGTGTCCCTTTACCAACTCCTGGCGGGCCCAAAAAAATAACCAGCTTCATTATGACTTCCCATTCGGAGATAATTCAGTAGGAAAAATAAGGGAATCATAACGTTGTGTCGCAAGTTGAGCACTGACTTGACGCACAGCCTCTAAGGCAACTCCAACAACAATTAAAAGTGATGTCCCACCTAAATTCATTTGCTGGCTATACAAGCTCATAACTAACGACGGAATAACAACAACCATGTTCATGTAGAACGCGCCAGCAAGTGTTAATCGGGTGACAACGGTATCGAGTGCTTCCGACGTCTCAGAACCGGGCCTAATACCAGGAATGTACGCATTTTGTTTTTTAAGATTTTCCGCTATATCATCAGGCTTAAACACAATTGATGAATAAAAAAACGAGAAAAACAATCCTAAAAGAACGAAGACAACATTGTATAGCCAGTGTCCAGGCAAAAACTCGGAAGACAAAATACTTTGATGCGTTTTATTTAAACTAAAAATAGTTGCAGGCACAGCAAGTATAGTTGACGAAAAAATAGCCGCCATAATACCGGACATATTTACCTTCAATGGCAAATGTGTCGCCTGTGCGGACATAACTCGTTGCCCCACAAGTCTTTTTGCATAGTGAATTGGAATTTTTCGATAACTTTGCTCAAAAAATGCCACTGCAAAAACAACAATTAGGGTAAATACAAGAAGCCCTAGTAAACTCAAAACAACTCCGTTGTTTTGCCTTATCATTTCAATAAACATGCCCAAAGACGAAGGCAGATAAGCCACAATTCCTGAAAATATAATAAGACTAATGCCGTTTCCGATACCTCTGTCGGTAATTTGTTCACCAAGCCACATAACAAAGCAGCTGCCTGTCGTCATAAGTAGTGCAGCTAAAATTCGAAAAGAAATACCTGGGTCAAGCACTATCATGGCACCTGTGGCGCCTCGAGAAGCCTGCAGCCCAGCGGAGAGCAAATACCCCTGCACAAATGCCAAGAAAATTGTGAGAAAACGAGTTATTCGCGTTATTTTCTGTCTACCAACGCCACCCTCTTTTTGCATTTGTTCGAGGGCAGGCACAACCACTGTCATGAGTTGTATGATGATGCTGGCGGAGATATATGGCATAACAGCCAAACTCAACACTGAAAAGTGACTCAATGCACCACCAGAAAATACATTAAAAATTTTTAAAAGCCCTGCATTCTGTTGACTGGCAAAAGCGGCAAGTTCTTTTGCATCAATGCCAGGAATAGGAATGTGAACGCCCAAGCGAAAAATAAGCAACGCAAACGCCGTGAATAAAAAGCGTTTTACGAGAATATTATCTGCCCAGCCTCCTGTCTTCTCCATTAAATTGATTGCTCCTCAACAACTAAAACACCTTTTGCAGTTAGTTTTTCGCGAGTTGAATTAGAGAGTAAACAGTTTTTCAATGTTTTTAATTCAGCTGGAACTTCACCAACTGCTAACACTTTAAAACGCCCCGCAGGAAAACTTAGTTTAGCATCAAAAATTCCATTTTCAACATATGCAGCAATATCTTTTAAATTAAGCGCAAATGTTGGAATTGCAGTTACATTTTTAAAACCGCGTTTAGGAATACGTCTGTAAAGTGGAGTTTGACCACCTTCAAAACCAGGACGTATACTTGATCCGCCTCGCGCAGTTTGTCCCTTGCCACCACGGCCTGATGTCTTTCCGAGTCCACTTCCAGGACCACGACCAAGGCGTTTTTTAGTTTTTCGAGCACCTTTATTAGGAGCAAGTTCTTCAATTCTCATAGCAATAAACCTCTAGTTAAATAGACTCAATTAACGAACAGCTTCAACTTTAATAAATTGAATAACCTTATTAATTTGGCCTAAAATAGTATTTACATTTGGCAAAACCCGAGAGGACCCTATTTTAGTAAGCCCCAAAGAACGAAATGTTTTGCGAATTGTATCACTTTGCCCTGCATAACTACTCAATAAAGTAATTTTAATTTCAGCAGTATCCAATGATTTCATAATAACCCCTTCATAAATCTTTTTAATAATTATTTACGCACTTTTAAATATTCTTCAGTCGTAGATAATTGCTTAAGGCCTTTAAAAACTGCCTTAATCACATTGTGAGGATTACGACTGCCTTGAATTTTAGCCATCAAGTTCGGAATGCCTGCTAATTCAGCTATGGCACGCACAGAACTTCCCGCAATAATTCCAGCACCTTCTTTTGCTGGGCTAAGCAAAAGTCTGCTTGCGCCGAATTTTGCATTCACAACAAAAGGAATAGTTTGGTTTTCCATTGGAACCTTGATTAACGACTTACGTGCTTGCGCCACAGCCTTTTTCACAGCCTCAGGAACTTCTGCTGCTTTTCCAAGACCGAACCCAACAAATCCGTTTTTATCACCAACAACAACCAGGGCTGAAAAACTCATTCGGCGTCCGCCCTTAACTGTCTTTGAAACTCGCGCAACGTTGACTACGCGGTCTTCAAAGCGGTCTTTTTTTTGGTCGTCTTTTTCTTTATTTACTTGCATTTTAAGATTTCCTTAAGCAACTGAATTAAAACTGTAAACCGGCTTCGCGAGCAGAATCTGCAAGAACTTGAATACGCCCATGATAGGCAAATCCATTTCTATCAAAAACAACGGCTTTCACACCAGCACTTGTCGCTCTTTGCGCGATAATAGCACCAACTTTTATAGCCATATTTTTGCCTTTTAAAGCTGTCGATTTTAATTCGGCCTCAAGCGAGCTTGCCGATGCTAAAACAACACCTTTAACGTCATCAATAACTTGCGCCTGGATATGGCGACTGCTTCTAAAAATACATAGTCTGGGTTTTGAGAAGTCGGTACGACGGCGGCGCCAAAAGCGCATTTTACGAAACTTTCTGACTTCTCTTCTGTTTGTCAAACGATACATACTCTACTTGCTCCTACTTTTCTGCTTAAAAAAGAAAACTTCTTTGTAATATACAGAAAAAAACAATTAATAATTTTACTTTTTACCTGCAGACTTACCAACTTTAGTTTTGATAAATTCTCCTGCATAACGAATTCCCTTACCTTGGTAAGGTTCAGCTGGACGAATGCCTCTAATTTTAGCAGCCATTTGCCCCACAAGCTCTTTATCAATTCCACTAACACTCACAACACCAGCTTTGTCTACTTCGAAAGAAATTCCTTCCGGAGGATCAACGTTAACGGGGTGAGAAAAACCTACGGTTAAATTCAATAATTTGCCAGCTACATTTGCTCTGTAACCAGTCCCTTGAATTTCAAGTGACTTACGAAAGCCCTTTGAAACGCCTTGAACCATGTTCGCTAAGACAGCTCTGTATAGCCCCCAGTAAGAACCGCTGTGCTCACCTTCAACAGGTAAAACAGAAACCGAGTTGTTATTGACAGATAATGTAATTCTGCCAAAAGTGTCCTTCACAAGTAATCCTTTGGGACCTTTCACGTGAAGTTTTGAATCTTCAAGCTTGATTTCCACACCACTAGGTATTTCAATTGGCTGTTTTCCTAGCCTTGACATAATAACTCCTTTAAACCCCACAAAAACATTCAGCTCATGCCGATTTCTGTAGGTTTTAATTATAACTACCAAACATAAGCTAAAACTTCACCACCAACTTTTTCTAACTTCGCACCTTTGCTCGTTAGTATGCCTTTTGATGTAGAGAGAATAGCAAACCCCAAACCATTGCGAATTTTTGGGAGTCTATCAACTGCCCTGTAAACTCGACAACCAGGTTTGGAAACCCTCACAAGTCCACGAATAACAGGTTGCCCAACATCGCTATATTTAATCGCGATTTTGATTTTCCCTTGTTTGTCGTCCTTGATAAGTCGAAAGCCCCGAATAAGACCTTCTGCCTCTAATATCTTTGTTATTTCAATTTTCATTTTGCTAGCAGGAACAGTTGTATACTTGAGTCCTGCAGTGTTTGCGTTGCGAATACGCGTGAGCAAATCAGCAATTGGATCTGTTACGTTCATAATTTATTTCACCTCACCAGCTAGCTTTAACCATACCGGGAATCTGCCCATCAAGGGCATGTTTCCGGAGACATATTCTGCACAACCCGAAATCTCTGTAAAAAGCACGAGGGCGTCCACATTGACCACAACGGTTGACTTGGCGTGTTGAAAATTTAGCTTTCTTTTTTGCTTTGTTTATCATTGCCAAACGAGCCACTTCTTACTCTCCTTAAGTTGTTATTTTTTAAAAGGCATTTCAAGCAACGTGAGAAGCTCGGAAGCATCCTCATCTGTTTTTGCTGAAGTTACAATGGTAATACTCAAACCACGAGTTTTATCCACTTTGTCTGCTTCGATTTCTGCAAAAATAATCTGCTCGCGAATACCAATTGAGTAATTCCCGCGACCATCAAAACTATTTGCCGACACTCCCCTAAAATCACGCACGCGAGGAAGAGCAATGGAAACGAGCTTGTCATAAAACTCGTACATGCGATCTTTGCGAAGAGTAACACAGGCTCCAATTGGCATACCAGCACGAAGCTTAAAAGTTGCAATTGACTTTTTAGCACGAGTGATAACGGCTTTTTGACCTGTAATAAGCTCTAGTTCTGCAGCTGCAGCTTCAAGTGCTTTGATATTTTGAGTGGCTTCACCTTGACAAGTATTGACAACGATTTTTACCAACTTAGGAAGCTCCATAACATTTTTATTTGGATGACGCTTCTTAAGTTCAGGTAGAACTTTTTCGCTGAACTTTGTCAAAAAACGAGGTTTCACACCTTTAATGTGTTCACCACGAACAACCGTTGCTCCGTAATCAGAACCCTTTTTACCACCTGACTTTTTGCCCTCTGGCTTACCACCATCAGACTTTTTTGTCTCTGCTTTTTTATTTGGTAGTTTCTTTTCACTTGCCATAAATTTATAAAACCTCCGGAGCTAAGCTGATAATTTTACCACAGTTGCGGTTTCTAAGTTCACGAGCAACTGGGCCAAAAATACGAGTGCCTACAGGCTCTTTTTCATTTTTAGCAATTTTAACTAACACTGCCGCATTTTGATCAAAACGAATACTAGAGCCATCAACACGAGAAATTTCTTTCCTGCATCGAACAACGATGGCTTTGTGAACTTCGCCTTTTTTAACGCGCCCACCAGGAACAGCGTCTCTGATTGAGACAACAATTAAGTCGCCAACACGAGCATAACGACGAAAAGATCCACCCATAACACGTATTACGTTGAGAGACTTTGCTCCGCTATTGTCGGCTGCATCTATAATGGATTCAGGTTGAATCACAACACACCTCTTTAAAAAATCAAAAATAAAACTAACCTCAATTTGAGATCTAGTTTTAAAGTCCTAACACAAAAAAAACTTTCATGTTAGCGAATTTAACATAATATGCACTCAAGACTTCTTAGCAGAAGCAATAACTTTCCAAGACTTTCTTTTAGAAAGTTTTTTGCAAGGGATAATTTCCACACAATTGCCTATGTGCAAGTCGGTATGCCCTTTGGAATCTGCAAGAACATAAGTATTGAGGTACATACGTTTCCCGTACATTTTGTCTGGAACAATACGAGATATACTTACCTTTACAGTAGTTAAGTCTTTAGAAACTGAGACGATTTCGCCTTTAACTGGGTTTCTTGTGACTGTTTTTATATTTTCTTTCACATCATCCCCCTACTGGTGCTTTAGTTGACGAAGAAACCAACGCAATTTGACGTTGAATAGACTTGACATCTTTTCTCAAGCCATCAATGTTGTTGGATTCTGTAATTGTAGAAGGGTCTAGTGAAACTTTGAATGTGACAAGCTGTTTCAAGAGAGTCTTCTGTTTGTCTAGTAACTCAGAAGTACTGAGAGTAGAAAATTTATTTTGCTTTTTCATTGACTTTCCCACACTTTATCTGTTCTGCGCATAATACGAGTTTTAAAAGGAAGTTTCGCCGCTGCAAGAAGAAAAGCTTGTTCAGCAAGATCTTCAGGGACACCTTGAATTTCAAAAATAATGCGGCCAGAACGAATAGGACAAACCCAGCGATCGAGTCCACCTTTACCAGAACCCATACGAGTTTCGGCAGGCTTCTTCGTAATTGGCTTGTCTGGAAATACACGTATCCAAACTTTACCACCACGTTTAATGTGTCGGGTGAGAGCAACGCGGCTTGCTTCAATTTGACGTGCTTCTAATTTGCCTGGCTCAACAGCCTGCAAAGCAAATTCACCAAAATTGATAGCGTTCCCGCGACAAGCAGTGCCTTTAATACGTCCTTTATGGGACTTACGAAATTTAGATTTTTTTGGAGCTAACATACTTTTTTATCACTCCTCATTATGAATGTTTTTGGGGGCTGACGCTCTACCATAAACTTCACCTTTAAATAGCCAAACTTTAACGCCAATAAGGCCATAAGTTGTGAGCGCTTCGGAAGTTCCGTAGTCGATGTCTGCACGTAAAGTATGCAAAGGCACGCGCCCTTCCATATACCACTCCGTACGAGCCATTTCTGCACCATTTAAGCGGCCAGCGACTCTAATTTTGATACCTTTTGCGCCAGACTTCATTGCTTGCTGCATCACTTTTTTCATGGCTCTTCTGAAAGAAACACGTTTTTCAAGTTGTTGCGCAACATTGACTGAACACAATTGAGCATTGGCATCAGGATTCTTAACTTCAAAGACATCTACCTTAACAAGTCTGTCTTTTGAATCAAGAATGGCATTGATTTGCTCTCTCAGTAAATCAATTCCTTTTCCTTGCTTACCAATCAATTTACCTGGTTTTGCATTGAAAACTTTGATCGAAACTTGCTTTGCAGCTCGCTCAATTTCTACTCGTGCAATACCACTATCTGAATACTTTTTAGTAATAAACTTTCGAATTTTTAAATCTTCATTTAAGTACTTTGCAAAATCACGTTTGCTGTACCAACGAGAGTCGGAAGTTTTATTAATACCAAGTCTTAATCCTTTAGGATGTGCTTTTTGACCCACAGCTTTACCCTCTGCTATTTCATTGAAAGACAAATTGTCAAATGCGAAGTTTTCTTCAAAATGGGAGTCGCGCGCCCTTGTGCACGAGGCATAAACATACGACGACGAGGCCCTTCATCTACTATAAATTGTTCAATTATTGCAGATTGCGCAGCGTTGCCTGGCAATTGTGCAAGAGCAGAACGTATCAACTTTACAGTTGCTACAGATCCAGCTCTTCTTTCTGCGGATAAAAGTGCAATTGCGTGCGCGACAGGTTTGCCGAGGATCAAGCCCCTCAACAGTCTAGCCTTACGAGCTGTGCATTTTGCGCTTTTATGTGTTGCTTTTGCGTCCATTTTTGAGCTCTCCTATTTTTTCTTGGCTACTTTTTTGTCAGCACCATGACCATAAAAAGTGCGAGTTGGAGCGAATTCTCCAAGTTTATGACCAACCATATTTTCATTTACATAAACTGGTATAAACTTTTTCCCGTTGTGAACAGCAAAAGTCATTCCGACAAAATCAGGAATAATTGTGGAACGGCGGCTCCAAGTCTTTACAACTTTATTGGAACCCCTATTTTTTTCAGCTGCTTTTTCAAGATGTCCATCTATAAATGGACCCTTTTTTAATGAACGTGGCATCTGCTCTATTTCTCCTATTTCTTACGGCGACTAACAATAAACTTGTCGCTTGGTTTCTTTGGTTTACGAGTTTTGTAACCCTTCGATAATTGTCCCCATGGCGAGCATGGATGACGTCCACCGCTCGTACGACCTTCACCACCACCCATTGGGTGATCGACTGGGTTCATTGCGACACCTCGAACAGAAGGACGAATTCCCTTCCAACGAGAACGACCAGCTTTACCAATAGAAACATTCATGTGGTCCGCATTGGAAACCGTACCCACAGTGGCATAGCACTCTTCTGGTAAAAGGCGAAGCTCACCAGACGGCATACGAATTTGCATATATTTTTCAATACGACCAACAAGAGTTGCAGACGCTCCAGCGCTTCTTACAAGAACCGCACCTGCCCCTGGTTTCATTTCAATACTATGAATAGACGTACCGGAAGGAATTTTTCTAAGAGGAAGACTGTTTCCAACTTTAATATCAGCCTCTGCGGACGCAATAATTTTTGTCCCTACTGTGAGACCATTTGTTGCCAACACATATCTTCTATCTCCATCAATGTACTTTACAAGAGAAATAAAAGCAGAACGGTTGGGATCGTATTCGACGGAAGTGATCACGCCTTCAACATCTTTACGAGCTCTTTTCCAGTCCATAATTCGATACTTGACTTTATTTCCGCCGCCTTGATGGCGAACAGTAATACGACCAGTGTTGTTACGGCCAGCTTGTTTTGGTTTAGCGGCTAAGAGTGGCTTATAAGGAGTATCTGTTGTAAGAGCTTCCCTATAGTCAATATAGCTTTGACTTCTCGATGTCGGTGTATAAGGTTTTCTTTGCCTTGTTGCCATTTTTTCCTCGCTTCTTGCGCGATAATGAGGACGTTCTCCGCGCTTAAAAAATTAAATTACAATTACCAATAAACCAAATTGCCGCTTATTTTGCAGCAGCTTCTTGTTCAGCGCCGTGAGAAGCAAGAACAGGAAGTTTTTGACCTTCTTTTAACTTTACGAAAGCTTTTTTTACGTTTGGAAGCTTAACTTCTACAGCACCACTTTTTTTAGAGCGTGCTTTACGAACTATTTTTCCGCGTGTAATGGACGTGTTAACATCAATAACTTCAACGCCAAAAACTGTTGTTACAGCTTCTTTAATTTGATGCTTATTTGCCTTAAGAGCGACCTTAAGAACATAAACGTTTTTTTCCGCTAACGTATAGGCTTTTTCACTTAAAACCGAGCTTTTAATGATTTCATCAAGACGCATAGTAGTTCTCTTTCTTTAATCGAGTCTAGATTCAATGACTTTAAACGCTTCTGCGCTCGCCACCAATGCCCGAGATTGTAACAAAGTAAATGCATTAACTTGTTCAGGACTGACAAGATGAACACCACGAATATTGCGTAGCGCACGAATTGTTTGCTCTGAAGGATTACTTAAACAAACTAAAGTATTTTCACCAAAAGTAGTTTGAGTTCTTAGGAATGTTGCTGCATCTTTGGTTTTTCCACTTGGGAAACTAAGATCCCCAATAAAGACTTTTCCAGACTTTACTCTTTCTGAAAGAGCGATACCTAGAGCTACCTTTGCCATTTTTGGCGGAATAGATTGGCGATAATCACGAGCCTTTGGCCCATGAGCAACACCACCACCAACATGCAATGGCGCAACAAACGAACCACGACGGGCACTACCTGTTTTCTTTTGTTTGTAAGGTTTCTTTCCAGTTGATTGAACCTGTGCACGAGTTTTTACTCCCACAGTTCCTTGTCTTTGATTCGCTCTGTAAGCCTTGACAACTTGCCAAAGTGTGCCCTTATTACGGTCAGCGTAATCTACTAAACTTTCTGGAAGATTTTCAATTTTAGATAACATTTTCACTATCCTTCCTAAATTAAATTAGATAAATACCACGCTTCCACGCGAACCAGGCACTCCACCAGCAACGGCCAAAACCGCTTCTTCGTTTGACCAATAAGTTACATGGACGTTGCGCAGAGTAATTTGCTCTTGACCATCAAGTCTTGGCATTTTTTTACCCTTCATAACACGACCTGGCTCAGTACGCATACCGATAGACCCAGGGGCCCTGTGAAAACGGCTACCATGACTTGCAGGACCACCAGCAAAACCGTGAATTGTAACGGCATCTTGGAATCCACGACCTTTTGAAAGACCTGTTATTTTGATTTCTTGTCCGGATGCAAATTCGGGAGATTTTAGAGTGGAACCCACTTCAAATTCGGATGGATTTTGAGCAACCCAACCGCGAACTAATTTTCTTGTTTTTCCAGTGTCGTATTCGACAACAATAACGACGCGACCATCATCAAGTTTTTCATGACGAATAACTTTTGCGGGCTGCATCTTCAAGACTGTAACACCTTTTGCAGTTCCATCTGCAGCAAAGGCGCTTGTCATACCAACTTTGATAAACGCATAACGAATATCATTTTTGTTTTGGCTTTTATCCATATTTTTAACTCCTACTAGATGCGAAAAATTCACAGAGCTAGTTTGTCTTTGAATTCCCTGAAAACAAGTTCGATATTGCTCTAACGCAATATTTTAACCTTGTAACAAATCAAGAAATAAAACTAATAAAGGTTAATTTCAACATCAACACCAGCTGCTAAATCAAGCTTCATGAGAGCATCAACAGTTTGTTGCTTAGGCTCCAAAAGATCGATAAGACGACGATGCGTGCGAATTTCAAACTGCTCACGGGACTTTTTATCAATATGCGGAGAACGCAAAACTGTGTATCGATTGATGACAGTTGGCATAGGGACAGGTCCAGCTATTTTAGCGCCAGTTCCTTTTGCCTTGTTGATAATTTGAGATACACTTTGATCGACAAGAGCGGAATCATAGCCCTTAAGGCGGATTCTGATTTTCTGATTTTCACTCTGTTTTTGCTGCTGTTCCATAAATAACATACTCCAAAACCGTTGGGCGTTGATTCGTAACGAAAATTAAATCATCTGTCAAGTTAAATTAATAAAAAAAATTAGCGCATGGAATGTTGTGTATTCATTCCAAGTCTAGCAACAATTTGTGGAACAGAGGCTTCAATGATAGCTTCTGCATCCAGACTTTGTCCCTCTACATACATATCCAAATTATTATAAGTTTTAATCCCAGTACCAGCGGGAATTAAACGCCCCATAATAATATTTTCTTTTAACCCACGAAGGAGATCGACCCTACCAGCCAATGCCGCTTCTGTTAAAACTCGAGTCGTTTCTTGGAAAGAAGCCGCTGCGAAGAAAGACTCCGTAGACGACGCCGCACGCGCGATACCAAGAAGAAGAGATTCCGCAGTCGCTGGACGCGCTCCTCGTTGCATAGCAAGCTCATTTTGCTCTTCAAAAGTCCATTTTTCAATTTGAGACGCAGGCAAGAAATCAGTATCTCCTGGATCTTTAATGCGTACACGACGAAGCATTTGTTTCACGATAATTTCAATGTGCTTGTCATCAATAGCCACACCTTGCAACTTGTAAACTGCTTGAATTTCGGAAACAAGATACCCAGCAAGCGCTTTCTCACCAAGAACTTTTAGAATGTCATGTGGGTTCAACGGACCATCCACAAGAGGCTCACCAGCGCGAATGAAATCACCTTCAGTCACAACCACGTGTCTTCCTTTTGGAATCAGATAATCACGACTTTCACCGCCGCCTGTTTCACCACTGATTAATTCAGGAGTGACTACAACACGTCGCTTACCCTTAACATCGGAGCCGAAAGAAACAAAGCCGTCTATTTCAGAAATAATTGCAAAAGTTCTGCGCTTTTGAGCTAAGAAAAGCTCTGCAACACGAGGAAGACCACCGGTAATATCTTTTGTCTTTGCCTGTTCGCGTGGTATTTTTGCAATAACATCACCAGGATTTACAACGTCCCCGTCAGCGTACATAATAATTGCACTGCTTGGGAGCGGATAACGTGCATCACGGGTTTCTGTAATACGAACAGCAGTTGTACCATCACCATCTGCGATAATAATTGCTGGTTTAATTTTAGTATCTTTATTTTCAATAACCACACGACGAGTTAGACCAGTCACTTCATCGGTTCTTTCTTCAACAGAAATCCCCTCAAAAAGGTCTTGATATTTAATTTTACCTGCAACCTCGGACACGATAACAACGGAGTGAGGATCCCATTCAAGAACCACCGTACCAATTTTTACACTGTCATTATCTTTCACAAAAACTTTTGAACCGTAAGGAATAGAAAGCCTATCACGTTCTGCGCCATCAAGATCGTAAATTATAATTTCACCATTACGTCCCATGGAAACATCCCAATCGTTTCGACCACGCACAAGATTTGCATTGACAAGACGAACTTTACCTTCAACTTTAACCTCGTAATTTGATGCTTGCGAAGATGTTGTCGCCGTACCACCTGAGTGGAATGTACGCATAGTAAGCTGCGTTCCTGGCTCACCAATGGATTGTGCAGCAATAACACCAACTGCTTCACCCACATTAATTAAATTACCTGTTGCCAAGTCACGACCGTAGCATTTGGTGCACACACCACGCCTTGTGCGACATGTCAGCACAGAGCGCACGTAAATACGGTCAATTTTCGCATTATCAATAGCAGCAACAGCTTCTTCGTTTACCTCTTCGTTAGCTCTGACAATAATTTCGCCTGTAACACGATTTTTAACCTCATAAAGAGATGTGCGCCCTAACACTCTTTGTCCTGCGTGTTGAATTATTTCTCCACCTTCAACAACAGATGTTACTTCTACACCATCAAGTGAGCCACAATCCACTTCAGAAATAATAGTGTCCTGAGCGACATCAACGAGCTGACGAGTTAAATATCCAGAAGACGCCGTTTTCAAGGCTGTATCTGCCAAACCTTTACGAGCACCGTGAGTATTAATAAAGTACTGAAGAATAGTAAATCCTTCTCGTAAGTTAGAGGTCACGGGAGTTTCAATAATTTCACCCGTTGCTTTCGCCACCAACCCCTTCATTCCGGCAAGCTGACGCATTTGTTGTTTCGAACCACGAGCTCCGGAGTCTGCCATCATGTACAAAGAGTTGAAAGACTGAATACGAACTTCTTCACCTTTTTGGTTAACTGAAGTTTGTGTTTCCAATTGTTTCAACATTTTATGAGTGATTTCATCTTGAACACGAGACCAAATATCAATAACTTTATTGTGTCGCTCGCCTTCTGTAATAAGACCTTCCGAGTATTGCTCACGAACTTCTTTTACTTCCGCATAAGCACCATCTAAAAGTCCCGTTTTTTCAAGAGGCACAACCATATCTTTTATTGCAATAGAAATACCAGACTCTGTTGCATGGCGATAACCAAGTTCACGAAGCGCATCAGCAAGAAGTACAGTTTCTTTTGCACCACAAATACGGTAGGTATCATTAACGAGAACCGCTAGAGCTTTTTGATCAAGAGCTTTGTTGTATTTTTGAAAGAAAGGAACTTGATCAGGGATAACTTCTTTTAACAAACACCGTCCAACGGTTGTCTGCATAAGTTCTTTATCTTTTTGATTGAGACGAACAAAAATGCGTGTATGCAACTCCACAAAACCATGATCATACGCAGCACGAACTTCTTCTAAGTTTGTAAATTTCATACTATCACCACGGCAGGTGATATTTTCGCGAGTTAAATAGTATAAACCAAGCACTATGTCTTTACGAGGCTCAATAATAGGAGTTCCGTGCTGAGGAGACAAAATGTTGTTTGTGGACATCATTAACACGCGAGCTTCTATTTGAGACTCAATACTCAAAGGAATGTGCACGCACATGGTATCGCCGTCAAAGTCCGCATTAAATGCCTGACAAACGAGTGGATGAAGCTGGATAGCCTTCCCTTCAATTAAAATAGGCTCAAAAGCCTGAATTCCAAGACGGTGAAGCGTTGGCGCCCGGTTGAGTAAAACGGGGTGCTCTTTTGTACACTCTTCAAGCAAATCCCAAACCTCGGGGCGCTCTTTTTCAACCATTTTTTTTGCACTTTTAATTGTTGAAACATACCCTCTTTCTTCAAGCTTATTGAATAAAAAAGGTTTGAACATCTCAAGCGCCATGAGTTTAGGCAACCCACATTGGTGCAAGCGAAGTTCAGGGCCTGCAACAATAACGGAACGCCCCGAGTAGTCTACACGTTTCCCTAGCAAGTTTTGACGGAAGCGACCACTTTTACCTTTTAACATGTCGGAAAGAGAGCGCAGTGGACGTTTATTTGGACCAGTAAATACTTTCCCACGACGACCGTTATCGAATAGAGCATCAATAGCTTCTTGCAACATACGTTTTTCATTGCGCACAATAATTTCAGGCGCATTGAGTTCCATAAGGCGCAGTAAGCGATTGTTACGATTAATAACCCGCCTGTATAAATCGTTTAAATCGGAAGTCGCAAAACGTCCGCCATCAAGGGGGACAAGTGGTCGGAGATCTGGAGGCAGCACAGGAATAACTGAGAGCATCATCCACTCAGGCTTGTTATTGCCCATAGTAAATGAACCCACAACTTTAATTCTTTTGATAATTTTTTTACTTTGTGCATCAGAAGTTGTATTTCTAAGAGCCTCTTTAAGTTGTTCGTAAAGCTCAAAAACGTCAACACCTTGAAGCATTTCTAAAATAGCATCAGCCCCAATTCCAACACGAAAAGTATTGTTACCAAGCTCACGTAATTTTGTTGCAAAGCGCTCTTCAGAAATAAGCTCTTGCTTTTTGAGATCGGAAGTTCCTGGATCAAGCACCACGTAAGATTCACAGTAAAGAATTCGTTCGAGATCTTTTAGCGTCATGTCAAGCACAGCGCCTATGCGTGATGGGAGACTCTTTAAAAACCAAATATGTGCCACAGGACTCGCAAGGTTGATATGACCAAGACGCTCGCGGCGAACACGACTTTCAATGACTTCTACTCCACATTTTTCACACACGGTACCACGATGCTTTTTACGTTTATATTTTCCACAAATACATTCGAAATCACGAACTGGCCCAAAGATTTTTCCGCAGAATAGACCGTCGCGTTCTGGTTTAAATGTTCTGTAATTTATTGTTTCGGGTTTTTTCACTTCTCCGTATGACCAACTGCGAATTCTTTCCGGAGACGCAAGGCCAATTTTTACGGCGTTAAAACTCACAGGATCTAAGGGTTTTTCAAAAAAACTGTACACATCTTTTGCATTTTCGTTCAAAGTCATTGGTTCGCTCCTAGTTCATAACAACAAGTTTTTTAGAGAAGTTACAGTAAAAATTAGTTATTGTACTTCTCGAATATTTCTTTGCAAATCATCAAGGCTCACTTCATCTTCATTTCGTATTAAACTAATATCCAATGCAAGTGACTGCATTTCTTTGACAAGAACGTTGAAAGATTCTGGTAGACCAGGGATCATCATATTTTCCCCCTTCACAATGGCCTCATACATTTTTGTTCTTCCTGCAATGTCATCAGACTTCACAGTCAAGAATTCTTGTAGAGTAAAGGCCGCGCCATAAGCTTCCATTGCCCAAACTTCCATTTCACCAAGACGCTGACCACCAAATTGAGCCTTACCGCCAAGGGGTTGTTGAGTTACTAAGCTATATGGCCCAATGGAACGAGCATGGATTTTTTCGTCAACCAAGTGGTGAAGGCGAAGAACATACATGATTCCCACAGTCACTTGTCGTGCAAATTTTTCACCAGAGCGACCATCGTAAAGGGTCACTTGACCGGATCTATCAAGGCCAGCAAGTTCGAGATAATTAAAGATTTCTGCTTCTTCAGCTCCGTCAAATACAGGGTTAGCTAAAGTAACACCCTCTTTGTACTTGCGAATGAAGAGTTTAAGTTCATCGTCGGAGCAATTCTTTACAAAATCATGAACCGATTTATCGTCCCAAATTTTAACAATAAACTCCTCAAGTTCTTTACGAGGAGCCGCATTGTCAAGCATTTCATTTATTTTTAAACCCAAGCCACGGGCAGCCCAACCAAAGTGGGTTTCCATAATTTGACCAATATTCATACGAGAAGGAACCCCAAGAGGACTCAATACGATGTCAACTGGTTGCCCATTCTCAAGAAATGGCATGTCTTCCACGGGAACTATTTTGGAAATAACACCCTTGTTACCATGGCGTCCTGCAAGTTTATCTCCAACTTGTAAGCGTCTTTTAATGGCAACATAAACTTTTACCATTTTTATAACACCAGGAGGAAGTTCATCCCCTCGTTTTGCGCGAGCTATTTGAGTTTCAGTCATCTCACGAACGAGAGCAATTTTTTCTTCCATGGATCTTTTAACTTTTGCAAGCAAAGAACTTTTTTCTGGTTTAACAATTTCGAGTGATTTAATTTGCTTTATCGCCAGAATTAACTTTTTGTACTTTATTATTTTCAAGTTCTACTTCAAAAGAAACCGCAGAAACTTCGTTTGTAAGCAAAAATTCGATTTTACCAACAGCAGATTGACGAATGATGCGAATACGATCACGCTCATCTTTATTCAGTTTTTCAATTTCTTGTTCTTGTACTTGCAACATACGAGTATCAAGTTCCGCACCTTCACGAGAAAATACAGTTGCACCGATGACAGTTCCTTGAACTCCTGGAGGAACTCTAAGAGAGGTGTCACGCACATCAGCAGCTTTTTCACCAAAAATCGCTCTTAGTAATTTTTCTTCCGGAGTGAGTTGAGTCTCTGCTTTTGGAGTGAGTTTACCAACCAAGATATCGCCTGGTTTTACTTCAGCTCCAATGCGAACAACACCAGCTTCATCAAGATCTTTTAAAGATTCTTCACTAACATTTGGAATATCAGAGGTAATTTCTTCTTTACCAAGTTTTGTATCACGACTGATACATTCAAATTCTTGAATGTACACAGATGTGTAGAGATCTTCACGAACAAGTCGTTCTGAGACAACGATACCATCTTCGTAATTGTAACCATTCCAAGGTAAAAATGCCACAACAACGTTTTGTCCAAGAGCAAGTTCACCCATTTCAGTAGCAAAACCATCTGCAATGATATCACCCTGCTTAACTTTATCGCCAACTTTTACAATAGGGCGTTGATTAATACAGGTATCAACGTTAGAACGTTGGAATTTAATCAGTGTATAAATATCAACTTCCGAAGCCACATCTGTTACTTCAGAACTGGTTTCCATAGTTTTAATCACAATGCGTTCTGCGTCGACAGACAAAATTGTACCTGCACGTAAAGCAACCACGGTCACTCCGGAGTCGGAAGCAACTGTTCGCTCCATGCCTGTCCCAATAAGCGGTGCTTTTGTTTTTAATAACGGCAGACCTTGCCGTTGCATGTTCGCGCCCATCAACGCACGGTGGGCATCGTCATTTTGCAAGAAAGGAATAAGCGACGCAGCAACAGACACAGCCTGGTTAGAGGCAACATCCATTAAATCAACTTCTTCTGCAGAATAAATATTTGTTTCACCACCACAACGAGCATTTAGAAGATCGGAGGCTGGAATTTTATTTTCTTTATCAAGCTTAATATGTGCCTGTGCAATCACGTGATCACGCCACTCATCTGTAGATGAGTAATAACGAACAATGTCAACAGGTAATCTGTCACTCACAGAGCGATAAGGAGTTTCAATAAATCCATACTTATTCACTTGCGCGAATGACGCTAATGAAACAATAAGACCAATGTTTGGACCTTCAGGAGTTTCAATAGGGCAAATACGACCATAATGCGTTGGATGCACATCACGGACTTCAAAACCAGCTCTTTCACGAGATAAACCACCAGGCCCGAGGGCAGAAAGCCTACGCTTGTGATAAACCTCGGCAAGGGGATTTGTTTGGTCCATAAACTGACTGAGCTGTGAAGAACCAAAAAACTCTTTGACAACAGCGGTGACTGGTTTTGCGTTCACAAGATCGTGTGGCATAAGGCTATCAAGGTCTTGCAATTGCAAACGCTCTTTAATAGCTCGCTCAATTCGAGTTAAACCTATGCGATACTGATTTTCTAGCAATTCACCAACGGCACGCACACGCCTGTTACCCAAGTGGTCAATATCATCAACCTTAATTTTACCGCTGCGAACATTAAGAAGCCGTTTAACAGAACCAATAATATCTTCACGAGTTAACGTGCGGTAATCTATATCTAAATTAATATCCAATTTTTCATTCAATTTAAGGCGTCCAACTCTTGATAAGTCATAACGATCTTTTTCAAAAAAGAGATTTTGAAATAGATTGCTTGCATTTTCAAGTGTGGGGGGATCACCTGGACGCATACGACGATAAATTTCAAGAAGCGCTTCTTCAGTGCTAGATGTTTTATCAATCATAAGGGTGTCACGGAAAGAGGAATCGACGTTGAGATCATCAATAAACAGAATTTCAAAGCTTTCTACATTGTAATTACTCAGAGCTTCAAATACTTTTTCATTTATTTCTAGGTTAATTGGAAGAACAACTTCACCCGTATTGTTATCAATAATATCTTTCCCAATAACTTTACCAATAAGCTCTTCTTTTGTAATAGGAAGTTCTTCAACACCAGCAGCTTTTAATTGTTTAATATGCAATGCTGAAATTTTACGGTTACGTTTTATAAGAGCTTGAGACGGATTTTTAGGATCCATAATATCAGTAGATGCTCTTTGACCACGTAAATTTTCAAGGTTTACTTTTCTAAAATACGAGCCATTGCGCATAACAATAGTTTCACATTCGTAGAATGTGCTAAGCAACTCTTCCATAGAAAAGCCTAAAGCTTTTAACAAAACAGTGACTGGCATTTTACGACGTCTATCAATACGACAGTAAAGGATATCTTTTGTGTCAAACTCAAAATCAAGCCAAGAACCACGGTAAGGAATAATTCTCGCGTTGTACAAAAATTTACCTGAAGACAATGTTTTGCCTTTATCGTGGTCGAAAAATACACCAGGAGAACGGTGAAGTTGGGAAACCACAACTCGCTCTACACCGTTGACGATGAATGTTCCATTTTCAGTCATCAGTGGAATTTCACCGAAATACACTTCTTGCTCTTTAAAGCCTCGGATAGATTTCACGCCTGTGTTATGGTCGATATCCCAAATTAAAAGACGAATAAGCACCTTCACAGGAGCAGCAAAAGTCATCCCCTTTGAACGGCATTCTTGTCCATTGTATTTTGGATCATCCAAAGAATAGCTGACAAATTCTACGGAAGCTGTGGAATCGAAATCTTGTACA
>JAZKEW010000045.1:34919-43302 GCA_040386785.1 Bdellovibrionota bacterium
ACCAGCATCAAGGCGAGATTCTGCTGGCACATGCCCCTGCAAAAATTCAGCGTAGGATTTCTTTTGAATATCAATTAAATTTGGCATACCTATGATAGGCTTTACCTTGGCAAAAGATCGGCGATGGCGCACAAAACTGTACGACAAATTTTCCGATTCTGAGAAAATATTCTTAGTTAAATTTTCTTGGTCAGAATATTTATTTTTACTATCTTGAGAAGAATTGCTAGCCATGATGCGTCCTCTGCTGCAGTAGAAGAAAGAAGGATATTAAATTGGTGGAAGAAATGTATACACTGTTTCAAAAGTTCCTTAAAAACTTTAAGAGACTTTTGAAACAATATATTGTTTGATACTTAATTCTATTCATGGTGTTTACCACAAATAGCAAAAAACATCAAACCAAGTGCTTGTTACTTAACTTCAATTGTTGCGCCAACTGCAGTCAATTTTTTCTTAATGTCTTCAGCTTCAGTTTTAGTAACGCCGTGCTTAAGTGGCTTTGGCGCGCCTTCAACAAGATCTTTTGCTTCTTTAAGACCAAGACCAGTAATTGCACGAACTTCCTTAATTACGTCAAGTTTTTTGTCGCCAGAAGCTTTCAAAATAACTTCAAATTCAGTTTGTTCTGCTGCAGCTGCAGCAGCAGGAGCTGCTGCCATCATAGCAACTGGAGCAGCTGCAGATACGCCAAATTTGTCTTCAAGCTCTTTAACAAGCTCAGCAGCTTGAATAAGAGTTAAGTTTTCGATGTAAGAAATGAACTGTTCTTTAGTAATAGCTGACATAATAAAATTCCTTTAAAAAAATAAATTAGTTATAAAAAAAATTAACCCGCTTTTTTGTCCTTGATAGCGTTAAGAACTTGAACCAAGTTTCTTTGCACACCATTGAGAACACCAAGTAAACCTCTGTGTGGAGCAATCATAGTGCCAACAATTTGGCCAATAAGCACTTCACGAGAAGGCAAGGAAGCGAGACGCTCAACGGAAGCTGTAGTTAGAACGGATTTTTCCATATATCCGCCTAAAACTTGCAACTTCTCAAATTTCTTTGCTGCTTCTGAAAACGCTTTTGCAGCTGCTGCGGCATCTCCATATGCAAAAACAACCCCCGTTTGGCCTTTGAGTAAATCAGCGATAACAGATTCATCGCGACCCTCTATAGCTTTTTTGGCGATCTTGTTTTTAACCACATGAAAATCAGCATTGACTGCTTTGAGCTCACGACGAAGCGCAGTCAAGTTTTCCACTGTCATTCCGGAATAATTCGCCAGAAAAACAGCTTTTGATTTATCAAGAGCTTCAACGACGCTATCGCGCCACTGGAGCTTGGCATTGCGATCCAATAGAATACCCTCCACAAAAATGTAGGAGTCGGCCTATGCGGGGGTAGACTTAAAAAGTCTGAATTACGACAACAACGTCAACCAGCAGTCTTAGACTCATACGAGAAAAAATTAATTATTTTCAGCCACCAAACGAACCGAAGGACTCATTGTAGCGCTTACATAAGCTGATTTAATGTAAGTTCCTTTTGCAGCAGCAGGCTTTGCTTTCACAATAGCATCAACAAATGCTTTTGTATTTTCTTCCAAAGCCGCTGTATTAAATGAAACTTTTCCAACAGGAGCTTGAATAATTCCAGCCTTGTTAACCTTAAACTCAACACGACCAGCTTTTGCTTCTTTTACAGCAGTTTTGAGATCGGCAGTCACAGTACCAACTTTTGGGTTAGGCATAAGACCACGAGGAGCTAAAATACGACCGAGACGACCAACCAAGCCCATCATGTCTGGGGTTGCAATTGCCGCTTCGAAATCAAGCCAGCCACCTTGTATTTTTTGAGCTAAATCGTCACCACCGACAAAGTCAGCGCCAGCTTCTTCAGCTTCACGAATTTTTTCGCCCTTAGCAAAAACAAGAACACGCACCTTTTTGCCAAGGCCATTTGGAAGGACCACAGCGCCACGGACATTTTGATCTGCGTGGCGAGGATCAACACCCAAATTCATCGCAATTTCTACAGTCTCGTCAAACTTTGCACTAGCCATTTCTTTTACAAGTGCACAAGCTTCAGAAACAGAATATTGTTTTGTTTCATCAACTTTAGCTTTAGCAGCTTTGAGTTTTTTACTTAATTTTCTAGCCATAAAAAATCCTTTTTGAGGTTCAAGCGATATTCACTAAAAAATATCTCCCTCTTTAAATAGTTTTAATTAACCGTCAACAGAAATTCCCATGGAACGAGCTGAACCCTTGATGAGTTTTTTAGCTGTTGCGATGTCATAACAATTCAAATCGGGAAGCTTGATTTTAGCAATTTCCTCAACTTGCTTGTCCGTTACACTTCCAGCAATAGCCTTACCTGGAGTTTTGCTTGCAGATTCAAGCTTTGCAGCTTGCTTAAGCAAAATACTTGCAGGAGGTGTTTTGGTTATGAAGGTGAATGATTTATCAGAATAAACCGTAATAACTGTTGGAAGAACAACACCCATTTGCTTTTGCGTACGAGCGTTGAATTCTTTAACAAAACCAGCAATATTCACACCAGCTTGACCAAGTGCAGGTCCAACGGGTGGCGCAGCGGTTGCTTGTCCGCCTTTAATTTGAAGCTTTATAAGCTTGACGACTTTTTTAGCCATTGTTGATGATACCCCATGATATGGAAGAAGCCTAAAACAGGTGCGTGTTTAGGCACGTGAGTGCAAATGCATAGTACATTTCTAATCAAACTGCAAGAAGAAATAACAATAAAAAGATACTGCTATCCGTTTGTGGATCTCTGCTTTGAGTTAAAGTACTTTACCCATCGACAGCTTCGTTAAGTGAAATACACAACAGAGAGCGCCTCAAAATTTTTATAGGGAATCATTTATGTTTAGAGAAAAATTATACCCTCTGTTTTTCCTAATATTTCTTAATTTATTTTTCAGAGAAGTCGTTGCTAAACCCAATATAGAGCCCCAACGAATGGAGGAAAAAATCTCCTTTCAGGAAACTCATTTTTCACTTGAACACAACCATTTTAATTTGTTTCTAGAAAAAATAGAAAGAAAAGATACCGCTAAATCCACTCTCAAAGTACCTGATATTTTGCTAGTCCACGGCCTAACATTTTCATCTCATCAATTTGATGTAAACTACCAAGATTACAGCCTAGCTCGCTTTTTAACAAAAAGTGGAGCGAGAGTTTGGTTACTCGATATCACAGGATATGGACGCTCTACAAAACCGAAAGATGGATTTATTGTCAATGGCAAGTATGCCTCAGAAGATGTTCTTGCCGCCATTAACTTTATTAGACAAAAAGAAAAAGTAGATAAGATAAACGTACTCGGCTGGAGCTTTGGAACAATTTCATGTTCCCTCGCAGCTGCAAAGCACCCTAATTGGATCAATAGCCTCATTTTATACGCCCCCATTCATCACGGATTAGGCTTGCCGCCACCCCAAACCGATTATCAAAAATTCTCACCGCTTTCCACAGAAGATGATTTTCAAAAACTCCCGGGCAAAAACACCATTAATCCCGCAATTACAGATACCAATTTATTTAATTTATACCGTAAACAATGCCAAATGTATGATGGAGCTGGAAGTCCAAATGGATGCAGAAAGGATCTTTTTCAATCAAAATCAGTTGAGTTATTCAAGCCATCCCTACTATTAATACCAACCTTAGTTATAGCGGGCGATCAGGATTCCTACGTGAATTGGGAAAAAGATATTCCACCCATAATGAAATTACTACCTAACCCAAAAAGCAAGGCTGTGGAAATTAGGGGAGGATCACATGTGGTAATGCTAGAAAAACCCTATCACAATCAATTTCAATTGGAAGTGTGGAATTTCCTAATGCAAACTCAACCATGATGGCCATGAATATTTGGCAACGCACTCTTTACCGTCTCATCTTTCACATTTTCATCTTTTCGTGAAAGTTGTTTAGCACCAACTTGCGCTTTAATGGCGTCTCTATCTAATAAATAGTCCTTTGTATAAACCCACTTCTGCTCACCGGCCATACCAGCCATAGAGTACTCGGGCCCAAGACGAATCGCGTCCACAGGACAAGCTTCTTCGCAATATCCACAAAAAACACAGCGCAAAATATCAATTTCAAAACGTACCGGAAATTTTTCAATACCCCCATCAGGCGACTGTCCTGCCTCAATATGGATACACTGCGCAGGACAGTTGGTGGCGCACAAAAAGCAAGCCGTGCAGCGAACTTCACCTGTAGGGCGTTTGGTTAAAAAGTGTGCACCCTTAAAACGCTCCGAATATTTGTATTCAACTTCAGGCCACTGGACCGTAGCACTTTTTTCAAGCTTCAATACTTGCTGAAAAAATACTTTTGCTGTTTCGACAAGACCCAGAAAAGTTGTGGCAAGATAACCCTTACTAGGACTTTTACTCGTTTCACGACTCACATTAACATAAGACATTTCTACACCTCGTTCTGACTCAAAATAGTTTCAATTCCAAGCATGGCAGGAAACACAAGGGGATTTGCCTTTAATTTTTGCTCAAGTCCTTTAAAATTTGTAAAAGTTCCATTTTTTTCCGCAAATACTTTTGTAGGAATTACGAGTGAAAAATTATTGAGAATTTGTTTTTTTGATGTGCCAAAGTAAACAACTCGAGATAATTCTGCAAAACACGCAAACTCACTCGC
This sequence comes from Bdellovibrionota bacterium, assembly GCA_040386785.1. GTDB lineage: Bacteria > Bdellovibrionota_B > Oligoflexia > Silvanigrellales > Silvanigrellaceae > Silvanigrella. Next base: position 39,600 of record JAZKEW010000045.1, read on the forward strand.
AATGCGAGAGTACGGTTTTTCAATCTCTGGACCAAATACAAAAGAAACAGATGGTTTTTGCTCTGAAAGAGCATCAAAATTACCTTTTAAAATAACCGGATTGATATTACGGCTCCTCAATATTTTTATAAGCCCTGCAGTATTTGAATTTCTGTCACCGCGCATGAGTATACCATCAAAATTCTCTATTTTTTCATTGAAATCTCGCCAAATATACACCACAGGCATAAAGCTTAAACGAGCAACCAATTGATTGAATATAATTTCATATTCTTCATTTGTGTACTGCGGGGTTAGCACCAAAGAAACTGTTTTTCCAAATTGCATTGGTGAAGCAAGACGATTCTCTGCATTTAAATGTTCATACATTGTTCTGCCGTAGTCGCACATCCAATAGCCATTGACGTCCATATTTTTTCTTGGTTTTAGGCGATAGTATTGACGCTGATTTTTATTTTCATACAAAGTAACATTACAACCTGTTGAACATCCCGGACAAATTGTTTTTGTTTCTTTTAAAAACCAAACTCGACATTTAAAACGAAAATCCTTGGCTGTAAAGGCCCCAACTGGACAAATATCAACTAGATTATAGCTGTAATTGTGTTGAACTTTTTTATCTGGAAATGTGCCAATGACAGAGTGGTCACCTCGATTAAAAATTCCAAGTGAACTTGTTTTTGTCACTTCATCTTCAAAGCGCACACAACGGGAACATAAAATACAGCGTTCCGTGTCAAGCACTAAATTATCACCCACATCGAGAGCTTTGGGCTTTAAAATTTTATCTTCTTCCATTTGAGAAGAATATTTCCCGACTTTCATGTAATAGTTTTGCAATTCGCACTCACCAGCTTGATCACAAATAGGGCAATCGAGCGGGTGATTGATAAGATGAAATTCAAGTGCCCATTTATGAGCCTCTTTTACTTCTGCTGTTTGGGTAAAAACTTTCATACCCTCGGCGCACGAAGTATTGCAGGCAATTTGCAACTTTGGCACACCATCAATTTTAACCATACAAAAGCGACAAACTCCTGCAACAGAAAGCCCAGGATGCCAACAAAAGCGAGGGACTTCTATGCCAAGAATTTCCGTAGCTTCAATAATGGATGTTCCTTTAGGAACAGTCACATCTTTTCCATCAATGGATAAGGTAACAGTGTCTGACATCGATCATTATCCTTTCAGGTATGGTTCAAATTCATGTGCGAATTTTTGAATGATTGCTTTTGCAGGATCAGCTGCAGCATCGGATAAAACACAGATTGTTCTGCCACGCATATGTTCTGCCACGTTATACATTTTGTCGATATCAAGCCTGTTCGCCGAGCCCTGTAAAATTCTTTTGGACATTTTAAATAACCAACCTGTTCCTTCTCGACACGGAGTGCACTGTCCACAAGATTCGTGTGCATAAAAGTCCATTAAATTTTCAAGAACTTCAACCATACTAACATCTTCAGGCACAACAATGATGGCCCCAGAACCAAGCATAGAACCAGCCGCAGCGATAGATTCATAATCGAGCGTGATATTCTCGCATTCTTTTGCTGTTAACACAGGCGCAGAAGAGCCCCCTGGAATAATGGCCTTCAATTTTTTCCCAGCAATGAGACCGCCACAATCTTCATTAATAAATTTCATGAGCGGATAACCGAGGGGAACTTCATAACAACCAGGCTTTGCAATAGGACCACTGACATTAAATAATTTTGTTCCAGGCGCTTTTTCAGTTCCAAATTTTTTGTACGCATCTGGCCCATGATTAATTATCCATGGCACCACAGCTAATGATTCCACATTATTCACAACAGTTGGTTTGCCCAGGTAGCCCTTCACTGCAGGAAAAGGTGGCTTTAGTTTTGGTTGGCCCTTTTTCCCTTCTAGGGAAGAAATTAAACCAGTTTCTTCTCCACAAATATAGGCACCAGCACCACAATATATATCCATATCATGAGAGAAATTTGAGCCTAAAATATTTTTCCCCAAAAATCCTGCATCGTAAGCTTCGCGAATAGCCTTTTCACACCATCTAATTTCGTTGTGAAACTCGCCACGAATATATATATAACTTTTTTGTGCTCCAATTGCATAAGACGCAATAATTTTCCCTTCTACAAGAGAATGCGGAGAAATTTCTGAAATATAACAATCTTTAAATGTGCCTGGCTCGCCTTCATCAAAATTTGTAATTAAATATTTGTCGCCTTCGCCTTTAGGCACAAAACTCCACTTTAAGCCTGTTGGAAAACCAGCTCCACCACGCCCCCGCAATCCAGACGCTTTGACGATACCGATAACATCATCGGGAGACATTGGAGTTTTAAGCACCTTTTCAAGCGCTTTGTAGCCCCCATGCTCCCTGTATGTTTTTAATTCTCGCGAATTTGGAACATTTTCAAGCTCAAGAAGAATACGATACTCATCAGGTTTGCGACCTAAATATTCATTTGCAATAGTTGGCATGTAAAAATCCTTGTTACTTTAGCTTGGCACAATTTTTAGCGGCTTGCGGCAACTCTTTTGCACTGTATTCACGAATAAGTTCAAGAGCTCGCTCAGGTGTTACGTTATTGTGGCGGTCTTTGTTAATTAAGGTAGAAGGAGCGTAACCACACTGTCCCAAACATTCTACGGCATGCACTTCAAATGGAAGTGGACGTCCTTCTTTTTCCGCATTTTCAATATCCAATTTCACAGCGGCGATGGTTTTATTTGCGCCCATAAGCCAGCATGAAATACTTTTACAAACTTCAAAACGGTAAGGCTTTGGTGGTTTTTGACGGTACATTGTATAAAATGTCAGAACTTCACGAATATCCACAGCAGATAATTCAAATTCTTTTTCAAGAGCTTCAACATCTGCATCGGAAATCCAATCTTTTTCATCTTGAATCGCATGTAAAATTGGTAAAATACTTGAACGTTTTGTTTCATACCGAAGGAGATATCCCTCAATAATCTTTTTTAATTCATCAGAAAAATAAGACATTAAAATCTCCTAACGATCAAGTTCACCAGCAATTATATTTAGACTTCCTAAGGCAGCAACTGCATCTGCCAAAAAATCACCCCGAACCATAGCAGGAAACCCACTCAATAGCGCAAAACAAGGCGGCCTGCATTTTACACGATAAGGGACTCCTGTGCCATCGGAAACAACATAAAAACCAAGTTCACCATTTGCGGCTTCGTGGCGGTGATACACCTCACCTTTTGGAGGCTTTACCCCCTGAATTACCAGCATAAAGTGATTCATGAGTCCTTCAATATTACCATAAACTTCTTTTTTTGGAGGCAACACAATATTTTTGTCAGAAACTTGAATTTCCCCGCCTGGCATGTTTTTAAAACACCATCGTAAAATTTTAATGCTTTGCCGAACTTCTTCCATTCGCACAAGGTAACGATCGTAAGTATCGCCGTTACTGCCAACCGGAACATCAAAATCAACTTGGTCGTAATACCAGTATGGCTCTTCTTTTCGAATATCATACTCAAAACCGCATGCCCTTAAGCATGGCCCCGTGTAACCATATTGGACGGCGAGAGCCTTAGAAAGCACTCCCACTCCCTTTGTTCTCTGTATAAATATTCTATTTTCAGTGACTAACTTTTCGACTTCTGCATGTCTTTTTTCTATTTTGTCCACAACAATTTTGCATTCACATGCTTGATATTCTTTTGTAATTTCCAGTAG
>JAZKEW010000045.1:43312-47378 GCA_040386785.1 Bdellovibrionota bacterium
CGTCAAGCCAACCTTCGGGCAAGTCAAAACCCATGCCCCCTATACGCATAAGCGACACAGTGAGTCGTGCTCCACATAATTTTTCAAAAAGGGAGTAAATATATTCCCGCTCTTCAAATAAATAGAAAAAACCCGTGAGAGCACCCAAGTCAACTAAGTTAGCACCAATACAGACATAGTGATCCATAATTCGAGAAAGTTCATCAATGAGCATGCGCAAAACTTGCGCCCGTGGAGGGACTTTAACTCCAATTAATTTTTCAATGGTTTCGCAAAAGGCACTATTATTCATGGGAGAAGAACAATAATTCAACCTGTCTGTATATGGAATAATTTGATTATAATTATGTGTTTCACACATTTTTTCAAAGCAGCGGTGCAAATATCCAATTTCAACATCCATGTCAACAATACGTTCACCTCCGTCTATGACGGACATAAAGCGCAAAGTTCCATGCGTTGCAGGATGGGCTGGACCAATATTAATCCACATTAAATCTTCGTCACTGTATTTTTTCATTAAACGTTCGCGGTCACGCTCAAAAACATTTTCAACGGGCTCGCCCGTCATGGGTTGGTTTTGATCGGCAGGATAATCTTTACGAAGTGGGTGCCCCTGAAACTCATGATGAGTGAGGAGTCTACGTAAATCAGGGTGTCCTGCAAATTGAATTCCGTACATATCAAAAGCTTCACGCTCAAACCAATTGGCCGTTTGCCAAATTGAGCTGATAGTGGGAACGGAATCATTTTCAGCAACCTGAACCTTCACTCTCAAACGTTTTTTTTGTGAAGAATTTAATAAATGATACACGACATCAAAACGTTTTTCTCGTTCTGGCCAATCAACTCCACACAAATCCATCATAAAATTAAACCCATGTTTATCATGAAGTAATTGCATAACTTTGACTATATCATCTTTTGAAACTTCAAGGGTTTGCTCACAAGCCATTTGGGGACGTTCATCAAAAATAAAACGATCTTCGAAGACAATATTTTTTACATCTTCAATAAAATTTGCATAAAATGAATCCATGAGGGATAAATCCTTTTGTGTGAGCGACACATAAACAATGAGCACATTCAAGAGTAGCAGAGGATAATCTTGTGACGCAAATTTTACAAGTGCACGAAAAAAACCCTGAAAAAAGATATATTAAAACTGCATCAAGCATGCTTGAAAGCGGTAAAATAATTTTAGTACCCACCGACACCGGCTATTGTTTCGTGGGAGACAGCGCCAAAGAATCTTCACATTCAAATTTTTTAGCTCTTCGGCCAAGTCACCCCAAACAAAAACCGTTTAGTTTGGTTTGCAAAGATATTTCACAGGTGAGCCACATTGCGCAACTATCCACGCAAATTTTTCGAATTGCCACACGCATATGGCCTGGCCCCTACACACTCATTTTAGAATGCAATAAAAACACGCCAAAAGTTGCGGCGGGCCCAAAAAGAAAAACCGTGGGCATTCGCATTCCATCTCACCCTATTTTGAAAGGTCTTATTGAAGAGTTTCAAAATCCACTGCTCATTACAAGCGTTACCGATGAAGATGAGCTCATTGCAGATGAGTACTTTGAACACGATGATCAAGTCAACTCTTGGTGGACCAATGCGAAAGAAATTTGTGCACGGGCTCCTAAGGGAAGTTTAGCGCTTGCACTTGAAAATGACGAGCCTGTTCCACTGCGCGTATCAACTATTGTTGATTTTTCTGGCGATTCACCTGTCCTTGTGCGGGATGGCGGATGGGAGTTTGATTTTATCAATGGCTAAAAAAATTCTTATTATTCAACTCCGACAACTGGGAGATGTTATTTTAACCACCCCTCTTACAAGGCAAGTGCGAAAATTATACCCACACGCAGAAATTCATTTTTTAACAGAAACATTGGGTTCACATGTATACCAATACAACACAAACATAAACAAACTCATAATTATCAAAAATAAAATGAATTTTACTGAGCTTCTAAAAACCTATTACAAAATTAATCGTGAAAAATACGATGTGGTGATTGATTGTTTTTGCAATCCAAAGTCAGCGCAATTTACTTTCTTTTCTAGAGCAAAAGAACGTATCGGCTTTAACTTCTCAAGCAGAAAATTTGCATATAATAAACGAATTCAATCACACGAAGATAATGAGTACTCTGCCATCACAAAATTGCGTTTAATTTCACACCTAGGCTCTAATTTAGATGATTATGAAATTGAATTTCCAATTACAAATACATTAAAAACCTATGCAAATAATTTTTTTAACCAATACAAAATCGAGAAAAAAATTATCGCCTTTCATGTGGTCTCTCGCAGAGATTACAAAATATGGAATGCAAATGAATTTATTTCGTTGGCAAATATTTTAATTGAAAAAGGTTATTTTTTGTTCTTCACTTACGGTCACAATGAATACGACATGGCTTTACAGGTGTACAATGGAGTACAAAAAAAAGAGTCTGCTCTTATCAATTACCCTATTCCTAATATTCCTGAATTAAGGGCGTTGCTAGAACATTGTTCACTGTACGTAGGAAATGATGGAGGCATAAAACACCTCGCTGTTTGTGCAAATATCCCAACGCTTACCATTTTTCAAAATATCAATTGGACTAATTGGACACCTCCAAATACGAACAAACACGTTGCCATAACGAATTGCCTTCAGATCGAAAATTTTTGTAAGAATTGTATAAAAAAAAGCCATTGTTATAACAAGTTAAAAGCAGGAGATGTTGTTGCACTCCTTCTTCCATTGTAAGTTAAATTTCCACCCACAATATAAGAAACCTTAAAAAAATCATATTCTAACTTAGCTGTTGTTACAAAATGCGCTAACATACACCTCCTTTCTTCATCAGAACTTTGCATAAAAAGCCTGTCTGTTAGTTCTCTCATAAAATCAACTTTTAACTTAAATTCAGGACGAGAGTAGCGCTCAGACCAAAAATCATACGGATTATTTTTACTTGAATAAGAGCGCATATCACAGGCAAGTCGGTGATATATCCAAAGACAAATCAACACTGCTGCAGAAATTTCTCCACAATTATTCGATGATTCTATATTTTTGAAAAAATAAATGTAATTTAACGTAGCCGATGTGAGCTCTTTTGTTTCAACCTTATCTGCTTTTTCATCTAAACACCCGTCCGCTAAAACGCGGACAAAGTTTTTATCTTTTTCATTTGGTAATAGTGATGATAACTTATGTAAAACCTTGCTATAAACATCCAAATAAGGAGCATCTTGAGACGAATAATATTCGAATATTTTTGGATCAAGAGTGCCACTGGCTAGTTGTTGATTAAAAGGAAGCTCTTTTATTTCATTATATATGGGCGAAATTTGCTTCCATGCAAAAAATGAAAATTGGTCTAAATTATTCCGATTAGAAAATGATTGACGACAAACACGAAAATTACCACGCCCTATAGACGCACGAAAAGACAACATATTTCCTCCGCAGGCATTATCCTGTTCAGGTGTGAGGGTTGAACTATGTTCTCTCAGCCGAATTTATTTCAGCACCCCTAATGATTGCGTGAAAACTATAATGGGCAAAAAAAGATGTCAAGAATTTTTACACCAAAAAATCTTCTTGAAACACAAGGTATACAGCAGTAGTCAATTGATACCCAAAAATGGGATTATAGGAGACACTACATGACAATGCCTCAACCCAAGTCACTAAAATTTCTTTCTTTTTTATTCTTTGTAAGTTTTGTATCGTTGGGCGGCTGTGGAAAGAAAGAAGTTGCCCCAATACCCGGGACAGACAACGCTCCCACACCCACAGCGGCCTACTACCCTGATAGCCAAGATCTTGCCTTAAATGGCTATCTCAATTCTTGGAGTATGATAACAACAACTGGTCTTTCTCCAGTAAGCTGTTCAGTGACACCTGCCTTGCCAGTCGGCCTCATTCTCAGCTCTGACTGCTCAATTTCAGGGTTTCTCTATGGACCAACAAAAAATTGGGAATCATACCAAGTCGCGGCCAAACAAGCGAACCAAACAGTGCTTTCAACAACAATCCGCATCCGAGTCAGTCCTGTGC
>JAZKEW010000046.1:0-6400 GCA_040386785.1 Bdellovibrionota bacterium
AAAATAATTTTGAATTTCAACTTTATTTTCAAAAGAAAGTTTTGTGGTAATCCAATTTTTGACTTCTTTTTTTATTCCTGTAAAAGAATAATTTTGAGAAAAAAACTCTTCTTTATAAACCTCGTTGTAGAGAGCTTTTGCATAATAAGAAGACTTCTCTTCTCCAAATAATTCTGATATTTTTTCTTGCAAAGTTATTCTAGGTAAAGAAAAGAACGAACAATCGTCCATGGAAGAGTATCCCCAAAAAAAAGATTATGCTATATGGCTCCATTGGTGAATGGAAAGGGCAAGAAAACACATGAATTTACTTAATGACACCTTCATAAAGTCCCATGGACTCAATGCTCGACGCATTCGACTCCACCAAAGGCGCATCCTACAAGCACTTCGTAACGAAATCAATACCGAAATTTCCATTAAAAACGCTTGCTCCGTACAAGATGGAAGCATTATAGCTTGGAATATTGTGGCAAAAATTCTTTCCACTCATACTAGTGACTGTCTAAACTGGCAACAGAACCACTTAGTTGGCTGTATTCCAGCGGCTGGGGCTGCGTCGAGATTTTTCCTTGAATTACAGCATTTTGTCAATGCTGTTCGCCAGCAAATAGAACAAAACTTAGAACTCAACCCTCTGTCTTTACAAGAACAATTTGCATTTTTACCTAGCCTTGTACGGCACGCTGGGCACCCCAACGTTGAATACAGCTCAATTCTTGTGACATATGATTTTTGTTGCAATTTAATTGAAAATTATTCTTTGAAACCCAAACTTATTGTGCCAGCAACATTGGAAGGCGATACTTTTTTAAAATTAAAAATAGAAGAACAAATTAACTTAATTTCTAGCCTTGGAACAACACTTGTTGTTCCAAATTCAATGAAAAAAGAAATCCAACAAATTCTCTATCAATTAAAACCAAAAGAATATGAAAAGTGGCTTGTTCTTGAACAAGATAACAAACTTTCAACAGTTCGTTTTCTTCGAAATGGAGAGCCACTTCTCGATGAAAATGGAAAGTACAGTATTGTCTCAGCAGGACATGGAGAGCTCTTACATATATTTGACAATATTGCGGATAATTTTCCACAAGCCCATTGTTTACATATTCGAAATATTGATAACATTATTGGAACAACACAACAAAGAAAACAGGAATTAAATATTCCAACTAATTTGTTTTATAACTTAAGAAAAATTTTAGAAGCTATTCGTAAAAAAATTCCGTGTATAAATTTTCATTCCCCAACCATTCAAGACAAAGAATTGTCTGAAATGCTTTTATTTATTTCCAAAATAATTTTACCAAATGAAGATTTTAGGGGTAACACGGAAATAAACTGCAAAAGCATGTACAATTTATTCTCAAAACTATTTCACTGGCAGCCCCTAGCTGAAAACATGTCTAATATTGAAATTTGGAAATTAATTTTAGAGAATTGTGAGCGCCCTCTTTCTGTTCTTGGTGTCGTAAAAAAAGAAAAAGGTGATGTGGGAGGAGGCCCTGTTTTTGCTAAAGTTTCCGATGGCAACAATATTAAACTTTGCATGGAAATGCCCCATGCGACCCCAGAAGATGCCAAAGAATTTTTTTCGGACACGGGAAAAACAGCTTATTTTAACCCAGTGCTTGTTTTTTTTGAATTGAGAACCCACACGAACTCGAACACAAATACCGGTAAAAAAGTTAATTTTGTTCAGCTTTTTGACGAGCGTTTTTGGCTTCTCTCCAAACGAGAATACAAGGGTATTCCCGTATGCTATCATGAAACTGTACTTTACGAACTCATAGGGAATTCAGCCACAACAAATCTTGTCTTTGTTGAAGTTCCCCGTTCCTTATTCAAACCACATAAATCTTATTTAGATTGTTTGGAGCAAAATAGAGAATCTTATGGATTTAACAAAAATTTTGAACCCTAATCAACTCAGCCCAACGCTTGCCCCTGTTTCCTTAGTGGAACAAGGTGAAGTTTTTTTTGCAAATCTCATTTCTCAACTCAATACCGATCTACAATTTTTACAAATGCAACCTAAATCGCCTCAGTATGACTATTTTAATAAAATAAGAGTTCTTAGCGGTAATTTTGATGAAAATTTAAAAAAAACAACGAGAGCACTCAAAAATATTGAAAAAAAATATTTCTTTATACAATTGCCTAATGTGCCTGGTTTTTTAATTGAATCGGCAAAAGACAGTGAAATATACAAAATGTATAGAGCAACAAAGGTAAAGCCAATTCTAAATACACAAACAGGAGAAAGTGTACGGCCTGAATTATTTATTCTAAAAAGCAAGGAGCTCGAAGAATTTCGTATACTTGATGACTGTTTTGTACGCACAAGCTCAAGCGACAGAACGCTTTCTGTTAAACAAATGAGTGAAATGATTCTGCTTCTAGCAGAATCGGTCAGATAAAAAATGATTTTATCCACGTGGACAAACAACCCTTCAAATTTTTTTCGTATTATAAATGTAAACCCACCTGAATTAGTTAACGTGTTTATTCGACTTTCAGAGGGGAGTGATTATCCTCAAACGGAAAATCAATTTGCAAGCTTTATTGAATCAACTTCTTTTGATGATCCTATGAAAGATGCTTGTTTTTCTTGTATGAGTGTGTGCGTTTCTGAAAATAAAAAAGAAATTATGGGGTTTTTATTAACCACTGTTACATACGAAACTATTGATATTGATTATTTATGCGTTGGAAATTCTTTTAAAAGACAGGGAATAGCTGTTGCTTTATTGAAAGACTTAGAGCAGCGCATTATTAAAAAGCCTTCTTGCATATTACTTGAAGTGGGGGAGAGGAATTTGGCTGCACGGGCGCTGTATGAAAAATGTGGATATTCAAATAGGGGAGTACGGAAAAAATATTATAGACAGGAGGAAGATGCGATTTGTATGGGGAAGGATATTAAGACTGAAGCAGACTCTTTAAAAGAACTTGATATGAAGAAAAAAGATTTGCTAAATTTCATTGAAAAATTAGATTTAACTCCAAAAGAAAATATATCTGTTAAGGATTTTTTAAATAAATCAAGAAAATATTAATGACAGTAAGTTAATTTAAATAGTCAAATATTTCAAAAACTCTCCACTTGGCGTCGCTGTTTTATGTTTTATGAGAAAATCTTGTGCAGAATCCGCAGCAAAATACTCCTCTTTTTTTTGTATGAAAACTTTATAAGCTTCCACAGCACGTGCCCCCTCAATTTCCTTACAATCCGTCAAAATTTCACAAGCCAAATTGAGCAAAGGCTCATGCAAAAATGAATAAGTTTCCACTTCTCCAGAAAACAATTTCTCATAATCAAAATGATACGGTTTCAAAATTTCCCATGTTTTTTGTCGTGTTTTATTACACTGTATTAAAGCTGCAAAAAAAGCAATTGGCGCAAAAGTGTGTTCAAAAGGTTGAGCATCAATATGCCTCACTTCTAAAAATTTTCTCAAACGCAAGTGAGGAAACAAAGTCGCCAAATGAGTTTCCCAGTCGTCTACAGTAGGTTTTGTTCCTTTATAACCTTCGTTCATCCACTGAGAGAAGGTTAATTCACCAAACAAAGGTTGTTCTTCTAATGGTAAACTTTCCACTAAAAATACGCCTGCTTTTTTACCCCAATTAGCATAAGCACATTCGGGACATTCAGAAAAATAATTGCGATGATTGATAAAAGGAAAACCACTACGAGAAGGATCCATCGCATTCCACACCGCTTGTCGTTCAGACAAATAAGTACTTTTTTGTCCTTTAAAATAAAGAGAATTTGCAAATAAATACTGTGTTAAAGGAACAAGAACCATATTTAACTGCACAGCGTCACGCCAGTGGGTATCACCAAAGACATCGAGGTTTGCTTGCACCGTGGCACAATGACGCATCATGTCAATTCCACGCACTGTTTTTGGCGCCGATTCAAAATAACGGGTCATGATTTTATAACGTTCTTTTGGCAATAACAAAGGGTGGTTTGCATCTGCAACGGGGTTTGTGCCGTGTGATAAAAAAACAACCTCTCCACGTGCAGCTTGTTCTAGTATGAGCAAATTTTTTGCCGTTTCTTTTGCAAGCTGCGACAATGTTGCACACGGCATGGAAGAAAATTCAATTTGTCCACCAGGTTCAAGGCTAAAATTCCCTCCTTCAGGCAAGTCGACGAGTGTTATAAAACCCGATTTTTTATCTATTTTTTCTTTTGCCCCAGACACATTTTCACGAATTCTTTGCATCAAAATTTGTGGAGTAACCTTTGCATGGTGTGTTCCAATTGGAGCTAGAGTCTGGCTATCGTAAGCATGCATTTCCATTTCAATGCCGATTTTTTGCACGCCATCGCCAACAGTTTTAATAGGGTTTAACCAAACATGGGAGCACAATTGATCATTTACATATTGAGTCATTATTTTTCTTCCGGTTCTAGTTGAAGGGCAAAATTAGAAACTCCGTTTAACCTGAGTTCATCCATGACTCGAATAACGGAATCATAAACAACACCCCTGTCGGCACTTAAGGTAACAACAACTTCTTCCTTACTTTGCACAGCAGTTATTGCTGCATTTTTAATATCTTCTAGCTTTACGACACGCCCATCGAGGCTATATTTACTCTCTTTGCTGATAGAAATATTAAAATTTTTCTGACGCTTAATTTTTTCAATACTAGCCGCTTTGGGCAACTGTAAATTCATACCTCGGTTTACAATAAAATGTGCTGTAACCATAAATATAACAAGAAGTACAAGAACCACGTCGACAAACGGTGTAATATTAATGTCAACAATGGCTTCATCATCATTGCTCATACGCATTGCCATAGTTTATTTTCCTTCACCAATAAGACTGTAAGAACCCTTGGAATCAATGTGTGATAAAATAATACGGGCTGTGGTGTCGGAATTTGCCATTTTCTTTTTTATGGCACGATTGAAAAAGTTGTAAGCAATAACAGCAGGAACTGCCACTAAAATACCGATAGCAGTTGCAGTTAAAGCCTCAGCAATAGAAGACATAACAACTTCAGGCCCAGAATTTGTTGCAGTAGAAAGCGCATGAAAAGCCTGCATAATTCCAATAATTGTACCAAATAAACCAATAAAGGGAGTATTATTTCCCAAAGTCCCGAGAATAATAATTCCGCGTTCAAACCGCGTCCGAGCGGCAATCATGGTGGCCATCATAGACTCCTCCGCAGCTTTTTCGCTACCCGCTCCACGCTCAAGGCCTACAGCAGCAACACTTGCTTCAAGCATATTTTGCCCCGAGCACCAAGCAGCTATTTTTTCAAGGGGTTCTTTAGAATTGAGTCTGTCGGTGAGTTTTTGAATAAAATCAGCGAAATCACCGCGGTATTTAAAAAAATAAAACATGCGATCAATAATAATAGCCAGGTTTACAACGCTACAAAAAATAAGCAAATACATAACCCATTGTGCGCCAGTGGCTAAGGCAAACTTTAAAAACTGTTCCGTTAAATTCATAAATTTCTATTCCTTCTCGACTGATTTCTTTCAAAGACACACAGGAGTATAAACATCACAAACGAAATTGTCGACACAGCATAGGCCAAATAAAATACCATTGGCTTCTTATACTCAAGATTTATTTCACCACGGCCATGCCCAATCATGAAGCCCATACCTGGATAAAGTTCCAAATTCTCACCTTGATAACTCGTTAGTTTAAAACCAGGCACCCATGAAAGCTTAATTTTAAACCAAAGGGGTTCGTTAGAATCAACAAATATTCTAAATTTATTTTTCTCAATTTTTTCAAATTTTAAGCTCACATTTTGAGCTGAATTTTGAGAAAAATTCAGTGATTCTATTGATGACGACAACGGAATAAATAATTTATTTTCTATTTTATTTTCACAATAATTTTCCACATAACTAAAATAATCGCTATAATAAAATGATTTTTCTGAATCATATTTTACAATTTTTGTGTCTGGATAAATAATTTCAATAGGAGAATTATTATCATAAACAGTGGGTGAACTTCTTTTTACTTCATAAACATTCATTGAAAGTTTTTTAGATATTTGTAGATAGTTTAAATCCATTGTCCCTTTTTTTATAAGAATATTTTTACTTGTTTTTTGATTATCAATTATTTGTTGTAAACATTCTTTTTGAAAAAAAGGTAAGGTGTTCCACTGCAAAGCAGGGTCAACGACGAAGGTGCCAATATTAAAATCGCGCAAAAAATGATCTACAAAACACGCCTCCACCGCACAATTTGTGGGAGTTTGCCAAACATAGTCTATGACACCACCATGCTCTTTAAATAAAATAGCGTTGTAAGATGAAAGTAAATAATTTGTTTTTGAAGATTCCCAGAACAAACCTTGAGAGGATTTAAAATTTTCAGGCAACAAAGCTTGAAAATAC
>JAZKEW010000047.1:0-2505 GCA_040386785.1 Bdellovibrionota bacterium
CAACTATGGAGTTCATGAGGTTGTAAACGGGAAGTTTAAGGTTCTTAAATCCAGTGCATTTTATGGAGCAAATGCTTCAGGGAAATCGAATTTAATTAAGGCTCTATGGTTTATTAAGAATTTTATTTCACGAGGTGCTGTAAAGTTTCAAACAGGAGATAGAATTACAGGATTTAAACCGTTTTTGTTAGATGAAAAAACATTAAATGAGCCTTCTTTTTTTGAAATTGATTTTCTTGCTCCTAATCCAAAATCAAAAGTAGAAAACGACCTTATTCGCTTTCAATATGGTTTTACTGTGGACAGTAAAAAAGTTCGTTCCGAATGGCTTTATGCTTACCCTCATGGTCGTGCACAAACTTGGTTTACAAGAGAAGATAATAAGTTTGTTTGGAAAAAAGAATTTGCGGGAAAAAATAAGTCTATATCTGAAAAAACAGGTGAAAATATCTTATATTTATCAAAGGCAGGAGGACAAGAAAATCATCCATTACTAAAAAGTTTATTTTTTTGGATAAAAGAAAAATTAAGATTTATAGATATGGATGGACAAGAAGTTAGTCCTGTGTTTTCTGCTAAGATTGCAAGTGAAAACTCTGAAGCAAAAAAATTTATTGCTGATTTATTGTTTAAAGCAGACACGGGAGTTAAAGATTTTTCTATTGAATTTAAAAAAATAGAAAAAAAAGATCTAGCTGAAGATTTCATATCAAAGTTGGATGAAAAAGATTTAGAGGAAATTCTGGGTAAGCAGGCATTGGACTTATCTCTCAAACACATTAAAAAAGACGGCACTTTGGTTCCTCTTAATTTTAGAACAGATGAATCTTTAGGAACTCAAAAATTATTTGCTTTGGCAGGACCTTGGTATGATTGCTTAAAAAATGGCAATATATTATTTGTAGATGAATTCGGAAGTGGAATGCATCCGTTGTTAGCTAAAGAACTTATTAAATTATTTAATTCAGACCTAAATACCAACGGTGCGCAAATTATATTTTGTTCGCATGATACGCATTTGTTGCACCTTGAAGTCTTGAGAAGAGATCAAGTTTGGCTTGTGGAAAAAAATAATGAAGGAGAGTCAAAATATTGCTCGTTGTGGGATTACAAGCCTAGAAAAGATGAGTCTTTAGAAAAAGGTTATTTGTCTGGTAGATATGGCGGTATTCCTTATTTACAAGAGCTGATGATTAAATTTCCTAATAATCAGGACGGTGGTGTTGAGAATGTCAAAGAAAGCAAAGCCAAGAGATCTTCAAAAATTAAAAAGACGAAGTAGTTTATCAAGACCAACAATACACATCCTATGTGAAGGTGAAAAAACAGAAATAAATTATTTTGAAGGATTAAAAAAATCGCTTGCAATTAGTTTAAGAAATTTTCTGGATATACAAATCATCAGCTCAAAAGGTGAGCCCTGTCCTGACAAGATGCTCGCAAAAGCAGAAAAATTAGAGCCAGAAAAAGGGGATGAAGTCTGGCTTGTTTTTGATACAGAAAAGGAAAGTTTAGACAAGTCAAGAATGGAAAAAGCTGAAAAAGTTTTTAAGAAATGCAATAATAATACGACTTATTTTTCAGCTATTTCTAACCCATGTTTTGAAGTCTGGTTCCTTCTTCAATTTGAAGAAGTAGATAAAAATTTAACAATCGATCAAATTTTACAAAAAATTAAAAAACATAGAAAAAACTATAGCAAAAGCAAGGGACTTGAATTTGATGAAAGTCTTGCAAAAATAGCGATAAAAAATAGCCATAAAAGATTCAAAAGTGCGAGCGAAAATAGTTTTCCTAAGCATACTTCCACGCGAGTTCATCTTCTTGTAGAAAAAATTTTATCTATTAAAAGTAGCGAATTTACTTGCAGTAGATAGCATTTTTAAAATCAAATATTACAACTACCAATTTTATTTGTGACTTGATAAACACTTCCATCATCTTGTTCAATAAGTTCTTTTGTGGAAATGTTATATTCTGCATCCATATTTCCTAATCCGCTACTGCCTCCAACGGCATGAATTTGGATGATATTCTCATCGAACTCCTTGTAACGAAACGTCATTGGCGTCCTGGCTTTTAGATACCAAACAGAACTATATGAGTAACAGGTCTTATATGTGTCGTCAGTATGTGAAATTTTAAGCCCTTTGACGTCCTCTGCCAGCTCACCTGGTTTTGTGATTTTCCAAAGCGTATTATTAAAATACTTATTGATGATGTCAGCATGAACAGAAGGGTAAATTTTCAAATTCAAAGTAGCCGAACCGCCATAGTAGTGATACTTGGGGTGAGTTGGTGTGATTTGGTACGCAGCAGGCTTCAGCGCTTGAGTGGGGGTTCCAGTAATGTAACAATCGGAATTTAAGGTGAGCCCTTCTGGCAAAGCGGGAATAATTTTTTCATCTATTGTGTTGCGTACGGGTTCCGTGAGGGCGTGCAGCCGTATTCATCGGCGAACACCTATATTGCTAGCCACCCTGGGGGTCCGGACCTCTACTCGAA
>JAZKEW010000048.1:0-7455 GCA_040386785.1 Bdellovibrionota bacterium
AGTCCAGCAAATATCTGTATTTTTCAAACTCTAAAGAGAAAAAAACTCTTAAATTATCTAAAAATAAACTATGTTCTTTGTACTGAATTCCTTTAAAAGACATAAATAACACAGGATATTTGTTCATATGCTGTTTGCATAATTCATCATTTTGAGACACGACAAGGCATTCAAATAAATGTTTTTCGCCCATCCCCTCTGGTTTTTGATAATTGATATCAAAAAAATACTTTAACATGCTTAAATTGAGAGTTTTTCCAAACCGACGTGGGCGAGCGATAAGAGCGACCATGAACGAGCCGTCTACGACCTGCTCTACCAAAGCTGTTTTATCCACATAGCAGAAGTTTTCTATACGAATTTTTTGAAAATCATCAATTCCGAGAGGTATTTTAGGGTATTTTTTTGCCATATCAGTATTTCTCCGTTATGATTCAAGACTTCATCCAAACCTGCTTCCCATAAAAAACAAGTGCCACTTTGATAACAGCCTGCGTTGGTTTTAATCCAAATTCTTCTGCATAATTCTTTTCATTTATTTGCTTAAACGCTTGTTCAAGTTCTAGTTGCGCTCTATCTTCCACAGAATCCGCTTTTTTAATATATTTAATGGCTTTAAATTCAAACAAATACGCCGGAACATTTTCTTTTCTTGGAATTAAAGCCAAGTCATATCTTCCAAGCCCCGCTTCTCTATTACTTTTAATGTAATAAATTCCGCTTAACCAAATCATAAGTCCAGCCATAAAGGCATGATATGCATTTTCAGAATTTTGAGCAAAGTCGTGGTAGCTCATAGTTTGCACAAGTATTTTTTGCAGAGTTTCGTAAAACACAGGCAAGTCTTCATACACAAGGGAGTTCATAATTATTTCAGCAAGTTTTGGTTTTTCTAAATCTTTTGTCAGCGTTTCAAGCCAAGCATTCACCATATTTTTAAACACAAAACCCACCTCTTTATTTGGAATTTTGAGTTTGTAGAAATACTCATCGCCTTCTCTCGTAACATCTGCCACCGTTAAATACCCTGTTTGCAAAACAAAACCCCAAAATATGGCAGGGTCTTGAGTGAGGTTAGCGTCAAAGGTTGTTTCTGTATTAACACGAGTTGTAATGGTATTTCCTAAAAATAGTTCAAAAAATTCTGGTTTTAAAGCAGCACGTTGCTCTAAGTAAAGTGTGCGAATAATGTCATTGCGAGAAGTGTTCACCCAATACGAAGCAAAAGTGTGGGTGCCATCTTCAAGCCACTTTAAAATAGACCACGGATTGTAAATACCTGTGGAACTTTCCCCAAAACGATAGCCGTTGTACCACGCTTGAATTTGTGGAAAGTGTTGCTCTAAATTGTAAGTTTTTAATAAGGTTTGAACTTCAGGCTCAAGAAAACCAAAATGGGAAGAATAATTTTCTTGTAATACGGTGTAAACTGCTAAATTATTTAAGTCTGAAAAAATGGATTCTCTGGAAACTCTTAGAATTCCTGTAAGCACTGCTTTTTGTAAAGACGTGTTTCCTTTTAGCGCCGTTCCATACAAAACAGAAAAGAAATCAACACAACTTTTATAGGTTCCATTGTTGTAGGCATAGTGAATGGGGGCATCGTACTCGTCTATAAAAACATAGGGTTTTACTTTATGGTGTTGTTCAAGAAGTGCTGTCATAAATTGAATAGATTTGCTCAATTCACTTTCATTAGCTTTGCTTAATAATAAATTAGAAAACTTTATTTTATCACTTTCAGAACAAAAAGGAGAATCTAGTAAATAATTATATTTTTTCAATTCAAATGCAAAAAACTCTCTTAAATTATCTAAAAATAAACTATGTTCTTTGTACTGAATTCCTTTGAAAGACATAAATAACACAGGATATTTATTCATATGTTGTGTGCATAATTCATCATTTTTAGCAACAATAAGACCTTCAAATATATGCTTTTCGCCCATTCCCTCTGGTTTTTGATAATTGATATCAAAAAAATACTTCAACATGCTTAAGTTGAGAGTTTTTCCAAACCGACGTGGACGGGCAATAAGAGCAACTTTAAATGACCCTTCCACAACTTGTTCTACGAGCGCTGTTTTGTCGGCGTAGCAGAAATTTCCAGTGCGAATTTCATCAAAATCATCAATTCCGAGAGGTATTTTAGGGTATTTTTTTATCATATTTAATTCCTGTTAGACCACGACCAAAGCTCGACCATATGGACAGAGAGCACACTATCACATAAAGTCCATCATCTTCACCTGCATAATAACGCCCCAACCTGCTTTTTCTATCAACTGGCTATAAGACAGCGATGGATAAAGCTGAAACCCCTTAATATCAAGAGTAAACTCAGTGCCAATACTTGCTGTTGTTAAATTATTAAAATTGGACCCATCTTTGTTTGGAGAAGTTCCACCCTCATTCATGCTTAAAAACATGTTCCAATCACTAACATAAGCCATTAAAAACAAAGATTCTGCATTTTTAAAAATTGGGAATTTATAGGTTAGGCTCGTTTGTCCGCTCCAATAACCCATACTCAAATCGAACAAAGATGCCGTTGCAAGAACTGGGTAACTCACATAATTAAGTGATTGCGTGCTTCCTAAAATATAGGTTTGATAAGGAGAATAATATTCCCTTAAATTAAAGGTATCAGACCCCTGCGTGGTTGATATTCTGCCAGCTAGAGTAATTGATTGTTTGTTAAAAAATAATGCCGATGAAAAAGCGCTGTTTAAATTATAATAATCAAGATCCCCTGTTGCTTGCCCCTGTGAATTTGTAGAGCCATCTAAACTATTAAATTTACCACCACCTACGCTCGCATCTGTTTTCCACACCATATCTTTCCCGGTAGGGTCATCATCGTCTGCTAAATAAAACCCATGGGTAAATAAATTAAAATTTAATTTTTCGGTTAAACCAACCAAAGTTGTATTTTGTGGGCCGACATAATCTGGCGCTGTATCGAGTTGATTATAAGGTTGCAACTGCGCGACAGAAAACACTTGTTGAAGTGATAACGAGCTTGGTTTAAATTTAATTAAATTTGCCAGACTCACACCTTCTTGCAATAAGTAATTATAATTCTCATGTAGCTCGCCATTTTTATACTTATAATAAGTGCCATTAAAAAAAGGAGCCGCAAATAAAGAAGCAACAAACCCGTCTAGTAGCCTGTTGTTAATATATGAAACTGTTCCACTTGGCGCTTCAAGGTAGAAGTTATATCCACCAAAAATCTGCACCGCATCTCGCTCCATTTTATCTTGATAAGGAATTGCCACTAAATTTACACTAGGACCACCTAAAACATCAGGCAAGGCATAAGGAAAAGCAAACATAAATCTATGATCATAAAGTGCAGGAGCGTTGCTTATTTTTTGTGGCTGCGCATTGTCATTTTGAGTTAGCGTTGTTGACGTCATAGCAACATCACGAGGTGCCGCTAAGGCATATAATTTTTTAAATGGAGCCTCATAGAGTTTATAAGCAGGTCGAGTAAATACTTGGTTTTTATTGGACCGAGAGAGCCACACAGCATAATTATTTTTTAGTTTTTCAAAATCAAACTTATATAATTTATATAGGCCTTTTTCATAAACCCATGCCGTAAAAATTTTACCTGCATCATCCCAACCAGAAATACCTTGCATCCAGTCTGGAAACGCAGCAACGGGAATTATTTGTTGACTGTTTAAATTTAAATCAACAATAGAAAGAAGCTTATCCCAAGAAACAGTCAAACGGAAAATATTATTTTTTAAAGCATATCCATCAAGAATATTCAGTTTATTTTTTGCAAGAATGCCAACTCGCGTAGAATTTGCACAATTTTTTTCTATGGAAGTTTGTTCTTTATCCCAATTTATAATTGAATAAATACAATAACCATTTGCGTTTGTTGCACTAATAAATTTAGGATAAGCCGGAAACTCGTATTCAATGACTTTTCGTAAAGAAGACGTATTGACATCTAAAAAATAAACAAAACTATTTCCTCTTAAATTGGCATTGATAAAAAAGCCCCCATTGCCTGCACTACGAATTTCCTGAATAATAAAAGGATTTTTTTCTGTTGCAAAGGGAATAATTTTTTTACTAAGAATATTTTTATCTTCCAATTTAAAAATATTGCCTTTAAATTTTACCACCACAAGATTATTGCCATAGCTAGAATTTGAAAATAAACTTAAATTTGACGTAACAAATAAGCTATTGTTTTCATTTTCTACTGCAATTAAAGACGAGCCAGCAACAGAAATTGGGCGTCGAATATTTTTAACCTTGTCAGAACCCACATTGACCGTAAAAGCACTTTTTTTCATATTGGTATGAAAGGTCATTTTTGAAATTAAAGAGTCTTTTTTGTTGGTGTATGTCTTGTAGGTATATTCATCTGAAAATAAAGGCTCTCCAACTTTAGCATCGATCAATTTTGGCATTCCATTTAAATAAGATTTCCACTGTTTTTTTTGTGTCTCCTTGAAATATTTATAAAGCTCTTCTCCTGTATGGTTTAAGTTTTTTTGAAGCCAGTTGTCACTTGCAGAATAAAAAAATGGCGTCACTGTTTTGCTAGCCAATTGTTCATGTATTTTATACAAGTTTTTTTCTTTGCTATGAGCAAAAATCCAGCCTAAAAACCGGCCAGAAGTGGCGTAGCCCCGAGAATTTGTGTCACCATCGGCATTGTAAAGCGCATGGAGTTGTTCCCAAGTAGGCCAATAGTCTTGCAAGGCCATGCTTCGAATAAGAGCATCGGTTTCCACACGTCCCACGCTCTCGGTGAAATGTTCTGCTAAGCCTTCAATCCACCAGGTGGGCAGCATGGCCAAACTAAAAAGTCTGCCAGGGGCCCCAATATGATAATCAAAGTGCTCATACATAAGCCTGTGCACAAGTTCATGTTGAAAAAAAGACGCGCCACGAGGGTGTATCATTTGCGACTCTATGTTGAGCGTAACCGGATTTGCAAATCCAGCACTTTCCTCTCTATCTCCCAGTACAAGAACAATATTTGAGTAATTAGAGACAAGGTAATTGTCGAACAAAGATAAATGGCTTGAACTTTCTCCAATTTTTACACCCAAAAGAGCGGACAAATAGGGGTAGGCTTCCTGCACAGAAGACAACGCATAACGCCCCATGCCATAAGCATTTTTATCATAATAAATTTGTACATTTTGCGATTGCAACAAATACCAATCGACATCGTTTTCATTTCCTGAAGAGCTGTTTAGAAATGTAAAAGGCACAGCCAATGCGCTCGCACAATAGAACAAAAAAAAAGCAAAACTTAAAACTCGAATTTTATTGTGCTTCATAAATTTCTCTTACAAATTAAGTTAGAAGTTAAAATTATTTTTGCCATCATATCGCATTGATGCTATAAACACCAGAAGGTGCAGTGGAGCAAAAAACTAAAATGTCGAAATATGGAACCACAAATATTATCAACTCGGCTCTCCCAACATGGGATAGCTTCGAAGCTCTGTTTTTCGTCATTGCTGGCCTCTCCGTTGGAATTGTGTTTGGTATTTTATTTCCATCTATTTGGCGTTCCTTCAGAAGAAGTTTTCGAAAAGAAGCCAACTATGCTCCACCAACTGAAAAATGGGATGAAAATTTAAAGTCAAAAATTAAAATTTTATCTGAAGAAGATTCTGACAAAATTGAAGAAAATACTGAAGGTGTTTTTTATATCCACGTTTTCGAAGCTTTTACTGCTGCAAGATATTATTTCCAAATGGGAGACACTAGGAAGTCTGTTAGTTTATATGTGGAAATTTTAACTTCGGAGCGTGTTTCGAAGCAAGATACCAATCGAGCTCTGTTTGAACTTTCTCAAGTATATACTTTTATTGGCCTGCATAGCCGCGCCTTTGACACCGCCTTCGAGCTTTTAAATAGAAAACCTCAACACAACCAAGTTCTCACTCATCTGCTTACAATTTGTTCTAAAAATTTTTTACCCGACAAATTAAATTTAGTGTTAAATATTTACAAAGGAGTTCCTGATGCTCCTTTAAGGCGATCCATTGCTCACGCCGTATGTCGTATTTCTGAAATATTTATTGAAAAAAAAGACCTCGCCAAAGCGATAGATTATTCTCGATTGAGCGTAAAATGGGACAGAACATCGGGACGAGCCCTCATTATGCTTTGGGAGACCACAAGTAAACAATTCTGGCAAAAAAACATTGAAGACAAAAAAATAAAATGGCTGTCATTTGCTGCTGATTTAGAAGCAAGAACTCAAATTAGTTTAAATAGCAAAATATCTTCTGCCGCAGGAGCAGAATATTTATCCACACTCATTGAATTTCTTTTAAATTTAAAAGATAGCCTAGAAAATTATGCCGAAGTTCAGAAAGAATTTAAATCCACTTTTAGCTGGGAAAAGCTTCCTTTACAGGGGCAAAAAAAACTGATGGAGTCTATCTTTTATGCTGTTATTTTGCTACAAAAGCGTTATGCAGTGAATTCGTTAAGTGCAGAGCCAAAATTTGTTGAAATTTTATCTATCATAACAAATAATCAGCAAGATAGTTATTTAGAATTTTTAAACTACAATAAAAAATATGAACCTTTCATGCTACTAGGCTCACTTACTCATCAATGTAGTCAATGCAATTCACTTTTTGCTCAATTCTCATGGAATTGCAAAAATTGTCTTTTAGAAGAATCCTTATTCCCTGTGAACTCTGTAACGTAAGTGCTAAATGGAGCAAAATTATTATGTCAACTAAAATTGGAGCCCTTACCCGTGCACTCTCTATTGATGCACTCACTCATATTTTAACACGCCATATTCATACAGATGTTGCTCTGGAAAAGCTTTTCGCATCGCAACCCAATTTACGGCCACTTGATAAAGCCTTTATTTATGAAATTGTGTTCGGTTCATTGCGGTGGCTTTCTAAAATGGATTGGATTATGTCACATATGATGGACCGGCCTTTTTCAAGTCTCGATCCAAGAGTAGTGAATGCTCTGCGGGTTGGTGCCTATCAAATTTATTACATGGACAGAGTTCCCGAACGCGCTGCGGTTTCTGAAACAGTTGAAGCCATAAAACAAGTTGGCGTGCCCAATGCAGCTTCTTTTGTCAATGCAATTTTAAGGCGTGTGGCTAAAAAATCGGACTATTTTCCAAAACCAGACAAAGATAAATTTCTTCTTGACTATTTTTCCATGCAATTTTCCCATCCACGGTGGATGGTTGAACGTTGGCATAAGCAACTCACACAAGATAAATTTGAATATTTATTGGCTAATAATAACCGCATTCCAAATCAATCTTTAAAGTTAATCAAGCGAAACCCACTGTCTGACGACAGCGCTGATTTTCCAACATATCTTCTAAAAAACCACTCTCTGGAATCCTCCTGGCGGCCTTTGTCAGGCTGTTTTCGAGTAGAATCTCTTCCAAAATTTGAGCATTGCGAGGCCTTTCAA
>JAZKEW010000049.1:0-2897 GCA_040386785.1 Bdellovibrionota bacterium
AAAAATTTAAACTTACAAGTTGGAAAAATTTTTAGAGAATATTTAGCCTTAGATGATATGAAGAAAATAGAGAAAAATATCTATTTAAAAGGGTACCCTAATGCGACTGTTAAGAGTTATCGAATTAAACCAGAACCAAACAATCTCGTAAATTTAATTTACACGGTTGATAAAGGTGCTCCATGTAGAATTGATCAAATTGTTATTGAAAAATCGTATGCAAATATCTTGAACTTCATAAATTTACCCATTGAAAGCGGCTCACTTTGTGACGTTCCTTCCATTAATGACAAGCTATACCAAATAAAAAATAGTTACTGGAGACAGGGCTATTTAAATGCTGAAGCAAAAATTAAAGACATTTCATATTCCACTAACAAAGAGAGAGCTAAACTCAATTTAATAATTGAAAAAGGCGCTAAAACGACGATTCAAATAAAAGATGAAAACGACGATTTTATTAACTCCGACTTTCTTAATTCAAACCAGAATGCAATTACCTACTCTGACTTATTATCCTCTGAAAATAATTTAAATGAACTTATTGTAGATTATTACAAAAATCTTGGCTATCCATTTACAACTATTACAAATTCAGAAAAAACTGTCGCACAAAATAAAAACACTGTTTTAAAATTTACGATTAAAATAGGTCAGTTCGTTAAAATTGGAGACATGTTCTTTGTTGGCGACTTGCCAGAAAATAAAGCCAACGTCATTGATGAATTGCAACATGATACGTCATTTTTTTCAAGTGCCACCCCATTTATTCAATCTAACTTAGGGACATATAGAGATAAGTATAAAAATATTTTTTTAAGAAATGGCTACGCAGATGCTCAGGTCCCTATTCCAGATTTTGGTTTTTCATCGAATGGGAAACAAGCAAACCTCGTATTTAATGCTTTTGCAGGAGATAAATACATACTTTCAGAAATTCAAATTCAAAATTTGCCGGAAGGTTTGAATTTAAAAACTAGAAAATTGTCTCGAATATTAAAGCCAGGGGATGTGGTTAATTTTGATAATAAACAAGCATACGCTGATGAAGTCAGAACTGAATTGCTACGCTATGGCTACTTATACACGCAAGTCAAATTTGATCAAACGTTAGAGCAAACAGATCAAGGCACAAAAAATGTGACGTTAATTGTAAAAGTTGACGCAGGCCCTCTTGTAAAACTCGGTAAAATTCATGTGCAAGGTGATTCTTTTAATAAAGCCAAAGAAATTATGTCGATTTCTGGACTTGAAGAAGGTGACATTTTTACGCAACAGCTTCTTGATTCTGCACGCAATCATATTCTAAGACATGATCTTTTTTCCTCGGTTGTCGTAGAGCCCTTTGATCCGTCTGCACTTGAAAGAAAAGAAGCCACTGTAGATATAGTCATTCAAACCCGTGGCAGACAAGGATTTCTACTTTCTTTATCGCCTGGTTGGGGAACATTGAGAGGGTATCGCTTCGAAGCTGATTATTCCTTAAACGGCATTACACGTGATGGCTTGCGCTTAATTTCCAGCGCGAGTGTTTCGCAGGAAAAACAACAATCAAGTTTTGCATCCACCGATACAAAACAAATTTTGGGAAAACAATTTAACTTAGGTTTTGCAGAGCCATTATTCAAACTTGGCCCTTTGTATACGCCCTTCGATTTAAGCGCCATTGCAGGTTATCAAGTTGCCGCAGAAACTTTGACAAACAGAGAATATCAAACTCTAAAACTTAATGCCGAATGGAAACCCGATTTCTTTGACTACAACTGGAACTTTACAACAAGCTTTATTCACGAAAAATCAACTTCAACAAGTTCGGAAAGTGCCGTTGTTCAAACACTTGATAGCCCAACCCTCATTATTCGAGAATCTCTAAATACAATTTCTTTAGATAGCCGTAATAACAAAGCCTGGCCAACTTCAGGAGGGCTTTTTTCATTTGGATTCGGCATGGCTCGCTTTGGTTTTGGTTCCGATGTTGAGTACAATCGGTATTTACCCAAAGCAGACATACATCTGCCAATTTATAAAAAATTAAGCGCTGCCATTTTTGTGGGAGGAGACTTTATTCCTGACACAACCAACCGAAATGGTGAAACAGTTACTCCGCCCGCTTCTCGAAGGGCTACGTTAACGGATGATGCATTAATTCGCGGTTTTCCCGAAACATTTGGAGGAGCAGCGCCAGGCCCTTTGTTGTGGATTCATTATGCTCCCGACACAGGAGTCACAAATTGCAGTACTCAGTTAGCTTCTGTGGGCGGCACAAATCTTATGTATTTAAAAACAGAGGCCCGCTACCGTTTTAACGACATTTGGGGCATGGTGGCATTTGTCGATACGGGCGAAAGTTATTTAACCGCAAACGAAGTCAATCAAGTGAATAGACAAATTAAATCTCAAATTAATCCAAGTGCATCAACACCAGGTCAATGCACTGTCGATGCTGCGCAACTCATCGATCCCAATTCTCCTAATTTTAATGACGCAAATTTCTTTAAACAATATTGGCGCCAGGCCTATGTATCGACAGGCCTTGGACTGAGAGTTATTTTAGGAAATATTGCTTCCATTAGCCTTGACTATGGATATCCACTAAAAGATCCCTCGCAAAATGAAGGCAATTGTTCTAGTGTATCCGACGCATTAAATGCAAATACGGCTCCTCACTGTGTTTCTCGTATTCAAGACACCGACTACAATTTAAAGGTTGTCGATATTCAATTTAAGGGGGCTATTCATCTTGGAATTGGAGCAAAATTTTAACCCGTGTTACTTTAGTGAATCTCGTTTTCATAAACTCAATATCTCTTTCCCATTTTTTATTGCGCCCATGGTTGGTTTATCGCACGTCGCTTTTCGTGAACTTATTAAATCGTACACACCTGCAAATATAAACG
>JAZKEW010000049.1:2907-6146 GCA_040386785.1 Bdellovibrionota bacterium
TCAACACATGAGCTGCGCACGGCGGAAAATGAAACTTTTTTTATACCGCAATTACTTGGCAATGAAGAAAAATATATTGCCCCCAGTGTTGAAAAACTTCTTCAAAAAAATCCGTTTGGCTTTGATATTAACATGGGCTGCCCCGTTTCTCATACTCTAAAGCATAATTGGGGTGTGCGCTTAATGGGCGATATAAATTATGCTGCAAATATCGTTAAAATTACAAAAAAACATTCTCCTGTGCCCGTTAGCGTTAAATTGCGGGGTGGCGCAGACGAAATTGAAGACGAGGGTTATTTACTTTCTTTTACCTCTGCTCTGGAGCAAAATGGTGCCGATTTTTTAACTATTCACGCAAGAACTCGTGCACAAAAACATAAAGGTGATGCCAATTGGGGTCTTGTTTCGCGAGTACGAAATAAATTATCAATTCCTGTGATTGCAAATGGAAATATTCAAACAGCCAGTGATGCTATTCACGTCATAAAAGATTTTGGTTGCGATGGAGCAATGATAGCACGCGCTGCCTGTGCTCGGCCGTGGATTTTGTGGCAAATTGCTGAAGATTTAAATAATCATGTCACACCTATTGGTTTTGAAAATAGAAAAGCTCCAAGAACTCCTGAAGAAGAAAGTGTGGAATATGGTGTTGCATGTTTGAAATTAATTTCAATTTTAAAACTTCATTTTCCTTTGGAAGAAGAATATATCTTAGACAGATTTCGTTTTTTTGTGGCTACTGGAGCACGATGGTTTCAGTTTGGGCACTATTTTTGGAAGGTGAGTCAACGTGCTCGATCGGTTGCTGCACTAGAAGAATCCATAGCGGAATTTAATGAGAAGTATGAGAATAAAATGTATGAGAGGATAAATATTATTTAAAATAATAGTGCTGAAGAATTTCTGCGTGAAAGCGGCTTGGTTCTTTGCTGTATTTGCTGAACTCTGCGTTGGGCAAGAGGTTAATATAGAGATCTTTAGGGCGTATTTTTGCTTTAATGAGAGTACTCTTGCCTGCCTGACGAGGTCCTAAAATAATATAGTTTTGATTTTCTTCTAATATAACAATACGTTGCATTATTTTACTCCATAAATATCTGATATTTATGTACCATACTCCATAAATATCTGCAAAATTCCCTTTAACTATAATCTATGGCAGTACTGAAGGCTGATGCCCTGGCGCATAAAATACAAGAGTGGAGCCGAACAACGCAATACTTCTCAAAGTAACAGAAAAATGATCTTCAGCTAAGGTAACAGACTCTTCTCCATCACAGCTGAAAAAAGTCTCGGATTCTTTCTTACAAAGACTTGTTTCATCCCAAGCACCATACCGCATTTCATAATGAAGGTAGTAATCATACCCCGGCGAATTACTGGGGCGAACTGATAAATGATAAGTGTCCACACCGTCGCTATAAGACCACACACCAATAAATTGATCCGTTTTGCTTTCGTTTTGTAACGCATAGCTTTTTATACAAAAAAAAGAAGAAAAATATAGGTAAAACAGCACAAGATACATTTTTTTTAAAATTCTCATAGCAAATCCTTTTTTATAGCAATGATGAAATGTGAAATAAATTGGCATTCAACGAATCTCACCAAACCAAGCTACAGCGGATTGCAATGCAAAATCCACAGACTTTGCACAGACATGTTTAAAAATTATTTTAAAACACTATTTACTATTTTTTCGACCTCACCCTTTTTCTTCATTTCTAATAAAATTGCATTAAATTTTTTAATAAACTCTTTGCCAAATGGAAATTTTTTGCTGTCCGTTGAGTAGCCAAAATGCCCGTCAATAGAAGCAACTACAGATTTCAAATGCACTTTATCGGCACTTAATTTCATTTGTTTTAGTGAATAGTAAATTGAATTCTTGTCACTAAGGTAGCAGGAAGCTTTGTTTTGGAATAAAAATTCGAGACCTTGTTCATTATTTTTCGATGTAACTTGATGAATATCATGACCCGCAAAAACGTTATAAATTTCTTTTGTTAAAACAAAGCCGTTGTTAATGACAATATTCTTTCCCGCATAACTCTCAGGCCATTTTCCATCTTTATCGCTACACACAACAACCAATTGTTCTGTCAAAATAGGCTCCGAATACTCTAACCACGGCCTCTCAGTATAGCTTTTATAAGGCGGGACAAGACCAAAAGCGTCTCCATTTTTTGTTGCAATAACAGCTCTCTGCCAAGGAAAAGGTTCGAGTGTAATGTCGTAATCGTCCTTCATTTTTTCAAACACTTTTTCTATAATTTTATTATAAATTCCGTCTGCTATTTTTGAATTTTTTTCCCCAAAAGAATATGGCGGGTAACCAGCATCGGCACAAACCAACACTTTAGGTTTGTTTATTTGAGCCCAAGCAATGGAGCTGACAAATAATAAAAAAAAGGCGTAAATAAATTTCATGAAAGAATCTCCCATAATTAATTCTATATTTTGTCATTTGAAGAAAATAATTTCAATAGTTCAATTTTCTCCCCCAAAATTGGGGCAAACAAAAATCCACTTTTGTGAGCTCCACAACAAACAACTCCCTGTGAATTTTCGTTGCCTAAATCAACTGGTTCAATTAAAATTTCAGAATGACCATAGCCAACACGCACTCCAGTTTTTTCACTTATTTCAGTAGGATTTTCTTGCACACAGGCTAGCTTGAGAAGTTTATTGTTATTTTCTTTCAGCAACGTTTCATATGTTTTATCAATAAGAGATGTACCGTCAATTTTTACAGAAGAGGAAGAAATAAATTGTTTTGAACTATTTCCACTGAAAGTGACTTTTTGTTTTAACCCCGCAGAAATTTTCTCATATAAAATATATTCTCGATCATCATGAGCTTTTTTTGCTGTAAACGTAGAACCAATTGTGAGCCTTTCGGGCTTTTGAAATCCAGAAGGAAGTTTTAAATTAAGATTTATTAAAAGCTGTTTTGTCCAAGCCCCCGCGCAAAAAATAATTAAGTTTCTTTCTTTCTGAGCAGTAATTTTTTGCAAATCTTGGCAAGAAAAATCTTGGTTTACAAAATGAACTCTTCGTTTTTTTAAAACTGTTTTGAGAAGATTTATGAGAAAAAGAGCATCAACCCAAGCTTCTTGTTTATAAACAATTGTGTTTTCACCTTGAGATTCAATACTATCAAAAGGTAAATTCCTACTTAATAAGTCATCTTTATTTTGCAATACTGTGAGGATGGCGAGGGCGAGGATGATGGATTT
>JAZKEW010000050.1:0-2127 GCA_040386785.1 Bdellovibrionota bacterium
TGACCTTGAAAATTTGTGCAACGAAGCGGCTCTTATGGCAGCACGCAACAATATGAAGCAGGTCACAGAAAAAGATTTTGAATACGCGAAAGATAAAATCTTAATGGGGCCAGAACGCAAAAGCGCATTTTTGCCAAAAGAAACCATTCGCATGACGGCTTACCACGAAGCGGGCCACGCTCTTGTTGCCTATTACTTGAAGTCAAAAGAAGACGTTCATAAAATTACAGTTATCCCTCGAGGTCAGGCCCTTGGTATCACTGCTTATTTGCCAAAAGAAGATATTTTTAGCTACTCAAAAGAAGACCTCCTTATCAAAATTGCATTTGCCATGGGTGGGCGTGCAGCGGAAGAAATTAAATTTTCGCAGTTTACAACAGGTGCGTCTAACGACATACAACAAGCAACTGAAATTGCGAGAAGAATGGTTTGTCAATTTGGGATGAGTCGTTTGGGGCCTATCAATTTTGGACAAAAAAATGAGAATCCATTTCTGGGTCGTGATTGGAATGAAATGCGTAATTATTCTGAAAATATTGCGCATGAAATAGACGTTGAAGTTTCTAGAATTATCAATACTCAGTATGACCTTGCGAAACAAGTTCTTGTTAACCACATGGATATTTTTGAACGTATCTCCACAATTCTTCTTGAAGTTGAAACACTCGATAACGAAGAATTTTTAGAAATTATTAAAAATAACGCTTCGCCTGAAAGCATCCGTGAAATACAAAAAAGAAAAACTTTGAGCGGAAAAAATGATGGGAGCGGCAACAGCGGAACAACTCAAGAATCAACGTCACAAGCTCCAATTAATTTGAACACAAATCCGACCCCAGCTTAAAATTACGCCATGTTTCATACCCCTCTTCCTCTATGGATGGGCATCATCAATCTTTCACCAGATAGCTTTAGCGATGGTGAGCCCTTTTATTCCACCCAAAAAACCACAGAAAAATGTTTAAACTTTGTTCAACAGGGTGCGCACATTATTGACTTTGGGGGTGTGGCAACGAATCCAAAAACATCTCAAACGATTTCTGCAGAAGAGGAATTGCATCGCATTTACAATCACATTAAAGAGGCGAGAAAAGCTTTACCCAAAAATATTTTAATTAGTGTTGATACTTTCTCCCCTAAAGTGGCATATACACTTGCAAAAGAAAATTTAATCGACATCATAAATGATATTTACGCTGCACAAAAATATGAAACCATAAGCAATTTAGATATAAAAAACACTGCTCATATTGCTGCTGAGTTTAATTTAGGGCTTATTTTAATGCATATGCCAACTGAGCAACCTCAAGGTAAAAACTGTGTACAAAATATAAAAAACTTTTTAGGGGAGCGAATAGCTTACTGCAAGCAAATTGGTGTAACCCACATTGCAATTGACCCTGGCATTGGCTACGGCCGCTTTGGAAAGTCATTTCAAAATATATTAGAAATTTTAAAAAAAGAGTCCATAGCTGAATTATGTACATTGGGCGCTCCGCTCTTAATTGGTGTTTCAAGAAAATCCTTTCATTTAGAAATAGACCCAACTCTTGTTGCACCAAAATCACGGGATACCTTATCAAAAGAAATTGAATTAAAATGTATTGAGTATGGAGCACAAATTATTAGAACCCATGTGATAAAGAAAGAATAATGTATATGGACTTAAATACACTTTGGCATAGTCTTCAAAACGAACTCAATATTATTAAAAACGAGACTGATCCAACTCACCACGCTGTTTTAGACAAAGCATTTAATTCTATAAAACACACTCTTGAAAATTTTTTAAACGAACAGGTCATTGCAGGGCTCCCACACCCTCATCCAAGAAGTCGAATATACCGCTCAGAGCCCAAGCTTTGGGACATTCGAGATTCATCTTCAAATGAAGTCTTTGAGCTTATTGTTGAGAAGGCGAAAAATAGTAAAAAACCTCGAGCCTGTGTTTTTGATTTAGACGGAACTTTATTTGACGTTGGTTATAGAACATTGGGCATTATACAAGAATGGCTTTCTTCTGAAACTGCAAAACAGTTTAATAAAAACCTCATTCAAAAAACCACGAAAATAAATTATCAACACATTGGCTATAGTTTGTCACACGCCTTTGAAAATGCAGGTTTC
>JAZKEW010000050.1:2137-5294 GCA_040386785.1 Bdellovibrionota bacterium
ACCAAGAGGTCATGAATTTATTTAGTTCCATTGAACGGAGTTGGAAGAAAAAATTTTTTGATGGGAAAAGTTTACTAACTTATGACACGCTTATCAAAAATAGTGACGCCTTTTTAAATAAAATATATGAACACGACATTCATATTTTTTATTTAACTGGCCGCCATTTTAATTTAATGCGCAAAGGAACTATTGAACAATTGATGAAATATTCGTTTCCTTTCAAAGAAGAGAACCTTATATTGAAAAAAAGTTCCTTTATAGATGACCAAATATTTAAATCCGAGGCAATAAAAACTATTTCTGATAACTTTGAAATTATTGGTAACTTTGAAAATGAATATTTAAATATTGCTTACATGTCTTTGGAAGCACCGAATGCTGTTCATGTTATTGTAGACTCGCAACATTCTGGTAGGGCTACTCCAGAATTAAATACACCTGTTTATAGAATAATGGGGTTTGATTAAGTTTTAATCAACTTCAAAATAACTTAAAATCATTACAAACACACCAATAATTTAACCTATTCTTTTTAATAACATTTTTTAACCTATTTTATTATTTATGCTAGACTACGCTCCGTTGTCTAGCTGCATTGTTATACAATAATTTTTATTTAATAACATATATCATTTGATATAGAAGGGAAAAATTAATGTCAGAGAAAAAAATGAAGAGATCTGGAGCTACCAAACAGGATTCGTCTGCCAAAAAGATAAAAAAGTTCACTCCCCCGGAAAAAATAAGAATAATCTCTATTTGCAATCAAAAAGGTGGTTGTGGAAAAACCACTACAGCAATCAATGTTGCTGCCGGCTTAGCAAAATTGGGGCAAAAAGTTCTCCTTATTGATCTTGACTCACAGTGCAACGCAACCACAGGTTTAGGAATTTCAGTGGCTGATGTTGAAAAAAGCATATTTGATCTTCTCGTTGATCCTAAAAAAACTTCTTTGGAAGATGTTATTTTGGAAACTCAATATGAAAATCTACATATTGCAGCAGGTTCTATTGATCTTTCTGAGTTCGAAAGCCGTATGGCAGGAGAAATTGGGCGAGAAAACAAATTAAAGAAAGCAATTGCACCTCTTCATTCTCTATACAACTACATTCTTATAGATACTCCTCCCAGTTTAGGACTTTTAAGCATCAACGCACTCAATGCTTCAAATGAAGTTCTCATTGCTTTGCAAGCGCACCCGTTTGCATTTGATGGATTACAACTTCTACTTGAAACAATTTCTCTTATAAAAGAAGAACTCAATACAACTCTTAAGGTAACAGGTCTCATTGTCACTATGTTTGATGCAAGAACTAAAATTTCGAGAGAAATTGTTGATAAGGTAAACGCAATGGATAGTCTTGATGGCGTTGTATTTAAAACAACGATTAGACAAAACATAAAAATCGCAGAAGCTGCAAAAGCCAGGAAATCTATTATTCACTTCGACAGCACATGCACGGGCTCTGAAGATTACATGAATCTGAGTGAAGAAATTTGTCAACAAAATACCCTTGTCAACAAATCAACTGAATTGCTTGCAGCTAAATAAAATAAAGAAAGGAAATATTTATGGATTCTCAAAAACCAAAAAAAGCTTTGCGTGGGCTTTTCTCAAAAACAGAAGAAAGCACCGAAACAGCACCAATCAAACTTGATATTAAAACTGATACAAAAGCTGAGGAAGTTCAAAAAGTAACTCCTCTAAAGCAAGTTCATTCCGTAGCAGAGGAAAAAAATCAAGCTCTTGCAAATACGACCGCTCCTTATTCATTTGTGAAAATACAATATAATTTAGATTTATTTAAGGCAGAAAGAGGATCTTGGCAAGAACAAGATTACATCTCCTTTATTAATAAAATAGATCAAGCACAAACCGATGCTTTCTTTCTTAAGGGTAAACTAGTTTCTGAAATAAAAGGAAGATTCTATTTAGACAACAAACGAGGCTGGGCTATTTTTTGCGATGAAACACTGAACATGAATTACACCACAGCGAATCAGTACATTCGAGTATCACAAGAATTTGATGTGACATCACATCAAAGAGAAGATTTTGGATTCGAACATTTTAAAGCGTTGCTCCCCCTTGCCAAAGAGGTACGAAATGAATTACTTACTCAAACCCCAAAAAATCTCAGTGTCAAAAGTTTGCGAGATTTAGTTGCAAAAAAAATACTGGGTTCTTCACCGAAATCCACTCAAGAAAAAAATACTTTATCAGCAAAAAATATTGTGGAGACTTTGCAAAAATTAAAGCTACAACTTTCTCGTCTAAACAGTATTACACTGTCTCAAGAGGACAAATGGCAGCTTCATGGGGCTTTTCAAAATATATCTGAAGAAATGAACTTAATTTCTAATTCTTTCATTTCTACTCCCGAACTCAAAGCTGAATCTAGGGCAAGTTCTATTTGAAGAGTTAAAAAGAAAGGACGTATTTATTAAAATAAAACAAGAGATAACAAAAAAAGCCCCCTCCGCTATAAAACGGAGGGGGCTTTTTTTAACGCTAATTCATTAAAATTAACGATTGAAACCACGAGAACGACCACTGTCGTAACCACCACGGTCGCCACCGCGGCCGCCGCCTGCAGGTCTTTCACCTTGAGGACGAGCTTCGTTAACGCTAATTGCGCGGCCGGATAATGAGAAGCCGTTTAAATTTTGGATTGCATTTTGAGCGTCTGCATCTTCCATTTCAACAAAGCCGAAGCCTTTGCTTCTACCAGTATCGCGATCTTTGATAACGCGAGCACTTACCACATTTCCGTATTGGGAAAATAAGTTGTGAAGCTCTTCATCTGCGCAGTTGAAGTTAAGGTTGCCTACGTATAATTTTTTATTTGACATGAAACTGAAGCCTCCAAATGACACTTACAAATTTTGTAGTGCCAAGAACATAAAAAGTACAAAAACAAAACACTGTTTTTGTAAGGGAACTCATTGAAAACCGGAATAACTTCATTAGTGGTGAAGCATTCATGGATTCGATGCAGAAAAACGACAGCCTAGCTTGCACTAAACTGTAAAAGGAATTAATTTTAAACTAAAAATTATCTTGCGTTAAACCCGCGAGAACGGTGCTCATGGCCGCCGCGATCCTGTTGTCCGTAGCCGCCCGTAGGTCTTTCACCTTGAGGACGAGCTTCGT
>JAZKEW010000051.1:0-5167 GCA_040386785.1 Bdellovibrionota bacterium
TTTCGTTTTCAAAAATTAAATTTTTGTCTGTGAGAAAAGATTGAAAGGAAGATTTTTTATTTGTCACCCTGTTTTCATTGTTTTGTGGAGCTGCTTCCTCCCAAAAAATTTCTATTTTGTCGTTTTGTTTAACGGCGTATTTGGCTATTTGAATTCTTTTTTTGTTGATATAGGCGCCACCGGAGTCGAGGATTAATTTTATTTTTTTGCGACTGATGTCGGAAAATAATTGCGCGGCTGCAACGTCGAAGCGTTCGCCGTGGAGGGCTTTGGGGACGAGGGCGGATTGGGATTTAAGCATGTTGGGCTTTCAATTCAAGGATGAGGAGTCACGAGGAGAAGAGTTATCATATCTTTTTCTTTTCCATATCTCCAAAATAATCTCCAAGTTCCTGGTGTATTATTTTGAACGTAAGATTCCCACACTTCACAACGGTATTTTTCATTGAGTGAATCGTATTTGTGACTATTAAGTCCTTTATATTTTGGACTATGAGCAAGTTTCGTAATTGCAGCTTTGATTTGAAACTCTAGTCCACATTGAGTTGGATTACTCTTAATATTTTTTAACTGTTCTCGGAATTCATCGGTAAGAAATATTTTAAATTTTTTTTCGAGTTGCTTTTGTAACTCAAGCAGTTTTTCTTTATCTTCTTTTGAAAGAGTCACAAGTCGTTCAACTCCTCTAACGAAATCTCTTTTTCTGTTCCCAAAAGTGATTGTTTAAGAGAGCTCTCAAATAATTTGACTCGTTCAGGATCTTCAAAAAACCAGGCTTCATTGTCTGGTACGACTCTCGCTGGCACTAGACGAATTTCTCCCGTTTCAATGACAGATACTTTGAACATTTTTCCGTTTAATGACTTGCCTAGGGTTATTCTTCCTGCTTGATCAACCCGTACTTCTTGAGGAATTTTTTGTTGTATTGTAGCCATGGTAGACCTCCCATACAGTGATTTTGCCATTGTGTCATTATGGCATATCGTCATAATGTTTTCAAGCATTAGTTTGTGAGAGTTTTTGAAGTTTTTCTTCGCATATTTTTTTCAGAATATTATATTTTAATGAAGAACTTGAGCCATTTATTTTATTGAGCAATGCCTCGAGCTTTTCTGTGTGTTTATCTGAGCTAAATTTTTTCAATTGGTCTACCACTCGTCTTTCAAATATGCTTTCAAGTTGCTTTTGCTGAGCGTCGTCCAGTGGTTTCGATCCTGGTTCTTGAAGTAGTTGTTCTAACTTCTTTTCAAGCGCATCAATCATCTTTTGAATATATTTTTGTTCTTCTTTTTTCTCCTCTGGAGGATTATTTAACTGTGGTTTGTCCAATTTTTGTAACTTTTCCATAACACTATTTAAGCTAAATTCATTGAATTCTGTATAAAAATCTCTACATTTTTTATCAATTTTTTCATTAATTTCATCTATGCTTGCTGATACTTTAGCAATTTTTATTTTTTTCAAGACTGCAGCTAAATTCGATTTAGCCTCGTTGCATTTGGCTTTGAGCTTTGCAATTTTTGCAAGAAGATGTGTTGGATGTTTTTCATTATACGATTGCTTCAACACTTCTTCCAACTCAAATGCAGCTGCTTGAAACTCAATTCGTGCTTTAATGAGAGTCATTTTATTTTCAAAAACTTTGTGAATTTTTTTTGGTATAGATTCGCTATATTGGCTCAAAAAATTATTATACAAAGCAGACACCTCAAAATAAGCTTTAACTGCTTCGTAAGCTGTTTTTTCTTCAGGATGAACGGCCTTCACATTGGGTGAGCCTTGATTTTGAACAACCTTATTGGACAAGGATTGTTCCTTGTTTGCTC
Source organism: Bdellovibrionota bacterium (assembly GCA_040386785.1). GTDB lineage: Bacteria > Bdellovibrionota_B > Oligoflexia > Silvanigrellales > Silvanigrellaceae > Silvanigrella. The sequence continues at coordinate 1,827 of JAZKEW010000051.1, forward strand.
GATAAATTCCTTTTTGCGACGCTGAACTTGCACAGTCAAGAGCATCCCACTCTAAACTGTTTTCAACAATTTCAAAACAGAGAAGCATTTTTTCTGGTTGAGCAAGAAGAGATTCTGATAAGAGATCCCAAGAAATTTTATTTTTAAGCTTCGTCATTTTTTGTTTAAGAATATTTTTAACCTCCTGAAGGTTAATAAGCATGTTACTTGAGCTCAGGTTTAGTGTATTAATCTCTTGCTCAAGTTCTTCTTTATCTTTCTGAGAAAGGCTTGGAAGAAAATCTTGTTCTTTAAGATCTAAGCTATTTAAAGCACTTTTCCATGCTCTCTCTGCTTCAAGAAATCTAGTGTATTTAGAGTAGCTATATCTCAGTTGTCCAGTGTCTTGAGCGTATAATTTTTGAGTTTCTTTATTCAATTTTTTAGTGGCATCACGAAATGTATAAACACGTTTTTTTGCTTCTTCCTTTACTTTCAAAGAGATTTTTTCTAAGCACCGATAGAGTTCATTTGCACAAATGTAAATTTGTTTTTTAACGAAAGCTAATTTTGCGTCTTCGCCATTAATATGTTGAAAATTTTCCCGGATTTGTGCCGAGCAAATTTTCATTTGAGGTGCGCTAGAAGTAACTTTCTCCGCTGTTGTTTGTTCTGTAAACAGGTTTTCAACTTTTTTCAGTAGGTCATTAGCTGTTGTTCCTATTTCTGTGTTGTTCGCAATTTTTTTCAACTCATCTGCTTCTGCGTGCAAGCGTTCGTATACAATTGAGCCGTTGGAGGCTACTGCCTTTAGGGTTTTTGAATTGTTTCTTCGAGTTGTATAGTCAAGATAAATTCTGGGTCTAGGAAGCACTACCGCCATTTCGACTCCCTCGTGAACGAAAACAAATAATATTCCATATTGAGCTTTCCATTGCTTTTTTCAATTTTAGCATCTCTGTTTGAATGTTGCAATATTTACAGCGGCTTTCGCCGGTTTTGCACATTCCAAACACAACTAGATTGGTGGCTCAACATACCTGAACTTTTTTCCGTTGGCAAAATAGATTTGCTTAAAATGGTCGAAATAAAAATTGCACAAAAATTAATCAAAATATATTAAAAAAAGAATAGAAAAATATTTAAATTCCTTGTAGGTTTTGAATCCAGCACTGGGCCCCTTGGGGTGTTTTATAAAAGGGGTTCTTGTTTTAAAATTTATTGTTAGGATTAAAGATTATGTTGAGTTATTGCCCAAAGATTCCTTCGAGTTGCTGTCCATCTTTTTGGGGTAAAGGTTCAGATGCAAGCACATCTTCTTCGGACGCGAGTAAGTTGAGTGCTACTGGAGAAGGGTTGGGCGTTCCTCTCAGAGATCTCTTCGGCGCGGAGTCTGGTACTTCTGCTGCGTACTCTGATGATTCCCCGAGCAAAAGAAAAGTATCCCCTGCTGTTAAGTATTCTATACGTGCTGGTAGCCTCGCCTCTGGATTTACTTATGTGTTTCCATCTTATAAGGGTGCTGAGGCGGCTCTAGATGCGCTTGGGTTGGGAAAATCTCAGGTGTTTGCTGGTTTTAGCGCCGGCGTGTCGGGGCTTGCTTATGCGTCTGCTCTTGAAGCCAGTTTTAAGGCACTTAGTGAGCACATTTCTGAAAATGGGAGTCTTATACCTGATTCAACACTAGCAAAAACTCTTGGGGTTTTCTCTGTTTTTGCTTCTTTAAGCCACTTTATAGCGGGTCAAAAAGGGGCTGCTGCTCTAGAGTTACCACAGGAGGTTGGTGTGGCAATTGGAGCTATCCTGCTTTCTGTAAAAACGATCAATACGTACGCGGGAGCATTAAGTTTTGATATAATTTTGAATAAAATAATAAATATGATGAAAACAAAAAATTATGGAAATATCCTTAGAGGATTAGGATCTTTTAGTTTGACAACTGCTTACTGTTTTTGCGGTACAGATTCAAGTATTGCAGCTCAACGATCAATTCTCGAGCTTTTTGGTGTCAAAGATGTGGATCAAATGTCTCGCTATTACTTTTATCCAGTGGCTATTGGTGGAGCTGCGGCAAATTTTCCACGCACGCTCGCTACAATTTGGTCAGGTATGGCAAATTTATTTGCTGCGCCAGATGCTGAAACAGATATTTACACCTACATTGCGCTTTTTATAACGATATGGACAAGTTCAGGTGTTTTAGGAACACTAGGATCGCATAAAAAAGGAGAACTTTTTGGCCAGTTGGAAGATGTGTTTGATCACGATACTGTCGTTTGGTTTACGATCTGCATTTCTGTACTTTATATTATATTTGGAAGTAGTCAGAATGTAACAGATCACTTAAGAGGAGGAGTTCGGTCATTTTCCCGCAACCCCGTTCCAAAGAAGCCGGCAAAAGATGTTATGGATCGTTTAATGCAACCTTTGGCTTAATTGCGCCGTCAACCAACCCCAACAACTGCCCCGCCGTCTTCCTTATTAAATCATATTCAGAGTACTCAGAGTCCAATAATCTTTCACATATTTCCTCTATTTTCGCAGACTTATAGATCATGCTTTGACATAGTTAATTAACTTTGTTAATATTGAACTGGGGGTGGAAATGAGCTCTGTTATTGAGGATTTGAAAAGTGGGAATTTTACTCCAACTTTGCACGCACAAGAAAGAATGTCTGAAAGAGAAATTTCATTTGATGATATTGTCCATGCTGGAAAGACCTGTAAAAATTCAGTGAAAAATTTAGATAACACATGGGAAATTGATGGTTTTGATTGCGATGGAAAAAGACTAATTGTTATTTGTGTCAGGTACCAAAAAACACTTATTATCACGCTATTTAGAAAAAGTAGGAGGCGAAAATGACACGTTATGTTGAGATTAAAGTTTTTAACATTCAGTACATAAAAGTTCTTGTCCCTGTTAAAAATTCCCCCCATGGGGAGTTCGTTGATTGTGATTACAAAAAAGTAGAAGAAGAAGTTTTAAGAACAATTATTAAAGGAAATTACCCTATCACAGGATTAGAAGTGAAGTTTATTAGACATTTCTTAGGCATGAATATGAAGAATTTTGGCGATATTTTTTGTGTCACAAATGCAGCTATTTGTAAGTGGGAAAAGAAAAAAACTCCACTTGAATTACCTAATCAAATTGCAATCAGAGCTTTTGTTTGTGAAAAGCTCAATATACAAACCACTTTTACTGATTTGTCAAGAATGTGCATCGTTAAAGACGACGTGACTTTGGATCTAAAAAATGCGGCTTAATTCTGCTCTCTAACATTAACATCCCTAACTTCCCATCACCCCAACAACTGCCCCGCCGTCTTCCTTATTAAATCATATTCAGAGTACTCAGA